>SXSK01000266.1 GCA_005793375.1 Verrucomicrobiales bacterium | reverse complement strand
CTGGGGCCGGCGCCGCTGATCAGAACGGAATGAATGTCAGTGCGTTTGGGCATGGAACAAGAAGCGACGTGGTCCGCTGAGGCAGAATGGAACGGAGTTGATCCCGGAGCTTGGGGTAGCGCCGGGTGTGGCGTGACGAAACTTGAATGTCAGCGGGTTCAAGGACACAACCTGAAATGGCGGGCGATGGAACATGAGCAAGGCCCCTCTGGCGAAGGAAAACTTTGAGCTGACTTCCGGAGAGCTTCAGAAATGGAGCCATGTATTGCCGTTAGTCGTTGCAGAACAATGTTTTGATTTCGAAAAAATCACGCAAGATAGGGGATAGTCAGAGGGCCTTGCGGCAGGACGGCAACGCGGGCGTGCGGTCCGAAACGCTCGAGTTCGGCTCGAACCGTGGCTCCAATGTCACGGCAACCCTGGAGGTGGGCCACCCGGAGGGACTCTTCGGACAGTGTCGAGTACACCTGCACCCGAGCACGGCGTTGGATCAACGCTTGGATTTGGGCCTGCCATTGTTCGGGCCGGACGAATCCCGGTGTCGCCAACATGGTGAGGATTTCCTCGGGTGACCTCGATTCTCGGAGCAGTTTGTCCAGGGGACTCCCATTCGGGATGCCCTCGCGACATTCGGCCGCCAGGATGAGCGTGCCGCCTTCGGCGATAATGCGGGCCCCAGCACTCATCCCTTTGACCCCTTGGTAGAGGTTCATATCGAGCGGGTAGCCTGAGTTGGTCGTCACGACGACTTCAAAGGGCTGCTTGACCTTCTGCATCGCAGACGTCCGGACGAATTCACGTCCCGTCCGGTGTGCTTCGATCAAATCCCCTGCGAAAACCCCGGTAATGGATCGCTTTTCGTTCAGGGTAACATTCAGCAGGAAACTGGGACCGGCACGCAAAGCGATATCCCGAAGTTCTTCCCATAATGGATTGCCTTCGCACACGCCGAAGGTGGCGCGCGGATCTCCGATATTGTGAGCGCCATGATTGCTCATGACCGTCCGCACGTGGGCCACGCCCGGCATAATGCCTTTGGGGCCACCGCTGAATCCGGCGAAAAAATGAGGTTCAATAAACCCAGTGACAATCCGAACTTCCGCCTCGACGCATTGCCGATGGATCCAGGCGGGGACCCCGGTGCGCGTGGTCCCTAGCGCGACGCAAGCCGATTCTTCCTCGGGTTCATGGTTGATCACCCGATATTTGGCGACCACCGCAGGGGTGAGCATTCTTTCCAATTCAGCCGGAGTATTCGGTCGATGCGTGCCCAACTGATTGAGCAGGGTGATCTGCTCTGGACGAACGCCCGCGGCTTCCAGGTAACTCAAGACCCAAGGGATGATCCGCTCATTTGGCGTCGCGCGGGTGATATCAGTGAACAGGATGCAGATCCGGGCGTTGGGTTTGAGCCACTCCCGGAGAGCTCGAGTGCCGATGGGTTGATCGAGGGCGCTCAGCACAGCGGCGCGCTCATCGGCGAGTCCGGACCGATGCGCCGGTTCAATCACCGTTGTTCGATCCGCCGGAAAATCCACCGCAAGTTGGCCCTGCCCGTAGGCGAGTTGAACTGTCATAAAGTCCTGACGCTACCCTGGCACCCGTAGACAGCAAACCGGAAACGCTCCGCAATCAGACCTTCACCGATTCCTTAGCCCAGGCGTCCTTTAAGGTAATCGTGCGGTTAAAAACCCGTTTCGTCGCGCTATTGTCGCTGTCGAGGCAAAAATAACCCAGTCGCTCAAACTGAAAATTCTCCCCCAAATTGGCACCACTCAGTGACGGTTCAATAAATCCAAACACCACCGAGAGAGAACCGGGATTGAGCACCGACTTAAAATCTCGCCCATCTTTCTCGGGTTCTTCCTCGGTGAATAGCCGATCGTAAAGCCGAACCTCCGCCGGAATTCCTAGCGAGGCGCTGACCCAATGAATGGTGCCCTTCACCTTCTTTGCCGCGTTGGTTCCACCGGTTCGAGTGTCGAATTGAGCCGTGCAATGCAATTCCGTGATCCGCCCGGCAGCATCCTTGACCACGTCGTCGCATCGAATGATGCATGCATATTTCAACCGAACTTCGCCACCGGGCCGCAGCCGGAAATACTTCGGTGGCGCCACTTCCATGAAGTCGTCCTGCTCAATCCAAACCTCCCGGGTGAGTTGGATCGTTCGCGTCCCCGAGGCGGGATCTTCCGGGTTGTTGACTGCAGTGAGCTCCACAGTCTCGGTTTCTCCCAAATTCGTCAGAACCACTTTGATGGGACGGAGGACCGCTAGTCGGCGGGTAGCGTAACGGTTCAGGTCGTCTCGAATGGCCTTTTCCAGCACGGCGACATCCGTCAATGCATTGTACTTGGTGACGCCGATGCTGCGGGCAAATTCTCGCAAGGCCTCGGGGCGAACCCCTCGGCGCCGCATCCCGGACAACGTCGGCAACCGGGGATCATCCCAACCGGAAACGAGCCCTTCCTTCACCAGCGCCATGAGTTTGCGTTTGCTGATGAGTGTGTAACCCAGGTTCAACCGCGCAAACTCATACTGATGCGGCAGGGGTCGGGGTAGCGTCAGAGCCTGGAGAATCCAATCGTACAACGGCCGGTGCACCTCAAATTCCAAGGTGCATATGGAGTGGGTGATTCCCTCAAGGTAATCGCTCAGGCAATGCGCGAAATCATACAACGGATACACGCACCACCGAGCACCGGTGTGGTGATGCTCCACATGCCGAATTCGGTACAAAACCGGGTCTCGAAGCCAAATGTTCGGGGACGACATGTCGATCTTTGCACGCAAAGTGCGCGCACCATCCGGAAACTCCCCAGCCGTCATTCGAGCGAACAACGCCAAGTTTTCTTCCACGCTTCGAGTCCGAAATGGACTGTCGGTGCCCGGGCGATCGGGTGACCCCCTGTAATGTTCGGTGTCGGCAGGCGATAGATCGCAAATGTAGGCCTTGCCGAGCCGGATCAGCTGCACCGCATATCGATGGATTTGTTCGAAGTAATCGGATGCAAAGAATGGCTCACGCTCCACCCCATCCGCCGCCATCACCGCCTCCATTCGGTAATCGGTCCGCCCTCCGATCACCTCATCAATGGGTCCCGTCCCCTGGGCCTTGAGCCCTAGGCAGTGGTCAGCCCAACCGCGGATGAGCCAACGCACATCCTCCTGGATGGATTCAACATACTCGAGATCTTCCTTGGCGGGGTTGGTGTCGTCCATTCGCAGGTTGCACCGCCCCTGGTATTCGCGGGCAATGCCAAAATTGAGGCAAATGGACTTTGCATGGCCAATATGCAGGTAGCCATTGGGCTCGGGCGGAAACCGGGTGATGATTTGCGGATATCGTTTCTCAGCCACGTGAGTGGTAACGATGTCGCGAATAAAATCGGCCGGAACGGGCACCGGATTGCTGGAGGCAATTTCAGACATATGTCGTCCGGGCATTTAGGTCGTCCCATGCCGAGAAGTCGAGAGGGGAAGATTGTGTGACGATTCAGAAACATCTCGGTTGGATTATTACGTCTGTTGTCGGTAGGCTCCTCGGACGCTTCCATGAAACCTTTCTGTAATGCCCTCCTGGGCAGCCTTTGTTCCTTCTTTACGTGCCTTGTCACGTCCCATGCCACGGAGATTGTCGGGCCTAATACGACATGGAGTTATTTCAAGGGCCGGACCGAGGCCTCGGCAGCCGATGCGACCGCTTGGCGTCAAACGGGTTACAACGCCACCGCCTGGCAAACCGGTAAAGCTCCCTTCTACTATGGAGAGCCATACGTCGGAACCGAACTCACCGACATGCGCGGAGCATACACGGCTGTTTTCTTTCGCCATAAGTTCCGTGTCAGCAGTCCAGGGAGCATTGGCACTTTCACGATGAACGTATTGGCCGACGACGGGTTCGTTGTCTGGCTGAACGGCACGGAAATCGGCCGCTACAACGTTTCGGAGGGCGACTTGCCCGTCCGTTCCACCGCGCTCGGCGCCCTCCAAGAACCGTTGGGTTATCAGGACATCGATGTTCAGAACCCATGGAAACTCCTCGTCGATGGCGACAACGTGCTGGCCGTTCAGGCCTTCAATTCATCGTTATCCGATAGCAGCGATTTCGCCTTTCTGGCCAATGTCAACGTCGAGGCGGATACCACTCCACCCACCCTGGCCGAACGAATCCCGCCCCCGAACTCGACGGTGGATTCCTTGGTTCAACTCGAAATCAACTTCAGTGAACCGGTTTCGGGTGTCGATGCCGCCGATCTGCTAGTCAATGGCATTCCAGCCACCGGGCTGGAGCGTCGCACGCCCACTCAATTTGTCTTCGGTTTTCTCCAACCCACCGCCGGTTCGGTTGAATTTCGCTGGGCCGACTCCCATAGTATCACCGATACCCTCGGCACGCCCCAACCCTTCGTCGGATCCACGTGGACCGTCACCCTCGACCCCGCCGCCGCCCGAGGGAAGGTGTACATTTCCGAATTCATGGCCGATACCGACAAGGCGGTCTACGACGACGATTGCGACCCGGCCGACTGGATCGAACTCCACAACGCCGGCACCACCCCCGTCAATCTAGGGGGTTGGTCTCTGACCGATGACCCGGATGAAAAAGCCAAGTGGCGTTTCCCCTCCTATGAACTCGGACCCGACGCTTACCTCGTGGTATTCGCTTCGCAGAAGAACAAGACGACCATGCCAACATCGGTCGCCAGAGCCTGCAGAAGCCGACCCAACGCGTTCGCCAGTTTCCACACCAACTTCAAACTCTCAGCGAGTGGCGAATATCTGGCACTGGTAGCACCCGATGGCGAAGTCGTCTCGGCGTTTTCTCCGCGGTTTCCCCCACAATCACGGGACGTTAGTTACGGTCGAGTTCCGGGTGCCGGTGAAGAATTTGGCCTCTTCACACTGGCGACGCCTCGCGCCATTAACGCTCAAACCGGCAGCGGCTTCTCCCCGGGCGTCCAGTTCTCACGTGTTAGTGGAACAATTACCGGACCATTTCAGCTGACGCTGGAGACGGTCGATACCAAGGCGGTCATTCGCTACACGATCGACGGAACGTTTCCAGCTGAGACCAACAAAAACTTGCTGACCTACACCGCCCCGCTTCAAATCACCAACACTCTCCAGGTTCGTGCCAGAGCTTACAGCCCCGGATTGGTTGCCGGGCCGCCATCGAGCGAAACGTTTCTCCACCTGACGAACAGCCTCCCTCACTTGGCGTCGTTTACGTCATCCCTGCCCGTGATTATCATCACGACTCTCAAGGCGGCCTCCGTCTCAGGGACCCGAAACACCCCCGTCCACCTGAGCTTGTACGAACCCAAAAACGGGCTGACCTCCCTCCGCCGACCCCCTAATCTGGCGACTCGCGCCGGCATCAAGACACGGGGGTCTAGCACCGGCGGTCAGCCGCAGTCGAACTTCGCCGTGGATATCTGGGACGAATTCGACCAGGACAAAGACGTGAAACTTTTGGGCATGCCCGAGGATTCGGAATGGGTTCTCTATGCGCCGAATGGGTTTGACCCGATGCTGATCCACAATCCCTTCACCATGGAGATTAGCGCCCAAATGAATTCCAGCGCGCCTCGGACGCGGTTCGTCGAGGTCTACCTGAACAAGGGTGGCATGATAAACTCGAACCAATGGTTTGGGCTGTATGTCCTCATGGAAAAACCCGGACTGTCCAAGGGACGAATCGATGCCCCAAAGGCTCAACCGGAGGACGTCGACTTTCCGGAAGTGACCGGCAGTTACATGTTCAAAACCGATCGATTGGACGACGGCGACGCTGGTTTCAATGCAGGTGGAAGCCAAAATGCGTTCGTAGAACCTAAGGAGCGCGAAATGAAGTCGCCTCAACGCGCACCGCAACTCGCTTATCTGACCAAATATTGGCGTGACATGCAAAACGCCATGAGCATCTCCAACCCCGATCGCCGAGATCCAGTCTTAGGATATCGCGCCTATATCGAGGTCACCAATTGGATGGATTTTCACCTGCTGGAGACCTTGAGCGGGCAGGTTGATGCGATTCGTTTGAGCACGTATTTCTATAAACGCCGTAACGGCAAGGTCGAATACGGGCCTCGTTGGGATTACGACCGAGCCTGGGAGAGCAAGGACGATGGGCGCGATGACAATCCGCGGGTTTGGGACGGCGGCGGCGGCCTGTTCGCCACACCCTGGTGGAACACGTTGCTTCGCGACGTTGACGCCTGGCAGCTCTGGGTGGATCGATGGGAACTCCACCGCCGCGGCCCACTTTCGCTCGCTAACATGCATTCCGTCATCGACCGCATGACCAATGAGGTCCGGTGGGTGCAACCGCGCGAGGCTAAACGCTGGACTGAGACGACTCCGCGGGGTGGTTATGACAACGAAACGCGCATCATGAAGACCTGGATCTCGAACCGTGTATCCTGGATCGATGCTCAGTTTGCGCGCCCACCGCGCCTCAGTTCGTCCGATGCCGTGGTCACCCCGGGCTTCAAATTCGACCTAACGGTGCCAACCGGCATTTCCAATCCGACCAATGTTTCGATGTACTATACGCTCGATGGGACCGACCCCCGTGGATCCACCGGAGCCATCGGTCCGTCAGCGTTTCAATACTCCGGCCCCATTACAATCACTACCAACACTCGCGTCATCGCCCGATTGATCGACAAAGCCCGGATTCAGAAGGGCCCTCCCAGCACGACTCCTTGGTCAGGACAGGTCACCGCCACGTTCGTCGTCACCCCAGCCCCTCTGGCCCTAACTGAATTGATGTTCCATCCGGACGCCCCAGTGGGTTCGCTCTACGCCGCAGGCGATTTTGAATTCCTGGAATTGAAGAACATCTCGAATCGGGAGCTGAACCTCGTGGGCTATCACTTCAATGCAGGGATCGAATTCACCTTCACCGCAACCAACGAAGTCACCTCTCTGGCACCAGGCGAACGCGTGCTGGTGGTGCGCAATCGGGCTGCATTCCTAAGCCGCTATCCAGGAATCAGCCGCATTGCCGGGGAATTCGCCGGATCCCTGGATGATGCCGGTGAACGCCTTTCTCTTGCTGGCCCGGCCGAAGAACCCATCTTCGACTTCTCTTACAATGATTCTTGGTATCGCCTGGCCGATGGCGCTGGATTTTCATTGGTCGCCATCAACGAAAACCAACCATCCTCCTCCTCAGGTCAACCCAATGCTTGGCGGTTGAGTGCTGCCGCCGGCGGTTCACCCGGTGCCGTCGACGGAACACCGATTGTCGTGCCCAGGGTCGTGGTCAATGAAGTGTTGCCCCGCACCGCACCCGTCGCGGGTGAAGCTCAGATCGAACTCGCCAATTTGGAAAATACCACCGCCGATGTTTCAGGTTGGTACATTTCCGACAGCTTCGACGAACCACGAAAGGTCCGTCTGCCTTCTGGTACCCGCATACTGCGCAACGGTATCATCGTCCTTCGTGAGTCCGTCTTCAATCTCCCCAACGGCGAAGGCTTCCGACTGAGCACCAAAGGGGATGACATCTGGATTTTTTCAGCTGACCGTGAAGGGGCTCTCACCGGCTATTATCACGGTTTCAGTTTTGCCTCTTCAGAACCCGCGCAAAGCTTTGGACGTTTCGTTACTAGTACGGGGGAGGAATCATTTTTGATTCAAAAGAGCCCCACCATGGGCGCCATCAACGCCGGACCAGCCATCGGCCCGGTGGTTTTCAGCGAAATCCTTTTCCAACCGCCCGCCTTGGGAATTCAGAACAATACCGTCGACGAAGTCGTGGAACTGCTAAACACAAGTAATGCGCTTGTCCCGTTGTTCGATCTGGCCCATGCGACCAACACGTGGCGTCTTCGTGGCGGCATCGATTTCGATTTCCCCCGCAACTTTGCCCTGCCTCCTTTCGGACGCGTCCTGCTCGTTGGCTTTGATCCAATTTTGGAACCTGCGACATTGGAATCCTTCCAACGCCGCATGGGCTTCGATCTCGCCACGCCGATCGTGGGGCCTTGGCAAGGAACCCTCGCCAACGGCTCCGACACTCTCCGCTTGCTTCGACCGGGCACGCCTGTGGTCAATTCCCAGGACGGATCGGTTTCCTTGACACATATCACGGTCGAGGAACTCACCTATCGCGATCAGACTCCTTGGCCTAGTCAAACCTCTGGTACGGGTCGTTCCTTGACTCGTCGAGATTTCGCCACCTATGGCGGCGATCCCATGGCTTGGCTCGCATCTCCTCGCTTGTCGCCCGGTATCGATGTCGATGGCGACGGCTTGCCAGATGCATGGGAAATCCAACACGGCCTCGCCACCGATTCGGCTGCGGCCGACAACGGGCCCGACGGCGACCCGGATGCCGATGGATTCCTGAATCGCCACGAACTGCTCAATGGCACCAACCCCAAAGACGCCACCAGCGCGATCCAATTGGGCGTGAGATATGGTGCCGGTGACATTGTCAACCTGATGCTCGCCGCCAGTCCCGGACGGAAATTCCGTATCGAATCCCGCCCCGCGACCGACCAGGGGACATGGAGTTTCATTCGCGAGATCCTAGTGCCCGGCAATGGCATCGCCGTGTTAGCTTCAGAACCAGCCGCCTCGGACTCTCATTACTACCGGGTGAGTTTGGTCCCATGATGCTCCGAAACATGTCCGGGCGATGCAGAGCGAACGACCGGCGTTGAGTCCGCCGACTCCAGTTCGGAGAGTCGGTGACGCTTCAGCTCGATTGCTGCCCCAATGGCGCGTCCTCACAGGTGAGGGGTGTTGCCATGAAGGCGATCTATAATGACAATTTTCTGCCAGATATTGCGCAGCAAATCGTGGGCTAAATCCTCCACTTCTTGAACTACGGCGAGTGTGGCACCATCATTGAATTGCTGCACATGCAACGCCGCTAGTTTGCTCAGCAACGCCAACATGTCGCCGCAATGATCCAAATATCGCGCCAGCTGGTCCGCTGTGTAAACGGGTTCTTGGGTCGCTATCGCACCGCCATCCGATAATTGCTCCGGATCCTTCTTTAATTGATGCATGTCGATGATATGCGCCAAGGATCGAAGGGTGTGTAGCGACTTGAACGCCCGATTGCGCTTTACCCGAGTCTCAATGGTGAAGAGAAAAAATACCGCAACGCCAATGAACACCACATCATTGACACCTGAATCA
The DNA here is from genome assembly GCA_005793375.1 of Verrucomicrobiales bacterium. Classification (GTDB taxonomy): domain Bacteria; phylum Verrucomicrobiota; class Verrucomicrobiia; order Limisphaerales; family UBA9464; genus SXSK01. The sequence continues at coordinate 41,937 of SXSK01000266.1, read as the reverse complement.
ATCCCCTGCAATACATCCGACACGCCTGGAGTCTGGGAACTCACCGGGATCTTCAACAGGGCTCCGACCATTCCAGCCAGCAATAGGAATAAGCCAATGCCCACCACGGCACGTACCCAGGGAAGTGGCTTGCCCAGCCACATCACGAGGTTCCGCACTTCGCGCGAAACCTGCTGCAATTCTGTGGCCACCGCACCCAATCCGGTGTTCGGAAAGCCCCTATGAATTCGAGCTGTCAACGCATCAACGGTTGATAAGATAGCCTCCGGATCCAGGCTGCGATAGGACATGCCCTTCGGTTGCGACATGTCGGAAGTGTAACCACATCTTCACAAAATGGCTGGCATTTTGTTGCTTCTATTCCGGGCACTTATGTTTGCAGCATGAGCTCGGGCGCTTTGACGACCCATCAACCAACCCAACCCGTCCAGTGCAGTCCAGTCCAACACGCCGCTTGTCATGAATGCCGATTCGCTCAACGTCTTGCGCTCCGAGGGGGACGTAAACTTATCACCTCGCCGCCGTAAGTGGACCGTCGGCCACATCGCACCAGAAACCCAAGCGTTGCTGGATGCAGATGCCAAACATTTCCTTCATCAATCACTATCCACGCCCTGCTTAAACGCTCTGAAGTCGGCTTCGGGACCCTGGATTGAGGACGTGGAGGGGCGGCGTTATCTGGACTTTCACGGCAATAATGTACACCAGGTGGGCTTCGGTCATCCGCGTGTCATCGAGGCCGTGAAGCATCAACTCGACCAGTTGAGCTTTTGCACGCGTCGATACACCTGCGAGCCTGCGGTCGCTCTCGCCCAACGGCTTGTGGAACTCGCGCCCGGCGATTTAAGCCGCGTACTCTTTGCGCCCGGTGGCACTTCCGCCATCGGGATGGCACTCAAACTGGCGCGCGTGGCCACTGGTCGCTTCAAATTCATTTCCATGTGGGACGCCTTTCATGGCGCATCACTGGACGCCATTTCAATCGGCGGAGAAGCTGTGTTTCGCAAGGGCATCGGCCCGTTACTTCCCGGCTGTGAACATGTCCCCCCGCCTGAACCCGCTCGATGCCCGTTCCGTTGTGGTACTCAGTGCAACCTCGCATGTGCCGATTATATCGAGTACGTGCTCGAAAAAGAAGGCGACGTGGCGGCCGTTATTGGTGAAACCATTCGCTGCACACCGTTCATTCCACCACCCGATTGGTGGAAACGGGTGCGCGCCGCATGTGACCGCCACGGGGCTCTCCTGATCCTGGATGAAATCCCCATCGGGCTTGGCCGAACAGGGAAAATGTTCGCCTGTGAGCACTATGACGTGGTTCCCGACATGTTGGTGTTGGGCAAGGGATTAGGCGGCGGTGTCTTTCCATTGGCGGCGCTGCTGGCCCGCGAACACTTGAACGTTGCCACCCAAACCGCCTTGGGGCACTACACCCACGAGAAGAATCCCATAGCATGCGCAGCGGGAATCGCGACATTGGATATCCTGCGTGACGAAAGACTTGTGGAACACGCCGCTCAACTCGGTGCAGAAACCATCACACAACTGTGCGAACTTCAGAGGCGTCAACCACTCATTTCCAATGTGCGTGGCAAAGGACTGCTGCTCGGTGTGGAATTGCGCCATTCGGACGGCACCCCTGCCTCGGACGAGGCCGAAGCCGTCATGTACGAGTGCTTGAATCGAGGTCTGAACTTCAAGGTGACAATGGGAAACATTCTGACCCTGACGCCAGCGCTGACACTAAGTCGCGAGGAAATGGCGACAGCGTTGAAAATCCTGGAGGCCGCGTTGGACTGCGTCCGACCTCTCTCATCCTGATTGCTGAACTGAGCGAAGAAACGTATGCCATCCTCTTGTTCGGGGAGGTTGAGCTGAGTCGGGTGGGTGATTAGGAATCCCGATAGTACGGAACGTAACAGTTCCGCGTCTTTGTTTTTGATGAAGTTACTAGATTCACTTCCATCCCACCACATCCGTGCAAAACCGTCAGGAACAACCCAGGCAAACTCGTCAGCAGACGCGAATCGACCCTACCCAAATACTCCCAACTTCAAGTCTCGCAGTGAAAACAATGCGTCCTCTACCCCGCTCTTCCGTTCCTTCTCGGTACACGTGCATCCGGTAGATTTCCATCGAACGGCTCAACGTCTCTTCTTCCCCTCGCAACAACGCCTGCACAACACGCTGTAATCCCAAACGCGCCCGCTTCTTGCCCGCCATCGCTTCGCCATTATTATAATAGACCTGTCCCTTAATTTATGCGCTTTAGAGTGCAGCCAACTCTTCGCGGAGATGATCCTCCAATTCACCAAGGTCGGAGTCTTTGACAACCCTTCGGCGACGTTGGTAGTTTCGCCATCGTGCGATCTGTTGCTCCAGCGGGAACGCGTCGGACTGAGTCGTTATCCCGGGTATTCGTTCATCCTTTGGCCATGCGATACATGAGGTCGTTCGTCGGATCGACCGACCAGCGGCGGCCGACTTCCGCCAGTTCCGCGCTGACTTTCCATTGATCCGCGATGGGTTCGCCCTCGTACTCCACACTGGCGCCCTTCAAATGCATGCAGCCCGCGTTGTCGCCGACTCGCGCAATTAATTCCAATGCAGCCGCATCGAGGCTCACCTCGGGTAGCGCGGCCAGATCATCCACTTTGGATTGTATGGTGCGGGATTGGTCGCCAATCTCCTGGATCAATGTGGGAATGACATTGTGTACTGCAGGCTGCTGAAGGTTCCAGACGCAGGCGAGTTGAAGCGGAGTCAAGCCATGACGCTCAGCAATGGGTCGCAATTGATCCAATTTTTCGCAACCCGATTCAACCCACCCCGGCGGGCGAAATGCCCGGTGATCACTCTGCCCAAAACGATGTCCCGGTCGCACGTCGTCGTGAAAAATGCCCCCGAAGTCGACCACTCGGGTGAGAATCTTAATTTCATGCGTTACCGCAGCGGACAGGATTAGCGAACCTGGCCAGGGTTCGAAGGGGTTCAGGATGATCATGGCCCAATCGATCAGCGGTCCAAAACGTTCAAAGCATTGCAGCAGATCCAAGGTGAATCCGTTGGCTGGCCCAGGAGCGATACCCAACCGCTCCACTAGTCCCGCATCCCGCAGACGATCCATGCCATTCCAGACCGCATCGCTCGTGTACCCAGTCGAATCCGGGTTGTGCAGCAGAAGCAGGTCGAAGCGGTCCGCCTGGCAACGTTCCAACGACTTCTCCGTGGCCATGCGCAAATAATCCGCATAGTCCTGGGGACGCCGCAATTGCGGGTTCGTGAAGCGCGGATAACCTTTCGCACCGTCCCGCTTCCCCGAATAGAAGTCGTGGCCCACAGCGCCGACCAAGCAGTAACTCTCGCGGGCCAAGCCAGCCAACGATCGCCCGAGAATTTCGTCCGCTTGTCCGTTGCCATATACGTCGGCGGTCAAAAATGTCTGGATACCGCGTTGATACGCATGTTGAGCCACGCGGATCCACTGCGCGTCTTCCAAGGGTTGGCCGTAATGCATGAACCGACCACCGTTCCATGTTCCAAATGCCGTTCGAGTGACATCCATTTGGAAACGTTGGCTGAATTGTCGGCAAGTGGCGAGTTGGATTACATGGGAGTGGATTGACATGAGTACGCGCCTGGGTAGGTTTGCTGAGGGTAAACCACCTGAAGTGGTCACTGGGTCCGACTAATAAATTTATCGCCATGCATTGGAAATCGTCTGTTACAAAATCCCCTGGATGCCACCCGGCTGGATTCACTTTGATCGAACTTCTCGTGGTCATTGCCATCATTGCGATCCTCGCCTCGATGCTTCTGCCCTCGCTTGCCAAGTCCAAGGAATTGGCCACTGGCGCAAGCTGCCTGAACAACCAGAAACAGTTGTCTCTGGCGCATGCCATGTACGCCAATGATTACAACGACACGATGCCGTCCTACAAATTCAACGGGGTCGACATGGATGGTGGAGGGTTTTGGCCTGGGCTGTTGGGGGCTGGCAAGACGATCAGTCTCACCAACGTTCAGGATGGCATTCGGAAGGGACCGCTTTTTCCATTCAATTCAGCCATTGGCTCGTATCATTGCCCGGGAGATACCCGAATCCGCAAGAAAGTGGCGACCCCGGGTTGGGCTTTCGACAGCTACAGCAAAGCGAATGGCATGAATGGCATTTTCGGCTGGGAAGCTGGCGTCGAACCTGTCACGAAGATGTCTCAAGTCCAGCAGCCCAGCCAAATGTATACGTTCCTTGAGGAGGCGGATCCTCGAGGGCACAATTGGGGCACCTGGGTCATCTTCGTCCGCTCCCCTGGTTGGATTGATCCCATGGCCATCTTCCACAATACCGCCAGCAGCTTTGGCTTCTCGGACGGTCATGCTGAAATGAAGAAATGGGTGGAGAAAACGTCGATCGACGCGTTTCGAAGGGCGGCTCAGCAAGGGACTGCGCCGTTCAACTGGACTCCGGCGGGTGGAAGTGCGCTCAAGGACCGCGACTTTAAGTACATCATGCGCGGCTACACGTGGCAGTCCTACCCGCAGTTCTTACCGGCTGGTTGGTAGAGTTTGATAGGGTTTTCAACTGCAAGGACCGCAGAGGTCGGCTCTCTACCACGAGCCGCTTGCGATCGCGATTATTGACGCCTATCGAAGCCGCCTTGGGGCGAGGTCTGCACGCCCGAGTTCACCCTTTCTTATACAATTTTGCGACCTGCTCGGCGTACCCGTTGTAGGGCAAGGTGGGGATACGGTCCCCGGTGTCCACTTCCCGTTCGGTGGCCTGTGACCAGCGCGGATGAGGCACGTTTGGTTCCACGTTGGATTCAAACGGATACTCCGTCGGTTGCAACGCTTCCCAAAGTGTCGATGGTTGTTTGGCGACCAACTCAATTTTCACGATGCTTTTGATCGATTTGTAGCCATACTTCCATGGGACGATGATTCTCACAGGAGCCCCATTCTGTTTGGGGAGGGGTTTTCCGTACATGCCGGTGCAGACCAGGGTCAGTGGGTGCATGGCTTCATCCAGACGCAAACCTTCATTATACGGCAGAGGATACCCCTGCGCGAGAAGCCGGTTATAGCCGGGCATTTCCTCAGGCCGCCCCGCGGTTTCGAATCGGACAAACTTGGCCTCGGACTTCGGCTGCACCTTCTTCAGGAGGTCGGCGAGAACAAAACCTGTCCAAGGCACGACCATTGACCACGCCTCGACGCAACGAAAACGGTAGACACGTTCTTCTTGGGGGAATTCCTCAAGCAGGTCGGCAAGGTCTACTTTGAGCGGCTTTTCGCATAGCCCATAGATTTCGAGGGGCCATGGTTGGGTTTTGAAATTTCCAACCAGCCGTTTCACCCGGTCCTTGCTGGTGCTGAATTCGTAAAAATTATTGTAAGACGTCGCCGGGTCTTCGTTCGAAATCCGTAGCTTGGGATTGAAGTCTGGATTGCGCTTGGCCGGAAACCTCGATGCGATGGCTTTTGATGCTGCTTCAGCGGCGCGAGCCGACAACAGGGCTGGCGCCGCGGTGAAGAGGCCGGCGCCAGTCAGTCCCATTTGGCGCAAAAACGTGCGTCGGTTTCTATAAACGTGCTCCGGAGTCACCAATCGTTCTGGGATGTACCAGTCCGGCCGTATCAATACGTTTGCCATGGTTATTAGACGTTCAATGTCGCCAAAAATTTCATGCCCCCGAAATCGGCTCTGCGACTCAAGGTTTCTCTTCAATCAAAATGTCCTTGAAACGGATTTCAGTCTTTCCACCACCGTGAACTTGCAACCCAATTCGACCGGACTGCGGGAGGCTTTCATCGGCTTCTGTGTAATCCACCATCTGGACCCCGTTAATCTTCAAGACCGTCCGTCGGCCCGAGGTATGGACTTCATAGTCGTTCCAGTCGTTCAATTTAACCGCCTTCTTCACGGCAGCCTCATCCGGTTTGATCATCACTTTGTTGCGGCGGCTTTCATCATAGATTGCCCCCCACCAACCCACACCGATGTCGGCCTGGTAACCCTTCATCTCGTTGTGGTTTGGGATTCGCTGGCTGTGGTATTGAATGCCGGAATTCACAAACCCCTCGGTGCCGGTGAGCTTGAACTTGAGTCGCAATACATAATTGGTATAGCTCCTGGTGGTGGCGATGAACTCATTTTGAGGAACCATCTTCTTTAGGTCACCCCCAACGATCTCGCCCTGTTCAATGCGCCAAGTTTTTTTGGTGTCACCATCCCAACCGTGGAATGAGGAGCCATCGAAAATCGGGACAGCTTGCCCTGCATGTAACGTGATCACGATCAAAGAGCTGGCAGCGAATGAGAACACGGCTTTCATGGACGCAACGCTACGTCAGTCGCTGCCAAAGTCGAGCCCTTCCGTGAAGCTTCTGGCGGCACCTCGCACAGTCGATCAGCGGCCCCGCTTTCGTTTTTGGCGTTTGTCAAAAAAGGCGGCGAGTTGCTTCTCGTAAGGCTCATCGGTGCGCAATTGAATGGCATCGACATTGGAACTTCGAAACAAGTGAATGAGCTCGAGTTGGGTCTTCTCTTGGCGCATCGCAAACGCCTCCCGGCGGCGTCCATCGTTCGTATTGATTTCCACCACATCCCCCGTTTCGGCATCTTTCAACACGATTCGCCCCAGATTTGGCAGTGAGAGTTCGTGGGGATCAGTCACTTGCACGGCAATCACATCGTGTTTGCGACTGGTTTGCCGAAGCACGGTCGAGCTGAGGCGGCCCAATGTTTCGGAATATAGAGCCTTACGTCGCAGATGCGCTGCGACATCCGCACGGTTCAAATGGGTTTCACCGAGAAAATCGCTGATCACGACCACCACGCTGCGATGGGGCAGTATGCGATTCAAGAATTCCAAGGCGCCATTCATGTTGGTGCCGGGGTACCTGGGTTCGTGAAACAAGACATCTCGTATGACACGCAAGACATGCCGGCGTCCCTTGCGGGGAGGAATGAATTTTTCGACGCTTTCGGTGAATAGTAACAGGCCGACCTTGTCCTGATTGCGAATCGCACTGAATGCCAGCACCGAGGCGATTTCAGCCGTGAGTTCTCGCTTCGAGTAATCACCCGAACCGAACATTCCCGAGCCGCTTAGATCCACGACCAACACCACTGTCAACTCTCGCTCTTCACGGAATTTTTTGACGAACGGATGATTCATCTTGGCGGTGACATTCCAATCGATGCTTCGCACTTCGTCGCCTGGTTGGTATTCGCGGACTTCGTCGAAATCCATCCCCTGACCTTTGAAAGCACTGTGGTACTGACCTGCTAGGGTCTCGCTCACCAACCGGCGGGTGCGGATTTCGATCTGCCGGATCTTTTTCAGGATCTCAACCGGAATCGCGCGGCTGCCGCCAGTCGAAGACTGGCCGGCAGTCCGCAAGGGTGCGCGAGATGCATTGACGGGTCCGGAACTGAAGAGCCGGGCCACACCCTCCTGTAAAACCTGTGCGGTGCGTCGAAACATGGGAAGACTCAGGGAACCGGCAATTCGTCGAAAATCTTTTGAATGACGTCTTCCGAGGTTTTTTCTTCGGCCTCAGCTTCGTAGGTGACGCTTACCCGGTGGCGAAGGACGTCCATGCCGATGGACTTGACGTCATGAGGGGTGACATAACCTCGTCCGCGAAGGAACGCGTGGGCTTTGGAAGCCAGTGCCAGGGCAATGGTGGCGCGGGGGCTGGCGCCGAGTTGGATCAGGCCTTTGACGTCAATCTTGTAGGTCTGGGGTTCGCGCGTCGCACAGACAAGATCGACGATGTAATCCTTCACTTTGTCGTCGATGTACAGATCGTTGATGACTTCTCGAGCGCGAAGAATCTGTTCCGGGGTGACAATCGCATTGGCGGTGGGGTGTCCGTTTGTGCGCGCCATCAGGTCCAAGATCGTGCGTTCTTCATCGCGGGTCGGGTAGCCGATCTTGAGTTTCAACATGAATCGATCGACCTGGGCTTCGGGCAAGGGATAAGTTCCCTCTTGCTCGATTGGATTTTGGGTGGCCAGGACCAGGAAGGGTTCCTCGAGGCGAAAGGTTTGTTCGCCGATAGTTACTTGCCGTTCCTGCATGGCTTCGAGCAACGCGCTTTGGACCTTGGCGGGAGCCCGGTTGATTTCGTCTGCCAGCACCAAATTGGCGAAGACGGGACCGCGTCGAACACTGAACGTTCCTTGTTGCGGGTTGAACACCTGGGTGCCTACGACATCTGCTGGCAGCATGTCCGGGGTGAATTGCAGGCGGGAAAACTTCACGTGCAGGGCAGTGGCCAGTGTTTTGACGGATAGCGTTTTGGCCAGTCCGGGAACACCTTCCAGCAGCACGTGTCCATTGGCGAGCAAGCCGACGACTAGGCGTTCGACCAGGTATTTTTGGCCGACGACCACCTTGTTGATCTCAGTGAACAGAGGGGAGAGGAACGCGCCCGCCTCTTGTACGGCGGCGTTGATGGCGGACAAACCGGAATTCATGCGCGCGATGTATGCGCAAGCGTGGCTTCCGAATCAAGATCGGCGTTTGTTTACCGTGGAGACCCCTTGCGGTTTCCGTCGGATTCAGACTCAATCCGGGAGAATTTCTCGACCTGTGGAACCATCCCTGACCCTTCATCCTATTGGCCATATCCGATCTCCCAAGCAGGTCAAGTTTCAGGCGCGCCATCAACCCACCGAAGGCGAGCCTGAACGCAGTGTGCTGGAACTATTGCCTGGCCACAATTACGAGACGGCGCTGCGCGATCTCTCGCGGTTTTCAAAGGTCTGGCTGATCTGGTGGTTCCACCGTAACTCTAATTGGAAACCATTGGTCCTGCCACCACGCGGACCCGCGATCCGCCGCGGCGTGTTCGCTACACGTTCCCCCCACCGGCCCAACCCTCTCGGACTTTCTACCGTGAACCTCATTGGCGTGGAACGACGCCGACTTATCTTGGGTGCTTGTGATCTGGTGGATGGCACCCCGGTGTTTGACATCAAGCCGTACATCGCCTCTTACGATGCGTTTCCTGAAGCCAGTGGCGGATGGTGTGAGGACTTAGATCAGAATTTAGTGGCGCCGCCGTCGCATTTTGTCGAGTGGACACCTCTGGCTCAAATGCAGGCGGACTGGCTGTTTCAGGTGTGGCAGATCGACTTTCGATCCAGGCTGGTGGAACTCTTGGAGCGGGATCCGACGCCGCATCGGACCCGACGGATCCGGCGGCGAGGAGATGGCGAGCAACTAGAGATTGGTTGCGGGGCCTGGCGGGCAAGGTTTCATGTCCGAGGTGATCAAGTCACCGTTCTCTGGCTGGAACCCGGTTACCCGCGACGTTTTTTGACTGACCCGGCGCGGGACATTCTGCCAGATCGGGAAGCGCAACTGGCTTTTCTGGAGCGATGGCCTCCAGTTCCAGAAGGAACAAAAACCCCATCGATGGGGACGAATCCACCCTCGATGGGATGACACGACGACAGAGCGCCTAATCAGGCGCCCTTTCCGAAATTGGACAATTTCGCAATTGCCTGGGACAGCGATCTGACGCCCAGTTTTTCGTAAATGTTTCGAATGTGAGCCTGAACGGTGAACGTACTGATCGTCAAACGTTCGGCAATTTCCTTGGCGCGCAGGCCTTCGGAAGCGAGTTGCAGCACCTCACGTTCGCGCGGAGTGAGAAGGCCATCGACGATGCGAGGGGCTTCATGCTCATGCTGAACACGATGGACCAGGACGTTGATTGCCTGACCAGACATCGGGGCGCCCCCGCGGTGCACTTCTCGAATGGCCTCCAAGATACGTTCTGGCGGAGTGCTTTTGGTCAGGTAACCGGAGGCACCCGCTCGGATCGCTCCCATGACGCGTTCCGTGTTCGTCTCAATGGTGAGCATGATAATGAAGGTTCTCGGCAGCCGATGTTTCACGGCGCACACGCACTCAATGCCGGACGCTCCCGGCAAATTGATATCCATGAGCACCACATCTGGCGCAAAAGCGTCAATATCACGCAAAACGGACTCGGCATCTGGGAAAAGACCCGCGAGGCATAGGTCTGAGGATAAGCGGACAATTCCAGCTAGACCGGTCCGAATGCTATCGTTGTCTTCAACGATGGCGACTTTGATCGGTGAATTGGATGAGTGCGCTTGTGAGGTTTGTGAGTCGCCTATGCCGGACAGTAGAGAACCTACTGGGGTCCTGGCAGAATCTTTGAGAGACAGGAAGTTCCTAGGCGCTTGGGATAGAGGTATGGAAATCATGGTCGTCGCTGTTGCCGGATCTCGCTGCATTTGCCCCAAATGTCAGTAGACCCATGGATTGACTAAAACGATGTTGGGTAGGCGTTCCTTTCAGGACACGGTAGAAATGGCCTAATTGTGTCAATCTTCAACGAAAACTGATTAGGCCTGCTAAAAGGTGGTGGTTGATTTTGCCGCTCGCGGACTCGGCAAGGATACTGCTACCTTGGCAGCAGAAATTGAATTGTCGCTGTGTCATGAAATCGTTTATCGGCTTTTGGCGATCTGCCTTTATCATTTATTTTCTACCCGCACTGGATCCGCTGAGGGTGCCCGCGGCGGCCGTGGGGCCAGAAATCAGCCACTTCTCGTTGGGGAATGGAAAAAGTGGAATCCGGCTGACGCCCTCACCTGCGGTCCAGGCCTACAACATTTGGAGCTCGCCCGCCTTGGGTCTCCCATTCGCCGAGGACAACTCGGGCGTTTGGAATGGCTTCGAATGGTCCGGGGCGGCCCCGGCTGGCAGTGCATTCTTCCAAGTCCGAGCGCAACAGATCCCTCCCGACGCGCTGTACAGCACCACGCTGCTGAACCGAATTGCCTACGGGCCGACCCCGGATGAACTGGATCGAGTTTCTTCCTTGGGAGCGGAGGGCTACCTCGAAGAACAAATAGCGCCGGAAAAAATTTTTGAAGATTTGAGTCTCGAAATCGACGAGCCCGCGCCTCCCGTACCGATCAGGGAAGCGGATGGTTGGACGAAGCTGGTGGTGAGTGGTGTCGCGACTTCAGCCAATCCGAATTTCTACATTTACCTTCTCGATGATGGATCCGCCTACGTGGACGATGTTCGTTTGGTGGCCGGCGAGGTGGAAGATCTCGCCAAGCCGAATCTGATCCGCAATGGCGACTTCGAGTCGGCTCTTGCCGGGTCCTGGGTCCCCACCGAAAATTTCACCAACTCGGTCCTCTCGACCACGGTGAAACATTCCGGAGCCAGTAGCCTCTGGGTCAAGGCTTCGGACGATGGATCCGGCGGAGGCAACTCCATCGTACAGACCACTCAAGGGATTGCGAATGGTGCGACATATACGTTGAGTTTCTGGTACCGAACCAGTTCGGACAATTTGGTGCCAGTGCTGCGGTTGTCTGGTGCGAGCGCAGATGCCCCAGAGACTTTGACCTCCCAGAAGCCCCCCTACAAAACCGCTTGGGGAAAGCTGTCCAACGGTTACGGATCCATCACTGATTTGCGGCGTTGGCACTTACTCCATGGTGTGCGTTCACAACGGCAATTGCTCGAAATTCTGAGGCAGTTTCTGGAGAATCATTTCGTGACGCAGTACTCCAAAACCAGTGATTTTTTGGATGCCTACTATGATGACGGCGCGAACAGCCGTGCGGCTGCCCAAATCGAGCTGCGCGAAAATCTGAAGTGGCGCAGTTCCTTGTTGAAGCCAACGGTCACCTTCCATGAATTATTGAAGATAAGCGCCGAAAGTCCGGCGATGATCATCTATTTAGACACGGTAAACTCGCGAGGCAACGCTACCCGCAACGCCAGCGGCCAGGTCACTCGGCGCAACATTGCCAACGAGAACTACGCTCGAGAATTGTGCGAACTCTTCTGCTTCGGCGTGGACAACGGCTACGACCAGGAGGACATCGTTGAAATTTCGCGCGTCTTCACTGGGTGGACGGTGGGTTACAAACGCCGCGCTAACGATGGAAACCCCTTTGCGGCCAATTTGCGCGATGATCCCATCATCCATCCTCCCAATCTTGGCATCCAGGATTTCAGCCTATACTGGTCCATCCACTACCGCGAAGGGCGACACGATGAACGAACCAAGTATTGTTTCTATGGCCCAATCCAACGCGACGCTCAGCAAAACGTGACCAGTTGGGGCCAGCCTAAAGTCGTGCCGGCGCGGTTCGGCGCTCCCTGGGCAGGGCGTTCTTATGGACTTCGCATCACCGGCAGTGCCACCACCAATAGCATTCAGGAAGGCTACCAGATCATTGAGCATATGGCAGATCAACCTTTCACCCAGGAATATCTCAGCGTCAAACTCTGTCGGCTCTTCCTTCATGACGGCTTCCGCCACGGTTATGATTTCACCGATGGCGAGGTGACGCCCGAAGAGCGATTGGTTCATGACTGCATGTTGGCCTGGGAAAATCCGCCGGGTGGTGGACCGAAGGGACAACTGCGTCCGATACTTCGGGTCATACTGACCAGTGATTTGTTTCGCCATCACTCCGGCTCGTTGCAAAAAGTGAAAACACCATTGGAGTTTGCCTTGAGTACTACACGCGCTTTGCGCGCCAGGAAACCCGACGGGACATTCACTGCGGATACGCGCGGGGAATCGGATGTCACCGAACTGCTGAACGACGCGGGTCGCATGCGATTGTTCGATCGCGGCGATCCAGACGGTTATCCGGAGGAAGCTCCGGCCTGGATCAGTGCTGGCACGTTGACGGAGCGTCTTCAATTCATTGAACGCAGTCTGACCAAAACCTCGGCTGGAACGAGTCGCAGCGCACCAAACCTAGATCCACTCGCACTCTTGAAACTCAAGAAGCCGCAGGCAGTTCGAGATGCGCCAGCCATTGTCGATTATTTCCTCGGGATTTTGTATCCCGCGGAAGGTCAGGCCAATCTTCAGGGATACCGCCAGGCGGCTATCGAGTTCCTCAACACGAACGCATCCGGTTCCAGCTCTCCGTTTGACGTGCTCCAAACCACATCCACGGAGTACGAAAACCGGCTCCGCGCGATGGTGGCCTTTCTCATGACGACTCAGCGATTTCAGGAACAATAAACTCAAGGTGTTCTTTCCAACACGAACCCTCCATTCCACCCCGGCTTCTTTCATCGACGGATATCATGAACTCTTCGATTAACATTCTGACTCGACGCGACTTCTTGTCGCGCAGCACCCGACTGGCCTCACTGGCGGCTTTGAGCAGCCTCACAGACGTGCCCATGGTTATGCAGCGGGCTCTCGCCGAGGGTTCCATCGGTGTGCCTGGTCCAAACGGTCGGATCAAAAAGGTCCTGTTTCTCTTCCTACGTGGTGCGAACGACGGATTGAACTCGGTCATTCCACTGTCGGATCCGGCGTACGTCACGAGCCGAGAGACCATCGCCATCGCGCCGAGCCCCGATCCGACTTGGAACTATTCTTCGAGCGGTAAGGCCCTCTGGACACCTTCGGGAAGTGCCGACCCGGTGTATGGAAACTATGCCTTGCCCCTGGGCAATGATTTCGCCGGGTTGCATCCATCACTCAAGTTCCTCGTCCCGTCTTATAATGCCGGTCAAATGGCGATGTTGCATCGGGTGGGCTACCCCAAACAATCGCGCTCGCATTTCGATTCTCAAGTTTACTGGGAAAATGGCCTACCCTCGAACGACGCAAAAAAAGAAGGTATCTTCTATCGCGCCATGGTCGAGAGCGGCCTCGCCAACACTGCTCCGCTCACCGGGGTTTCGTTTCAATCATCCCTCCCCCTTCTCCTGCGGGGTTCCGCCGCCGCCATGACCAATGTGGAGCGTCCGGAACGGTTTGGGCTCCTGGGTGTTCCGGCCTCGGCCTCGGCCGAGAAGAAATCCAAAACCATGCTCAGCTTGGCGAACTCCTCGGAATTTGCGGACAAACGTTCACGGGAGCTGTTGCGACTCCAGTACGAAAACTTCAATCGTACTCTTGGTATCTTCGATCAAATTGATTTCTCGGAAAACGGCAACACTTTCCGCGACAACGAAGTCACCGATGGTGACCAAAATTGGGCCAACGAAAACGCCGGAGGTGGCTATTATCTGTTCCCCACCAGCAACAATAAAAATGGCGGTTACCGCCGCACTGCTGGCAACCAAGTGAACAAGTATGTGGTCCCCACCAGCAGTTACGACTTTTTTGGCAACCTCAAGGCCGCCGCCTTGGTACTGAACAAGACAGACGCCATCGTGGCGGGCTGCCAGTTGGATGGTTTCGATACCCACAGCAACCAGGGAGGCGCAACGGGCTCACACGCCAATCTGCTGCGACGCATTGGATGGGCCATTTACGGACTCCAAAAGTACTTCGCGAACTACGGCGACAAATGCAAATGGGAAGATGTCGTGGTCGTCACACTTTCCGAATTTGGTCGCACTACCAAAGAGAATGACGACAACGGTACCGATCACGCCGAAGCCAGCGTCATGTGGGTCGCCGGTGGCGCGGTCAAAGGATTTCAACCCAATGGGTTGGGCGGTGTTACCCGCAGCGGTATCCATCAATGCAGCGGCGCCGATTCTGTCCCATGGATCACCGGTCCTACCGGCACGATGTTCAAAGCCGAAGATCGCTATCTACAGCGGTCTCTCGACTATAGGCAGGTCCTCGGAAAAATCATCCGCGACCACTTAGGCGCCACTCAGGATCAATTAAGCCGGATCATCCCTGGATACGCGAACGAAACTGCAGAACGCTTGAAGTCGGGTGGCACCCAGACCAAGGACGGCGTCAAAATTGCGCCGGAACCAGATATTGTTTGAAGAATTCCTTCGGCTTCGATCACGGCGGACAGTCTGGATTAATGCTTTCGTGGCGGAGCTCTGGGTTCGTTGCGTGGTGGCTCGCCGGACTGATGCAGGCGGTGGCAGAAGTTGCCGTGTTCGAGCCCGTCGCGGACACGACGTTGTTTGAGGTCTCGCCTACGAACAGTCTTGGGGGAGCGCAATTCGTCAACGCGGGCACCACTCAAAATTACACGCGCAACCGCGGACTCTTTCGATTCGATCCCTTGGCAAAAGTTCCGGTAGGGGCACGAGTCACGCGTGTGACGCTCCAAATAGAAGTCGAACGGCGGCCGCGCGACGGATTCGCCGCGACCCAAATGGGCTTGTATCGCATGCGCGTCTCGTGGGGTGAAGGATCCACCGTGCCGCGGTTGCCGGATACGTCTCCAGGACTGGGTGGTTTTGCGGTTCCTGGCGATGCCACCTGGACGCATCGATTTTATGGAAGCACCAACACCTGGACCCAACCGGGTGGAGCCGAAGAGATTGATTTTGCGGCCACGCCCAGCAGTCTGGCACTAATCTATTCTGTGGACGACTCCCCCTACCTCTTCGAATCCACAGCCGATTTGGTCGCAGACCTGCAATTCTGGGTGGATCATCCTGAGGCCAACTTTGGATGGATGCTGCGGTCGGTGGATGAGGGTCCCAATTTTACCGCCCGACGATTCGGATCGCGAGAGAGCACCCTGACGCCGTTATTGGAAGTAGAGTATGTTCCGCCAACCACAGCGCTCGGGTTGACAATTCGACGCGCGGCCAACGGAGCGCTGCTTATTCTGTTTCTGGCCGAACCTAGCCGCGCCTATCGCCTTGAAGGCAGTCCCACACTCCTCCCGCTGCAGTGGTTCATGGTGAGGGATATCCCCGCCTCGCCTCAGCCGCGCGACCAGGAAGTGGAACTGGTAGCTGAAACACCACAACGGTACTACCGGCTTATGACCATCGAGTAATCAAGAAGGTTACGTCGCGACATTTCGCGTGTTCGGTGATATCATGCCTGCTGTGACATCCCGATGGTTCCTTTGGTTTTGTCTCTTGGGTCTCTTGTGGGCTCCACTTTGGAGTTGTGCACAAATTCGGATCACCGAATGGATGGCCAGCAATACCCAAACCCTTCGGGATGAAGACGGGGATAGTCCCGACTGGATCGAACTTCACAATTTCGGCACGCAGACAGTGAACCTCACGGATTGGCGGTTGGGAAACGGAGCCCCAGGTAGAGAGCCTTGGATTCTGGGATCCACTAACTTACTTCCAGGCGCCCGATGGGTGCTGTTCGCCTCCGGTAAAAATCGATCCACCCCTGGACTTCCGTTTCACACCGACTTCACACTCCAAGCCGAGGGCGACCGGTTGGTCCTTTGGAAGCCGGACGGTGCCACGCGGGTGTCGGATATTTCGTTTGGACCACAGCGACGGGATTGGTCCCAAGGACTTGGCCAAGCGCAACTTGAGGCCTTACTGGTCACCACCAATGGACCTGCAATATTTTTGGTCCCCAGTAAGAAACACGCTGGTTTAGTCTGGACGGGCGGTCAGCCTGAATTTGAGGACACGGATTGGACACCGGGCACAGCGAGCATTGGGTGGGATCAATCCACCAACGATGTCGCAGGCCTGTTGGCCTACTGGGACTTCAACGATGCCAGTAGCGCCACACGCGCCTGGGAACTCAGTGGTGGCGCGTATCATGGATCCCTGACACGAGCGCCCTACACGTCCGTCGGGAGCGGGTTTTCCGGGCAGGTCGGGGACCGGGCGCTCAACTTTGGCGGCACTGGGGTCATGACGGTTCCACACGCCACAACGGGAGCGTTCAACGGGGCCGTTGCGAGCAACGCTATAACGGTCAGTTTGTGGATCCGGGGTGCATCGACACAGCCTGCCAATCAGTTCCTCTTCTGGGCTGGCAGCCAGACCGACGGCGGTGGTGAACGCTCTTTGAATGTGCACTTACCCTGGGGCGATTCGGTCATTTACTGGGACACCGGTTGTTGCGACACCTCGCGTCAACGGGTCTCGATCGCCGAACCCGACTCGACCCAATGGAAAGGTGCCTGGAATCACTACGTGTTCGTCAAGAAAGGCATCACCAAACAGATTTGGCAGAATGGTCGACTCCTGCTGGAAGGTACGAACACGGATCCGCTGAAACCCATCCGCAGTTTCTTCCTTGGAGCTAATAACCCCACCGGGAGCGGCGGGTACCAGGGACTGATCGATGACCTCTCGATCTGGAGTGTTGCTTTGGCCCCAAGCCAGATTGTCGCACTTGCGGCAGGGGCCTCTCCCATGGACCTGCGGGAACTGAAGGGAATGATATCGACCGACATTGCGAGCGCTGCCCTTGGAGTCAACAGTTCGGTATGGCTGCGAATTCCCTTTCAAGTGAAAGACCCGGAGGCCTTCGATTTCATGCGATTGAGGCTGCGGTACAACGATGGATTGGTTGCCTCAATCAACGGCGTGGAGATCACTCGACGCAATGCCCCGGAAACTCTCACCCACAATTCGGCGGCGACTGTTTCGAGAGCTCCGGGTGAGTCAACGGTTCCTGAGGAATTTGAAATCGTTGCCCAGGGTCTACTCAAGCCGGGTGACAATATCTTGGCAATCCATGGTCTCAACCGCACTGCTACGGACCCCAGCTTTCTCATCCAACCTCAACTGTCTCTCGGGCGTCATCTGGGTGCCCGGTTTTTTAGCTCAGCGTCTCCCGGAGCCCCCAACGGACCCGGGGTTGTTGGTCTCGTCGAGGACATTCAATTCAGCGTCGATCACGGCCTGTTTACGCAACCATTCGAATTGCGGATGACCTGCCCCACGCCGGAAGCGACCATTGTTTACACGCTCGACGGCAGCGAACCCTCGCTGACAAACGGCGCGCGGCTGGAGAAAGGAAACAACGCAATCCCGATAGCCACCACCACCATTGTTCGCGCGGCCGGCTTTCGGACGGACCACGCTCCCAGCACACTTCGGACCCGGACCTACCTTTTTCCAGGAGCCGTGGCATCGCAAAAACGTCCGGTTGGCGTTGGTTCCACTTGGCCGGGTGGACACCCGGCTGATTTTCTGGTGGACTCGCGTGTCGTGAATGGCGCCGAGCCAGGCTACGAATTCACCAATGCGCTGACTTCCATTCCGACCTTAAGCGTGGTCCTGCCACAATCGGGGCTGTTTGGCAATTCTCAAGGCATCTATGTGAATTCGGGCAATCAAGGGGATGCCTGGGAGCGTGCGGCGAGCATGGAATGGATCTATTCCGATGGGCGGCAGGGTTTCCAACACAATGTTGGATTGCGTATTCACGGTGGCATTTCCAGAAACAAAAGTTTTACTCCGAAGCACGGATTTAGCGTCATTTTTCGCAGCCGATACGGCCCACCCAAACTCGACTATCCGATCTTTCCAGACACCACCGCGACCGGCTTCGATTGGTTGATCGTGAGGGCAGGATCCACGGATACTTGGCCAAGCGTCGAGTGGGATCAATTGGTCGACGGGCAGAAGCGATGGTACCGGAAGGATGCCAGCTATATCCGTGAGCAATACGTCAAAGACCTGCAATTAGCGATGGGGCAAGGATCAAGCCACGGTACCTTTGCGCATCTCTATTTAAATGGAATCTATTGGGGTCTCTACAATCTTTGCGAACGAAACGATAGCCAGTTCAACGCACTGCATTTTGGTGGACGCGAAGAAGAGTATGACGTCATGGCAGATTTTGCAGAACTTAAACAGGGCGATGCCGCATCCTGGAATCGACTGATGACCCTCGCCTCTGCGGATCTGTCCGTGCCAGTCAATTACCAACGTCTACTCGGACGCAACGCCGACGGGACTCGAAATCCAGCACTCGAGGTAATGGTGGATATCGACAACTTGATCGACTACATGCTGCTCCACATTTTCATCACGGCAGATGATTGGCCCAATCACAATTGGTGGGCGGCTCGACGTCGAGGATCGGAGAGCACTGGCTTCCGCTTCTTCGCGTGGGATCAGGAAATCTCCAATAATTCGATCATTAAAAGCCACACGTCCTGGGGGGCTCGGGTTGTGGACGTGGGTGCACCCAACACGCCGGCTTATGTTTACGCGCGATGTCGGGCCAACCCGGAGTTTCGGCTCCGCTTTGCGGATCATGTCCAGAAACACCTTTTCAACAATGGCGTTCTCACGCCGAGCAACACGCTAGCCCTTTGGAACCGGCGAATTGCCGAAGTGGATCGAGCCGTCGTCGCGGAAAGCGCCCGCTGGGGGGACTATCAACGCGCTTCCAAACCCTATCTGCGCCACGTGGAATGGATGACCCATCTCAACTGGATGCGCACCGTCTATTTCCCGACTAATACTGCCATTGCGTTGCGCAAACTTCGCAACGCGAATTTGTTCCCATCCCTCGGTGCTCCGCTTGTAGACCAACCGCCAGGATTGGTCAGCGCGGGCTTTGCCGCGTCACTTCGGAATGGAAACAATAGCGGTTCGATTCTGTACACGACGGACGGATCGGACCCGCGCCAGAGTGGCGGGGCTATCGCCCAGACGGCCAAAACCTACGAAACACCGATACCCGTATCGAGCCACACCCGGATCAAGACGCGAATTCGCTCCGGGACCACATGGAGTCCGTTACTCGAAGTCGACTATTTTGTCCCCCAGGATTACGCCGCCTTGCAATTGACCGAAGTGCATTATCACCCCGCCGATATCGATGGTATCGACGGTGATGAATTTGAGTTTATAGAGTGCACTAACACCGGGACAATTCCCCTCCAACTTGACGGAGTTCGCATCACCGAGGGTGTTGAGTTCACTTTTCGAGACAATACCACGCTGCTTCCTGGGGGCGTCTTCCTGATTGTGGCCAACCCGGAACAGTTCACTGCGACGTATCCCGGCGTCCGGGTCAGTGGAAGTTACCGAGGACGACTCTCCAACTCGGGGGAAGCGCTCACGTTCAAACATCCGGCCGGGTTCCACGTGTTTTCGATGGTATACAAGGACTCATCGCCATGGCCCTCGACAGCGGACGGCGCGGGGTCTTCGTTGCAACGCGTTTCATTGTCAATTCCAGTGTCGGAGCCACGTGCATGGACAGTCGGTCCTCCGACGCCGGGTGTGAGTTGGAACATCGCCGCGCTGGATGACGACGGCGACGGAATGCCAAACGATTGGGAACTGGTCGTTGGAACAAATCCGAACGCGGCCGATGCCGATGCCGATTTGGACGGCGATGGGTCGACAAACTTCTCCGAGTACATCGCAGGTACCGATCCGAGGGATGCGTCTAGCCTGCCGATCCTCCGGGCGGGGTTGACTGCTGATGGGTCCCTCGAATTTAGTTTTATCGGAGTGTCGAATCGCAGACACACCATCCAGCGCCGTAGGGTTCACGACGATGCTTGGGAGACGTGGAGACAGTTCGAACCCGAATCCAAAACCCGCGAACACCGCGTCCTCGATACACCTCGAGATCTTGATTCGACGTGGTATCGACTCTCCGTCAATGTCTCGCACCAATGAACTGCCGCGCCGAATCTCACGCCTTGTCTCCAAGCGGCCAGGCGCGAAGCTCTTTACAGAGTACCCGACCGCACCCGTGCGGTCTTTACCACCTTGGAGCGCGGTTGAACGCTCCAGTACGGTTGGCGGTATTCGCCTGGTATTGGGTTTTGATCCTTTGTGGTACAACCATCCCAAGAGCTTCCGAATTCCACAATGGCATTGTGGCCACGGTTCATCCCATCGCTACTCAGGCGGGTGTCGACGCACTCAAGCAAGGCGGCAATGCCATAGACGCTGCGGTTGCTGCCGCACTAATGCTGGGAGTGGTCGATGGACAAAACTCCGGCCTCGGTGGCGGATGTTTCCTGGTGGTACGTCTTGCGAATGGGGGGGTAATCGCCGTCGACGGCCGCGAAACTGCTCCGGCGGCGGCGGCCCGAGATATGTACCGACGAAACGGGCGTGCCGTCCCCGCGTTGAGCCAGCACGGTGCGTTGGCAGTGGGAGTTCCTGGGCAGCTCGCCGCGCTCGCGTTTGTCAGCTCGAAATTCGGGCGGCTACCCCTGTCTCGGGCGTTGGAACAAGCCGCACGTGTCGCCGCCGACGGATTCGTCATCACCCGCAGCTACGAAGGACGACTCCAAGGCGCGCTTCAAGAAATTGAAAAGTTGGCTCCGGAGCCGTTCCTTGAATTCCGCCGTCTCTTTCTGAAGCCGGATGGTTCGCGATGGATCCGGGGCGAAATCCTGCGGCAACCCGATTTGGCGCAGACCCATCGCAACCTGGCCCGAGAGGGATCAAGCTACTTTTATCGGGGTGACTTCGCGCACCGAATCTCAGAATGGATGCAAAACAATGGCGGACTGGTGAATGCCGCGGACTTGGCTGCTTATCATGTCAAAGTGCGAGAGCCCATCCGGACGACCTATCGCGGACATGAGATCATCGGGTTTCCACCTCCCAGCTCGGGCGGCATTCATGTTGGCCAGATCCTAAATATCCTGGAACATTTCGACCTGCGCGCCCTTGGGGATAGTTCGGCCGACACTATTCACGTCGTGGCCGAGGCCATGAAACTGGCGTTCGCAGATCGCGCTCATTGGTTGGGCGATCCCGATTTTACTCGAGTTCCGCGCGGGCTGATAGATCGTGATTATGCTGCGGCGCTCGCTCGCTCGATTCGACTCGATCGCACTCTCGCGGTGACCAACTACCACACGCCCCCTAAATCGAGCCGCGATGTGTTTCCACGCGTGATGGAGGGCGCGTTTACAGCCCCAGATTCCAAACATACAACCCACTTCTCGACAGCCGATGCCCAGGGGAATTGGGTGGCTATCACGTCAACGATCAACACAACATTTGGGTCGAAGGTGGTCGTGCCAGGTACTGGAATGGTGCTGAACAATGAGATGGATGATTTCTCTGCGGAACCCGGCGCTCCCAATGCGTTTGGATTGGTAGGTGCCGAGGCCAATGCGGTTGCTCCGGGAAAACGTCCTCTGTCCAGCATGTCGCCCACGATCGTTTTGAAAGATGGCCGACCCATTCTCAGTCTTGGTGCCGCCGGGGGGCCAACCATTATTTCACAAACCTTGCTCGCCATCATTCAAGTCATCGATTTCGGCGCCGACCCAAGTACAGCTCTCGCGCAACCCCGTTTTCACCAGCAATGGCGTCCAGATGAGTTGATCCTTGAGCGACGCATCCCGGAAGCCATTCGGGAGGAACTCGCGCGGCGCGGACATCGTTTGAAACGGGTCGAGGCGCTCGGGGCCACGCAAGCCGTGGGTCAACGTGGCCTGGGCGCGTCCGCAGTGTTCATCGGAGCTCATGATCCCCGGGTCGAAGGCCTTGCCGACGGGTGGTGATTCGCCCGAATCCAAAGTTCTACGAGTTGCAGGGTTGATTTGTTCTCTGATTCAGCCTCCATATCTCCCACATGACACCCATCCCACTCGATACCATCGTCCGGTTTTGCGACCAGCAGCTTTCGCCAGAACACTTCAAGGATTATGACGGGGCCGTGAATGGGCTTCAGGTCGAGAATCGCCGAGGCGTCTCCCGGATGGTTGCCACGGTGGATGCTTCGCTGGCCACAGTTCGCAAAGCCATCGACGCAAAGGCGGATCTCTTGATCGTTCATCATGGCCTTTTCTGGGCGCCCACCCATCCGTGGACGGGTCGGCGATACGAACTTTTGCGATGTCTGCTGGACCACGATTTGGCTGTTTACTCGCAACACCTGCCCTTGGATGCGCACCCTCGCCTTGGCAATTGTGCCGTGCTCGCTCGGGCGTTAGGTGGGACCAAGTTGAGGCCCTTTTTTCATGACAAAGGGCAGTCGATTGGGTGGCAGTTTTCCGCCCGAATCCCACGTGAGCTATTGCATCAGAGACTTGCATCAATACTGGGTGGGTCAGTGACGCTACTTGCCGGCGGTGGAGTTGAGTGCCGAAAAATTGGGGTCTGCACCGGGGGCGCGGGGTCTCAATTGAAACTGGCGGCTGCGGAGGGCGTGGACACATTCGTCACGGGGGAAGGTCCTCATTGGACTCACGCTTTGGCGGAAGAGTTGGGGATCAATATTTTTTATGGAGGCCACTACGCAACCGAAACGTTCGGTGTCAAAGCCTTGGCGGCATCCCTATCGAGGAAATTTCGCGTGCCCTGGAGTTTTGTGGATCACCCTTCAGGCTTGTGACGCTTCGAATGCTTGATCCCATAAGAGGTGGTTTACTCAAGAAACTGTTGCTGACCTGCGGTTTCTTGTGGTCGATGTTCTTAATGCGGGAGCGGCTCCAGGCGCAGATAGATCCGGTAGCACGTCAGCTCATCCAGTTGGGATACAATCAACCGATTGAAGGACGCGGCCCGCTGGGCGCTTACGCGTTCTATTACCACAATCACCCAGGGTTTATTCGTACGAACTGGACGATGCGGCTGGTGGTGGCCCCCACGTACCTCGATTCCGAACTCGGCGTCGCCGATGCATTGGGGCCCGCAACAGATGTCGGTGTCGGCATCGCCGGGGGTGGCTTTGCTGACAGCTATTTTGAGATCCGGCGCGGCAAATTATTCCGCGAAGAGTCCTTCACTGGGCATGGGGCCGAAACAACCATGGCAGTTTATCATAGGTTCAATCCGTTGCCCCCCGGATCTATTCCAACCAGTCTCTGGGAAATTCCGCTGCAGGCCATACTCCGTGGGTCGATGCGGTATTCGTTTTATTCACGCGACGACGAAACGAATCCGGGATTTGTTGTACCTGAGGACAAGCTTCAAGGCGAAGTGAGGGCTGGATTGCGTTGGGGTGGACGGGAACCCCTTATGCAAGTAGCTCAAGCGTTCGAGTTGAGTGCTTGGTATGAGGGGCAATTCCGTACGGACACACCGGCGTATGGCTATCAGGGCGATCGTGAAATCGAATCTCAATCTCACCTTTTCTGGGGTCGCGCCTTAATGGCGTACGGCTTCAAGAACGGCATGCACATCGAGGCAAGCATCACCGGTGGGACTTCCATTCAGAGCGATCGGTTCAGTGCTTATCGGCTGGGAGGCGCGCTGCCGCTGGCTTCCGAGTTTCCCTTAATGATTCCAGGCTATTACTTCCAAGAAATCAGTGGCGAACGTTTTGTGCTACTCAATGGCAACTACAGTTTTCCGCTGGGCAAGAATTTTGAGTTCATGTTCGTTGGTTCCACCGCATGGGTCGATTACGTGACTGGGCTGGAACTTAATGTAAGACATCTTTCTGGTGCTGGAGGCGCATTCGGGTGGACTTCTCCCAACAACAAATTGCATCTCTTGATCGGCTACGGCTATGGGTTTGATGCCATTCGGGGAGAGACTGAAGGGGCGCATAGTATCGGTTTTCTCTTTCAATACGACTTGGAGCGTGCCGGAGAGACCGCGCTGCCGGGCATGCAAAAAGTTCGCCGCGCTGTGCGCCAATTGAATCCTGCCACCTGGCGCGGTTTCGACCGAATCTTCGGCCGTTGACCCCCGCCGATTCCCGTCTGGATTTGGTCTATAATCCTCGACAGTCTTCCTGTCCGCGCCATGCCAGATCCCGTAATTACGATTATCACTGTCCGCCGCAGTTATGAGGACGGCACGGAATTGGTGGATGGACTGGGATTTTCAGAGATTTCTGCGGTGGGTGATTCCGCAGAATCGGCTGAGCGGTTGTTCTGCCAGAAGGCCAAAGTTTTGTTGTCAGACCCGGAATTATGCCCCGCCGCGTCGATGTATCGGCGTCGCCTGGCTATTCAGGCAGAAATCGACTCGGTGATTGTGGAATTCGAACCACCCAAACGCTCACCCGACTGGGAGAAAACGGCTGTGTTGACTTTCGCCGTGGTTCGCTGGGCTGAACGGGAGGATCTGTTTCATGCCTTTGTCCCCGAGTTGGGGATCCAAGTGATGGCACACCGTCCTGAGCTCCTGATGGATCGCGTCCGCGCCCACATCCGTCTGGTGCTTATTAGCCGACACAAACGCCTCACACTCTCGCTCCTCCAAACCGTCCAACGCGTGGATGCGATTCGACTGGGGCAAGTCTCGGTATCGGCGCATCTGCCGGAACCGCGAGAAATCGAACTGACTTCGGAACAATCCAAGAAGCCCACATCGGTGCTCTCGAGTCTGGCGGATGAAATGCCTCCGTTCCGAAGGGCCACCGCAGCCCGGTGGCGAGCTGCCCAAGTACCGATTGCCTATGAAATGGAAACCGCGCTGGGTGACCTGGTAGCCCTACTCTCCAGCTCGCGCCCTCGAAGCGTGCTGCTCGTCGGACCACCGGGTTGCGGGAAAACGGCAATGGTTCAGGAACTCGCGCGAAACCGGGCTGCCCATGGATTCGCTCACACGACGTTCTGGACTACCGCGGGCTCACGTCTCATGCGGGGTCAGGTCGGTTTTGGCATGTGGCAGGAACGTTGCCAGCAACTGTGCCAGGAACTGTCTCGAGCTCGTGCGATCCTTCATATCGGGTCGCTCTTCGAACTCCAGGAAGTCGGTCGCTTGGGGCGCGGCGGGCAAAGTGTCGCCGGCTTCATTCGCCCCTGGTTGGCTCGAGGAGAGGTTGTGATCATCGCCGAATGCACTCCTTCCCAACTTGGCGCGCTGCGACAGCGGGACCCACATCTCATCAACGCGTTTGTGGTTCAAGAAATCCAGGAGCCTACTCCTGAGTCACTGCGTCAAATTTTGGGTAAGCTCTGGATGGATGCCCCCGGACCGGAATGTTCCAAACCCGTGGAAGCCCTGGATTGGTTGTACCGCCTGCACGCCCGCTACGCGACTTACTCGGCCAACCCAGGACGCCCCGTCCGATTTCTGAAACAACTCCTCGCCGACGCTCATCCTCAAAAAAACCTGACCGTTGCCGAGGTCATCCGTGGATTCTCACGGGAAACCGGCTTGCCGACTGTCCTGCTGGACGATGAAACGGTGCTGGATCTGGAAGTCGCGCGGGAGTGGTTCGCGCAACGCGTGATTGGACAAACCGCAGCCGTGAACCGCGTGTTGGATATCCTAGTGCTCATCAAAACCCGTATGGCGCGGCCGCGCCGTCCGCTGGCCTCCCTGTTGCTCATCGGTCCCACTGGCACTGGCAAAACAGAATTGGCACGTTCCTTGGCCAATTTTTTGTTCGGAGATGCCAACCGGCTTGCCCGATTTGATCTGTCCGAATTCAGCGATGTGATGTCGGTCCAGCGACTTATCGGCGGCTTGGGGGCGGGTTCTCCAGAAGGACTCCTCACCGCACGGATTCGCGAACAACCGTTCTCTGTTCTACTCCTGGATGAATTCGAAAAAGCCGATGCTTCGTTCTTTGATCTCTTACTCCAGATCCTCGGTGAGGGACGCCTGACGGATGCCTCAGGACGTGTCGCCGACTTTTGCAATGCGGTGATTGTTATGACGTCGAACCTCGGTGCGGAATCGGTGCGACGTGGTCCCAGCGGCTTTGGCGCGGCTTCGAATTCGGCGACAGGAGAACCGTTTGCGGATGCGGTGCGCCAGTTCCTACGGCCTGAAATCTACAATCGACTCGATTCGATCTTGCCGTTTGCCCCGTTGCCCCAGGAGGTTGTCATGGCCATTGCCCGGAGACAGATGGATCTCGTTCTCAAACGCGATGGCCTAGCTCAGCGATCAGTGACGTTGGATATCAGTCCAGAGGTTGTCGAACACTTGGCTATCCGCGGTTACGATGTCCGTTATGGGGCGCGTCCGCTCAAGCGTCGAATGGAGCAAGAGTTTGTTGCGCCACTGGCCGCAGCGCTCAATGGGTATGAAGAAACAGCGCCAGTGGCGGCTACGGTTTCGATTCAGGCAGGCAAACTATCGGTCGCACTGTGCGGAAAGGCGCCTGCCTCTAAGCGATCCCCAACGGCATACGATGGCGTCGCCGACCTAACCCGTTATCGCCGTCAAGCCGCCCGATTGCGACACTCACCCGAGGTTCGGGCCATCGAGAACCAAATGAGTCTGCTCGAAGCGCTTAAAAAGTCGTTGGTTCGAAAACGTGGATCTGCTCCAGCCGATAAGGAACGTGTCGCTCGTCTGCCCGAGTTGCACCAATGCATCGCCGCCGTGGATACCCATATACAAGCCGCGCAAGAATTGGAGAGCGATTATTTGCTAGCTTCCTACGCCCAGGAAACCCCGTTCTCAGGCTCATCGCTCTCGTCTCATCTCAACACCCTCTCCACCGAACACTGCCGACTTCAACGATGGATCCTCCGCCTCATGTTCGACCGGCCGGATGATGTCGTCCTCGCCATCGTTGCCGAGCCCCGACATTCTATGCACGCGTTCGCGACCGCTTATGGCCGGTTACTGAACACTCACGGGGAGTTGATTGCCGCTGCCTACTTCACCCCTTCCTCCACGACCCATTCACGATCGAAGACCATGACCCTATCCCGTCATGCAATGGACGACCCAAACGACCGCTTTTCGACGAACACTCCCCCGGTGCTGTTGCGCGAACTATCGAAAACCCTCACGACTGTCGAAGAGGGCCAATCCATGCCAAAGCCCCCCACAGTGTCTTCCGGGCAAAAACTCAAGCCGTTGCCTTGGCAGGAAATCTCGGGAGTGGTTTTCCAAGCCCGCGGCCCGTTGCTGTGGGCGCTGATTCAAGAAGAACATGGACTGAACTCCATCCTGGGGAGTGACCCAGAGGTGCATGTGCTTGTCCAGGTCCAACCAACTGGCTTCGAGGAGTACCATCCTCCGGCAATTGTTCAAAAAACTCGAGGCATCGCCACGTTTCACGCCAACCGGTGTCGCGCCTTCGATCTTCGGCAAGAATTTGTCGAGGACGCCACTCTGGGCAAGCGCCCCTGGAATGGGGAATTTATCGACGAAATTCTTCGAATCTTGATCGAAGAACGATTGGCGCGGCGTATCCGCGCCATCGGGGGTGAACGGTGACATGACCCTCACGATTCCCATTCTGATCGAGGAACTCACGGGCCGTGGTTCGGAGGTGGTATTCGATGTGCGACCGGTATTCCACCCAACCATCCGCGAGCGCGGTCCCAAATTGGCTCGCGTCCTAAATCGTCTCAATGCTGCCGTGCAGAAGCATCTTTCCGAAATCGGTAAGGCACCACGCCACGACGATTTGGCTGCCTGGACCAATGCCCCCAGTTTGCACGAGACCACGTTGGAGCTACGCATTGAATTGAAGTCCACCACCGCCTTGAGACGTTTCGTGCTGATGGGATGGGCCGCTTTGGGCCGAATGTTGTACGTCACACCATCCCTTCCCCTTGAAGTTTTTGAAGTCGGCCAAGGCCAATCGCTTGAGGAGCGTGCGACTCAGGTGATCACGAGTCACCTAAGAGCTCAGGAAAAGGCGGGTATCCTCATAGACCTAAACACACTCATCTTGCAGGGCAAAGTTCGCCTGGCATCGATGGAGGTTTCCATCGAGCCTTCCTCGAAAATTCAGGTAGCTAAGAAATCTAAGTTTGCCGTTCTTTTCGGCGATGAGGAGGAGGGACCGATGGATGGCGCCACGGAACTGAGCCGTATCGGGCACCGTCTGAACGATCTCTATCCAGAGGATCTCGATCGCGCCGTTGGCCGCGATACCGAGGTAGCCGAATTGTTGCGACTGTTCTCGGCACACGATCGCCGGAGCATCCTCCTCGTGGGCCCACGCAAGGTTGGGAAAACCGCACTGATCCATGAGGCAATTCGGCGCCTGGAAACCGCACGACGACATCGTCGAGAAAGTACCCCCAGCAATTCGTCACTGAGACCCGCGCCCAATGGTTCGGTGGTTTCTCCAGAAGAATTCGACTCGGCACCTCGTGTGATATGGCAGGTCAGTCCGATGCGCCTCATCAGCGGTATGAGTGTCCTTGGCCAATGGGAAAATCGTGTTCTCGCCATCCTCGACCATATCGCCACGCGTGACGCGATCCTCTATGTCGACGACCTCCTGGGCTTGTTCAGCGCCGGTATCAGCGCTGCCAGTGATCTCAACGTCGCTGCCGTTCTTAAGCCATTTCTCGAAAAACGATCGGTCCGGTTCCTTGGCGAAATGACACACGAAGCCTTGCGGGTATTCCGCGAACGGGATCGAGCCTTCGCCGATCTGTTCCAGGTCTTGCCGGTGCATGAATCCTCCCTGCGAGATACCTGGAAAGTGCTGATCGCCTTCTCCCGTGACCTGGAATCGCAGCATCGTTGTGAAATGTCGCCTGAGGTCGTACCGATAACGGTGGATTTGCATCGCCGATTTGTGCGGGACGCCGCCTTTCCAGGGAAGGCGGCAGGGTTCTTGAGACGTCTGGCAACCCGAGCCGCTGGTGGCCGGGTGGGACGAAACGAAACCTTGGATGAATTTAGACAGCAGAGTGGACTTCGACTGGCATTGCTCGATGCGCGTACGGGCTTGACTCGTCGTGAGGTGGTCGAAGCACTAGGTCGCGAAATCGCAGGACAGCCCAACGTCCTCGAGGCGTTCGCCGATACCGTCAGTGTATTGAAAGCGCGCTTAAACGATCCGGCGCGTCCCTTGGCGACCTTTTTATTGCTCGGTCCGACGGGGGTTGGCAAAACGCAATCAGCCAAAGCACTCTCCACATTCCTTTTTGGTTCCACCCAACGATTGCTTCGCTTCGACATGAATGAGTATGTGCATGCCAGTGCCGTCACTCGACTCGTTGGAATACCACGCGAGCCGGACGGGCTTCTCACCAGTGCCCTGAGACGACAGCCGTTCTCGGTGGTGCTTTTCGACGAAATTGAGAAGGCTGCCCCAGAAGTTTTCGATCTATTATTGGGTGTCCTCGATGAAGGCCGTCTTACAGATTCCCTCGGCCGCGTCGCCGATTTCACCAACGCGGTCATCCTGCTCACGTCCAACCTCGGTGTGCGTGAGGCTCGCAACACTCCCGGATTTCACACTGATGTTGTCCGTATTGAGGACACGTATCGAGGTGCCGCCGAAAAATTCTTCCGACCCGAATTCTTCAACCGCTTGGATCGCGTCATTGCGTTTCAATCCCTCGAACGGTCGCACCTGGAACAGATAGCAAACACCCTAATTTCAGGCGTGTTCAGTCGGCAAGGACTCCGGCAACGGGAATGTCTGCTCGAGGTCACACCGGCGGCGATCGCGCGTTTGGTGGAGTTGGGGCACCACCCTCAACTCGGCGCCCGGGCGCTCAAGCGGGTGGTGGAACGTGAATTGGCTCAACCACTCGCCGAACGACTTGTGGCGATTCCGCCCGGCGCTCCCACACGATTAGAGTTTCATTTTGACGGAGACGCTTTCGGTTTGAAGCTGCAACCTATTCTGCCCGCGACCAGGACAGCTTTTTGGAGTGATCACATCCCGTTGTGGGCTCAACGCAAATCTGCAGGTGGCAAAACGGCGGCCCAGCTTCTCGACGCTATCCGCGATCGATTGGACGTACTGGAGAATCGAATCGACGCCACAGCACCCGCGGGCCGGATCGATTTGGGTCAGCTTTCCGCGGAACAAGTCCACGCCATCTTCTGCCGGGAACAAATGAAGAAGGTGGATGCTTGGCTGGGTCTGGCAGAAGCCGCTTTGACTCGTTCCTCCAAAAAGCCATTACGAATACTAAACACTAGTCGGCCAAGGTCTGACGCGTTGCGGGCCACCGAAGCGCTTCGATTTGAACTTCGTGATATTCAGGAGCCCGATGAGGCGTCTGGATTACCGGATTCGCCGCTAGCCTCCTCGCTGCGAGAACTCGCATTGCTCGACGTCATGATCGAGGGTCCCGCCAACGCCTCCTCCTTTGCCTTGGTGTTCCAGGGAATTCCCTCGGATGAAGCCTACGGCCCCATCCAGTGCGCCGAGGTGTATCGAAAAATCTTGGAGGACTGCTGGGGATACTCCGTCCAACCCATCTGGCCTCAGCTCGCCGCGAATGCCGACGCATTTCTTTATACCATCCTGGAGGGCAGTCTCGCCCAACGCATCCAGGGACTGATCGTCCGCGGGCCGGGTGCCCGCCAACTTTTGCAGCCTCAGTTGGGCTTCCATTTGCAGCGACTCTCTAATGGTCGTCTGCGCCTGGTTCGGTTGCAACTGCTGGAGATCCCATCCGTTGAGGCCGCCCGGGTCGCATTAGAACGGCTCGCCGGTCAAACCGAATCTTCGGAACTTATGGCGCCGTTGATTCGATTCTCCACGGAAGGCAAAGGCTATGTGGACTACCGATCCGGGCTCCGCCTGCCGCCCGAACCCACTACGAAAGAATGGCGCGCCGCGGTTCTGTCGGCATTGCCGTTGCCTTGGTAGTGGGTTTCTAGAATCAACGCAAAGTTCCCAGGAACTGCAGCAGATCCCGGAGGTCGCGCCGGCTCAGTAACTGGCCCATCCCATCGGGCATGCCACTCAACCCGCGCTCCCGGGTTGATATCTCGGATTTCTTGAGGGTGAGCAACCCGTCTTCGGGCGAGTTCACCACGAGGTCTATCGCCGTCTCGGACTTGAGAACCCCTGCGTAGGTTGTGCCGTTCTTGAGCGTCAGGAGCACGCTTTCAAATCCATCGGCAATCTGTTGATTGGGAAAAACAATGGATTCCAACACATGCTCTGCGGTGGCTCGTGTTGTGATTCCCGCGAGATTCGGACCGACATCGCCACCGGCATCCGAGTCAATTTTGTGACACCGAGTGCAGGCAACTTCTTGGCGTTCATAAAAGACTTTTTTCCCGCGCTCTGCATCCCCGCCCGTCAAGGTCTCGCGGAATGGAGTCAGATGGTCGTTAGGAAGTTTCCACTCATTGTAGGCGGTCAATCGTTGCTGGACAGCGGTAGCGGTGCGCTTAGAGGCTGCCTCGACTAAATCCAACATCACCTCGTTGGCCACTTCGCGCTTCATCAGCCGATCCAACCAGTCCGCGAGGATCGCGTCGGCACTTTCCGATTTGAGGTCTCCCAGGGATTCAAAAGCGGACTGTTGCTCCGCTATGGAACCGGAGGTGAGTTTTGCAACCAACGCACCCGCCGCGTCGTTGGGATTCAATTCAGCATTGAGTTTTGAAGCTTCCAAACGAAGCGTTTCCGATGGGTCAGCCGCCGCGAGGATTAATGCATCGCTCAACCCGTCGCTCTTGAGAATCGCCAACGACCGCAACGCCTTGGCTCGAGCGAATACCGAGGCTGCCCTGTTCCCCAACAGAGCTTTCAACTCAGGCGCTGCTTCACGCAACTCGAGTCGCGCCACCGCATCGGCCGCAGCGATTTGTAATTCCGAGGAACCAGGGCCGAACAAGACCGCGAGTTGGGGCCGCAAGGCATCGCGCGCTGGCGTCGCATCGCGAGCCGCAAGTGGCCGGAAATTGCCGGTCACACGATCCCTCTGAGCAGGTTTGCTCCAGCTCGCCAGTGCAAAGACGGCTTCCGAGCGGATCTGCTCTGGCAGATCTTTGCGAACCGTCAGTGCCGCGAGACGGACAGCCGTTTCAGGGGTTCCTAAGCGGAAGTTGGCGTTGACGATTCGCAAGAGCATCGGTGCCAACTGATCGATGGGCGCGTTGGTCCAGGGCAGGGGTTGGTCGACGCGCACATCCCGAATGGCGCCTGGTGAAATCCGGACCCGTGGTGGATGAAGTTCGGTAGTCAACGCCGAAAACTGATGGAGCAACTTGTCGAGCAGTCCCGGCTGACCCATGGCGGCTAATGCTGGGAGTGCTCCAACAATCGGCAAATCATTGATGGCTCGAGCCGCTTCCAGTTGTACCAATGGATCCAGAGATTCAAGAAAAAGAGAGGCGCTGGGGTGCTCCATGCGGCGGGCCGCGACGACGGCACTCAGCGAGAAAAGTTTCGAGTCTTGCGGACGCGATCTCGAGACTTGGAACGCTCGTTCGATCAGCTCCGGAGTATTGAAGAGTTGCTGTCCCGCCGCAATAAACTGGGGTGTTGGCGGTTGGGATTTGAGGAGAGCAAAACCCACATAGAGTGGCGTGTCTTGCATTTTTCCCGCGCTGCCCCCATCCGATCGATTGACCCGACCCACGCGGGGATCCGAAAGCAGATCACCGAGCGCCTGTAATGCCATGAACCGGACGCGTTCGGAAGAATTCCGCGTCAGCGATGCGATTCCTTGGGCAGCAGAAAGTAATTTGGAACTTCCCAGCAATCGTGCTGCCTGCGCACGCACTTCTGGATAGGAATCGGAAAGCAATGGCTTGAGTGCGGCGAGTTCTTCGACAAAGGCATTAAGCGGCAGCACCCGCGCCAACTGGCCTATCCCCCACATGGCATGCAATCGTGCGAAAAGATTTGGCGAGGTGAGCGCCACATCGCGCAGGCCTGGATATGAACTGGTTCCGCGGGCCGCCAATTCAAATTGAGCTTCCTGCCGCACGCGCATATCCGGATGTGTCAGTAGGGCTAGCAACTCGCCCGCTCCGCGCTGCGACAGTCCCTCCGCCAGAAGTCGTTGGGTCTCCTTGGCTATGGGATCGTTTTCCAGCGAGCTGGGGAATGCTCGATAGATTCGCCCTTTGTTGCTCTTGGGCCAGCCCTCGTGCCAATCGGCAAACCACACGGCGCCGTCTGGACCGATATCCACATCCGGCACCAGCGAGTTCCACACAAACTCCTGGTGATCGACTAGCTCGAAGGCGGCGCCATTCGCGCGGAGCGCGACGGAATAAATGCCGCTTTTGGCACTGGTTCCCTTGAAATAGGCCATGAGGAATCGGTGCGCTGGGCCACCATGTGACGCCAGACCAGTGCGAGGCTGAGAACCTGAGTACGTGCCAGCGTAGTCATAGACAATGCCACTGGGCCCATCCCCGAGGTTCGCGATCGGTGGCATCACGTAAGCCGCTTGCCCTTCAAAATGGGGGACCCACAGCCGTTCCAGGTTCCACATGCCCGCATTGCCAAGCGGCGCATGCTGGTGTCCCACACGCCAGCCACTGTCCGCGCCTTCCTGAATCAATACCCAACGCTCACGATCACCCTGATCGGAATCATTGTCCCCTGTGAATAGATTCCCGTACTCGTCGAATGCCAGCTCTTGCGGATTTCGCAGTCCGCGGTGAACCACTTCCAAGTTGGACCCGTCTGGTTCACATCGAAACACGGCACCTTCGTCCGGCAGATCGATGGTTTTCCCTTCCTTGGTCAGCAGTCGCGCGCCCCGATCGCCACAAGAAAAATACAAGCGTCCGTCTGGACCGAACTTTAATCCGTGGAGATCGTGCCCAGTAAAACTGAATCGCACGCCAAAGCCGCGCTGCAATTCTTCGGCGACGAAACCCCTCATGGCTCTTGGCGAGGACGCAAGTCGATTGGAGACCTTCAATCCGGTGCTCGCGTCTCTTGAAGAATCACCATTGCCCGACCGAAACCGCCACAAGCTGGGAATGTCTGTCACCCAAACTTCCCCCCGCCGAGCCAACACTCCTGAGGCAATGCCATCCAATGGGGAATTGAATCCATCCGCAAAAACGGTCGATTGATCGGCTCTTCCATCCCCGTTGGTGTCGGTCAGCATTCGGATTACCTCGGTTTCCTGCGACAACAATCTCTCGCCATCCGGCCCAAACCATTTCCGAATTTGCTTGAGGCGATCGTCCAAACTCCGGGATGCCAGATCGTCTTCGAGCATGAACATGTAGTGGCGGATATCGAGGACGCTGGAGCGATATCGATAGGTTTCGCTCGTAAAGACTCGTCCCTGTTCATCGACGCTGAACGCTACTGGATTGGCGAGCATGGGTTCAGCGGCCCACAACTCGACTTTCAATCCTGGGGCTACCTTGAATTGTTTGAGCCGGATTTCGCCTTCCTTCGATGCGGGAGCGAGAATGGGCGTAGCTACCCGATCTGCCGCGACCAGCGGGCGATACCCGCTACGGACCGAGTCTGCTTCTCGAACCCGGTCGATATCCGCCGCTGTCAAAGGATCTAGAATGACTGCCGATATCAGTACCAACACATTCAGTACCCCTCGCCGAATGGTTGGGTTTGAGTAAAACCAACGTGAGTCGCGGGCAAAAAAGGACATGGCCGCAGATTGAAGCCTCATGGGAGTGTGGCAATAAAACAGTGGAATTGGGATATTTCAAGGGTTCAACGCGGCGCCCAAAGCCAGACCGGGTCGTTGCAGGAGTCATCGCGGTGTCACGCCGCGTTGTGGGTGTAAATCCCCTGGATTCTGATAGTTACACCGCCGCGGCAATTTCCTCTCGACGCCCGCCGCCGAGCAAGAAAAGTACGGCCATGCGGATGGCGAGGCCGTTCGTGACTTGTTGCAATATCACGGATTGCGCCCCATCTGCGAAGGTGTTGTCGATTTCGACACCTCGATTAATGGGACCCGGGTGCATGATTAACGCGTCGGGTTTCACCAGATGTCGCCGAGACTGGTTGAGGCCAAAGAGGCCGGCGTATTCACCAATGCTCGGAAACATGGTGGCGCGCTGGCGTTCATGCTGGATGCGGAGGAGGTTGATGACATCCGCATCGCGCAAGGCCTCTTCCATGTTCCAGACTACCCGGCATCCGATTTCCTCGAAGATCTTCGGCACCAGGCTAGGAGGCCCACACAACGTGACATTCGCGCCCAGTTTTTGGAGTGCCCAGATATTGGAGCGCGCGACTCGGCTGTAGAGAATATCGCCGAGGATGGTCACGTTGAGACCCTCGATGCGTCCTTTCTTTTCGCGTATAGTGAACGCGTCCAACAGCCCTTGCGTGGGATGCTCGTGAGCGCCATCACCGGCGTTTACCACGTGAGCCTTTAGGAATCTCGACAGGAAGTGTGGAGCCCCACTGGCGCCATGTCGGATGACGATAAAGTCGGCATTTAGAGCCTCCAGGTTGAGAGCGGTATCCTTGAGCGATTCGCCCTTTTTGAACGAAGACGATTCGGCGCTGAAATTGATGATATCTGCACTGAGGCGCAGTCCGGCCAATTCGAAACTGATCCGTGTACGAGTGCTCGGTTCGACAAAGAGATTGACGATGGTCTTGCCGCGCAACGCGGGTACCTTTTTGATGGATCGTTCGCCGACTTGCTTGAAGTGTCTTGCCGTGTCTAGCAAAACCACCAGCTCGTCCGCGCTGAGCGATTGCAGGTCCAGCAGGTGTTGGCGAGTCCAGGAGTGAGGCATAAGGCGATAGGAGGGCTCAACAGGGCTACTCCGTCATTCACCGTCTGTCGAGAGATTCAATTCAAGCGCTAGACCAACTGGATTTCGTCTCGGCCTGCCTCCTCGACAAAAAGAACTTCCACACGTTGATCCACGCGAGTCTCCACCGGTAATCCGACAAAGTCTGGCGTGATGGGCAATTCGCGATGCCCGCGATCGACCATCACTGCTAGCTGAATGCATTTGGGTCGACCGAAGTCATTCAAGGCATCGAGCGCCGCCCGAGTCGTCCGACCGCTGAAAATCACATCGTCCGTTAGCAGAATCGTCTTACCTGTGAGGTCCCCGGGAATCTCGGTGGGCCGCATTAAGGGGGTGGCTCGGTTCCCGAGATCGTCGCGGTGCATGGAGACATCCAAAACTCCATAAGGCACCGATCGATTCCAAAGGGCACTCAACTTGGAAGCCAGTCGTTGGGCCAAGTGCACGCCGCCCAGTTGAATTCCGACGATCAACACGTCGGCACCATTGACATTGCGTTGAGCGATCTGGTGTGCCAGCCAATTGAGACGTTCCTGGAATCCGGCGGCATCGAGAAGAATGTGGGTCATTTGAAAGCAAAAAGCCGGCGGCTAAGCCGGCCGGCGATAATAAACACGCGAATCACCTCTAAATCCAGTGAACTTGGAGCAACAAATGTCGGGAGCTCAGGCCCAGTCCTATTTCGGGGTCGTTGGCGGAAACTTTCAACAGTCCGATCGATTTGGTGTCAGAAGAAACATGACTAACTAATGCAAAACCAATGAATGGAACTGCTGCTCGGCTATTCGCGCCTCGCGCCACCCGGCGCGATGATTCAGAATCCAATCAGTCAGTGCCGCTTCAAACCCAATATCAAAACCCTGTTTCTGCGATTCAAACCACTTGTGGCGAAGAATCTCTTCACGCTCTTCGCGAAACCACTGGTAGAGTGTCATTTTTTTCAGGACGATCTGCTTATCGTCAATTGATTGGGTTGTGCCGCTCATACGCCTGTCACCAAATTCAGGTACGCGTAAGCTAAGGTTCTTTTTGCTCCGGGAAAAGGAGAAAGTCACCGCCACTAAGGGGCCGCTCGAAAAGCGTCCTGACCTTCCTTCGTCAGCTTCGCATCACGTTGAGACGTCAAAACTACTCAGAAAACCGCATCGACCAACCTCAGTCTTTATAACATTTCGATCCCGTTGCCACTGCTGGAATATTGTACCATTGCGACCCAATGCACATCCTAAGCACTTGTCCTTACGTCCTTCTGGTTAGTCTTTGGTTCTTTGTTTTTTCGGGCGTGACCGAAGCTCAGTCGGGCCCGAAACCCGTCTCCGATCCGTCTCGAACCATAGTCAACCCGCCCATAGCCGTCCGCGCCGAGAGGACACAAAAGGGACAAACCTACACCTTGCGAGTGGGTAACGTCTGGCGACTACAGACAGCGACACCCGAACGGTTTGACGCTTCGGCCTTGCTCCGGCTTCCCGATGGAACGTTCTGCACCGTCAATGATCGCGTGCCCCTTGTTTATCAGATAAAATTTCGGTCCGATGGCAACACCGCCGATCTCGTCCCGGCGCCCGACTTGTTTTCCACCGATCGCCTTTATCGAGTCGGACAACCCACGCCAAAACGGTATGATATCGAAGGCCTTGGCGTGGATGGCCAGGGTAGGATTTACGTCTGTGAAGAATCCAGCCGACGCGTCTTCCGATATGATCCGTCCTCGAAGTCGGGCGAGGTTCTGCCCATTGATTGGGCCCCTGTGCGGCGCTATTTCGACCCTAAGGATTCGAATGCATCGTTTGAGGGGATCGCAGTGGGCGACAACATGTTGTATGTGGCGAACGAGAGGGGGGTAGGCCGCATTATCGCCGTGGATCTGCAAACTTTTCAAATCATCGATCATTTTCAGGTGGCACCCTTTGAACGGCAGGCCCGTGATGTCCATTACTCAGACCTTTGTTGGTTCGATCGCGAACTCTGGGTTCTCTGCCGTGAAAGCCGATGCGTCCTGAGAGTGGATGCCAAATCCCATCGAGTCCTCGCCGAGTACGATTACGCCGCCGTCGAGACGAGCCGTTCCGACGGCTATTTCAACCCCTATCCTGGTTACGGATTTATCGAAGGGCTCTCGGTCGATTCCAAGAATATTTGGCTGGCGGTGGATAACAATGGATTCCACCGACTCGCTGACCGCGATGACAAGCGCCCCACGCTCTTCCGGTGCCCGCGACCGGAGGCCAAATAGTTCTTGGCCCGTCCGAGACGCCCGCCCAGAAGGTTGCAGGCGCGAGCTGGCACTTTTTGGAGTGAGGGCAGTCCGCTGCCACGATTCTTGGTTGGCCGGGTGATCTTCGAAACGCGAATTTCCAGCGTGGTGTTTCTAACGGTGCTCCAAAAACCGCCATGATCTACTGACCGCCCCTACACCTGAATCACGCCCAATTCCTTTAACGCGTTCAGGAGGAATTGCATGGCGATGGCGGCGAGAAGCAGTCCCATGACGCGGGTGCTGACACGCAAGGCGATGGGGCTCAACCACCGCGCTCCGTGGGCTGAAAGGGCAAAAATGCCATAAGCAGCGATGCAAACCAAGATCACACTCAAGCCCAAGGCCATCTGCTGAGCCCAGCCGGCTGCTTTTGAGTGGAGTAGGATAACGGTGGAGATGGCACCTGGGCCTGCCAGCATGGGTATCGCGAGCGGCGTCACTGCTGCGTCGTGCTTGGCGGCACCTGCGGCAACTTCCTCTTTCGTCTCCTGCGCACGAGACCTTTCGGCCCGGAGCATGTCGAGGGCGATGAGCATCAGCACGACACTGGCGGCGAGTTGGAAGGCCGGTAAGGTAATCCCCAAAAATCGAAATACCGCCTGGCCGAGAAACGCGAACACTAACAGCAGCATGGCAGTGACGATGCAGGCCAATCGCGCCATGCGTGTCCGCTGCTCGGGAGTGTCGTGGGGCGTCATGGCGAGAAACGCCGGGATCACCGCAATCGGATCAACAATCACGAACAGTGAGCTGAAGGCCAGTAAACTAAACTCGGATAAACTCACCGACGCCACGGTCAGCCGATCGCGCCACTTTTTCAAAGTCGAAAACTGAAAATCAAAGGTCTCAAGTCGCGACGACGTGCGACTCGCGGTACCAACGCCGGGTTCGCGGAACAAAATGTGAGCGGACGGACTGCACTCGATGATCTTCAACCATCGAGACTGTGGTCTGCCACGCGGGTTCCCCAATCAACATCAAGGCGTCGAGATGAGGCACGACCCTGATTTCGTGTCGATGCACTTGGTCCTGTCTGCGCCTCTCATGCTCAGCCTTGGCGGCCTTAAGGCGATCCGTCAGTTGTTGAAGCTTTGCCGCCGCCACCTCGCGGTCTGTCCAACCTCGAGATTTTCGGGTTTCAAGCTCCCGTGCATAACCTTCGAAATACTGGTCGACACGCTCCAGCTCCCGACGAAGGTAACGGGCTTGTCGCACCCGAACTTCAGCCAGTTCCTCTCGAAAATCAGCCTGGATGCCGGCACTCAACAGTTCATGCCAGGCTGCCGGGTCTGGAGTGGGCCAGGAAGGCAGCGGGGCATCAGGGGGTGCGGGCTCCAGAAAGGAGTCTGCAGCCAGTGCGTCATCCAATTCTCCATTGGGCAGTGAAATCGCCACGCGATGGAGCGACCAGCGCTGGTCCATAGCCTGAATTTCGCATCGAACCAATGTCAGCAAGCTGAAATGAAACCCGGCGGCAAATGGGGCTTCCAACCGCCACCGCAAGCATCCAGGCCAGCGATTCTTCCAGGTTTTTTCTGCGACATCCATCGAAGGCGGTCGGGAGGCGGTGCTATTCGTGGCCATCACCAACCGCTCCAATGTCATCGGTTTGGCGTTGAGCTTTTCTGCGAGACGGAATGTGAGTGGACACCCGGGAAAAACATCGCGTCCCACTTCCAGAGCTCCTTCGGTTTCTATGGACGGAAATCGAAGCTCGGTCTGATACAGGCCACCTGAATCATTCCATAGCCGAGCCGTTGGACCTTCGGCAACAACGTCCAGTCGATCGTACCAAGTCCGTTCGCAAAGTGCTCCGCAGTGTTGAAGTGCTTCCGAGTAGAAATCCGCGAGCACTCCTGGGTCGTGCCGCAATCGAGCGAGTTTCATGGGTCAGAAGGGTTTGGAACTGGGATCAAAGGTTTGCATAGTCCTGGGCGAATAAGGTGTTGTCGAGTTGCCTCACGGCATCATAGGTGCCTCGCGCCGTAGCAATTTCCTCGCCTAGCCCAGCAAACGCATCCGCAACACGACCCTCGCTCTCCCGCCATCGATTCAGAACTGCCTCGGCAAATTCCTCACCGGCAAAACGTTCGCCTAAAATAAGGCCGGCCTCTCCCACCACCAGCTCAAACAAGTTCAGTTTCTCCTGAAGCAAGTTCAACAAGTGTTCCTGCAGGGTGCCGGACTGCACGAAATTACTGATTCGAACGGGATGCATCTGACCGAGTCGGTGCAAGCGCCCGATGCGTTGTTCGATCTCCATCGGATTCCACGGCAAATCGAAATTCACCAGTTGATGACAGAATTGCAAATTGCGCCCCTCGGTTCCGCTCTGTGTCAGCAGGAGGACACCGCCCTGGCTGCGGAATCGTTCGGTGAGAGGCTGGCGTTGGGCTGCCGGGGTGGCTCCATTCAGCGCAATCACCGGAATTCGGTGTGTCTTCAAAGCATCTTCCAGTGCTGCCTGCGTCGCCAGGAATTGAGTAAAGACCACGACGCCACCTGGCGAGCGCGCCAATGGGGGTATCAAATCGCACTTCTTTTTCCAGGAATTGCCGACACACGTTGTCTGACGCCATGCTCGAGAAGCGTGAGCATCTGGAAATTTCTCCAATGCAGCATGCCAAGCCGCAGGACTGCTTCCAGCAGCCTGCAACAGTAACCGTCCCCACAGGCTCGACTGGCTGGCTGGCAAGGTTTTGAGGCAGCGTCGCAACTCAGTCTCCCAGTTCTGCCAGAAGGCACGTTCTTCCGCATCTGGCTCGAACAGCGCCGTTTCTGCGCGTCTTGGAGGCAAATTCAGTCCTGCGTTGGCTCGAGTGTTGCGAATCATCACTTGACCTAACAGGCGCCTCAATTCCTCGGGCTCCTTGGGCTGATGCGGTCGTTTAGAATCCAGAAACTTCTTGCTGAACTCCTTCGGTGAAGGCAGTTGGCCTGGTTGAAGAAGGGTCACCAGATTGTACAGTTCATCCAGCGAGTTCTGCACCGGGGTGGCGGTTAACAGCAAGAGGAACTGCCGTGGTAATGAATTCACCGCCTGCCATGCCTGAGACGCTCGATTTCGAAGATGATGCGCTTCATCAACAATGAGCAAATCCCACTGGGCTTTCTCGGCGACGGCAAGGTGCGACGGCTGTTTCAGCGTGTGCAGTGATGCCACGACCGCGGTTTGGTCTTTCCAGAAACCCAGCGGGTCGGCGCGAAACGCCGCCTGATTGGTCGTCGCTACTTCGATCGCAAACTTCGACGCCAATTCTTCAGCCCATTGATCCACCAGCGAGGGTTGGGTGAGCACCAGGAACCGCCGAACCATCCCTCGAACCAAGTATTCCTTTAGGATTAGGCCCGCCTCGACGGTCTTACCAAGTCCCACTTCATCCGAGAGTAATGCCCGACCACGCAGGGGGCCGATCACCCGGAGTGCAGCGCGAACCTGGTATTCGAGCCTCTCCACGTTGCAGTATGGCAACCCCAATAGATCATCCGACTGATTGGTCACCCACCATTGAGCAGCCATTTCCCGAAGCTGCCAGTTCTTCATGGACGATATCGGCAGCAACGAATCCTGGAATTGGAGCTGAGAAAAATCCAGATGGACCGGAACTTCTGGAATCGGCTGCTCCGGGCGCGGAGCCACCCCCGTTGAAAGCGGCGTTGCTTTTGGTGGTTGAGAAGGACTTAAACTCCTTG
>SXSK01000265.1 GCA_005793375.1 Verrucomicrobiales bacterium | reverse complement strand
GCGTGGTACTTCCAAGAGGAGCGAAGCGCGGCGGAGGTGGAGGCGGGAATCAAGGCGCGACATCGACGACGGAAGCTGGCGATGGAATCTAAGTTCCGTCGCGAAGCCAGCCGGAAGAAAATTATAACAATGTAGAATTAACTGCCTTGCGGTATGACGAATTTTGGGTGAGGACGAGGAGAACGACCGGAGCACCGTCGACAAGGCTCCAACATAGGCGTGAGGAGGGGGATAAAGGGTGCTTCAGGGGGAAACAGGAAGGATGGGACAAGGATGTTCGATACAGGAATTGATCAGGATGTCGGACATGTTGTGGAACGAAAAGGCGAGCGCTGCGAGGACAGAAAGCTGCTCCCGGACCTAGCGCCATTGCAGATGAAGCAGCTGTTCCATATCGAGCCCGAACCGTGCTCGATGGGCTGAGGTATGGAGGCGCAGCGCAGCGCAGCATGGTAGCAACGGATCGAGAACGCGTCGTTTGAAGGGGACGGGGGAGGTCGCATGAATGTGTATGGGTCAAACAGTAAGATGCTGTATTACAGCCAATTAGAGCCGTGGTTCATTGCCGACGGTATGGCATCCAACATGGCGCAGCACGGGGTGACAGTTCCCATGTGGTTCTGTCCTGCGTGGCCGAACCGCTATAAGACAGCGA
Organism: Verrucomicrobiales bacterium; assembly: GCA_005793375.1. Taxonomy (GTDB): domain Bacteria; phylum Verrucomicrobiota; class Verrucomicrobiia; order Limisphaerales; family UBA9464; genus SXSK01. The sequence goes on along the minus strand of SXSK01000265.1, from coordinate 16,627 downwards.
AGGAGAATTTCTGCTCTCTTCGAGGGCGTGAACTTTCCATGGCCGAGGATCTCATCGATTTTTCCGTCAATTTTAGATGAAGACCCGTGGGCTGGATACCAGGCCACGTCGGATGGAAGACCCCACGATTTCGACGATGCCTATCTTCTCCGAATGATTGTTGGGTGAGTTTGGTCACAAAACCGGCTCGTCCCAAGGGCGGTGGTTTGGGTTCAACCCACGGTTATTCCTGGTCTCTTATGGAGCCGACAGGCTCGCGCGCAGTTGTTGGAATCCAGATAAGGCGTCACTCTGAGTGTTGAGATGCGACTGGGCGTGTGCGATGGCTTTCTCAAGGATGGCAAGCGCCTGTGCCTTATCCCATAGCCTAAGCCAAAGCAAGGAGAGCAGCACAAAGTCGGTGGGGCGCATCTCCGAGTTACCGGGGTCGCATGGGAAGCTGGGGCGAAACGCGGCAGAGGGCTTTCGCGCTCCAAATCTATAAGGTCGTACGACAGCAGCTTCAACCCTTGCCGCGACCTTCCTACCTCAGCTAAGAAAAACGGCGGCTCCATCTGATGGGCAATTCACGGTCAATCTGGTGGTTGTCGGCGATGGCGAGGATTCGAGTACGGGTTACTTCGATGCCGTCGGTGTCCCTGAAGGATGGGTAAATTGGGCAAGCGCTCACGTCTTGGGCCTGACCGTAGTGGCCATGGGGATGATACGACGCCGGAATTCTTCGCTCAGTATCAAAGCAAATTCCTGTTCGAATTCATGCTGAGGACTTGCGCGTGATCGTGTCTCATCAACGGTTCAACATGGTGCGACCCTGGCTGGGGAGTTAGTCTGACCAATTTCTGAAAATCCGCCGTCAAGGCGTTCAACGTAGAAACGCGAGTTGCCCGCGATCGATCTGACGCCGGATCTTGGCGCCTGAGGCGTTTGTCGAAACTCACGTTATCACCTTGTCGATACGTCTCGTTTCTCCGCAAACCATAGACAATCAATAGGTTGTGCATTTCGAAGGCGCTCTAATCATGATTTAATTGCATAGATCAACTCACGATCGCCAGGAGGGTTATGGTCTTGTAACTCTGGAAGATCGAAACTTGAGAGAATCTTCAAAGAACGCGTAGAGCACCTCATTGGCGGCATCATCGGGGTCGTGATTTGGGCGATTGGTCATCAAGACGCGATTGGTGAACCCTAGCAACCGATTCACTTCCAGGGCGTGGCTTAATGTGGCCCAACGTTTGGGAGGATCCTCGGCACCACCGGAAATCAGAAATGGCCGTGGAGCGATGAGCGCGTGCAGTTCGTGAAGATCGCGACCCTGTTCCATCAGTTTGGCATAGGCGCCCGTGCGCGGATTTAGCGGACTTGGAATTCCGGGTTTACGGGTCATTGATCCATCGTAACCCAGATACCAGGGTTCCCAATAATTGATACTGGAGCGTGTCTCGTCGAAGACGATTCCAGGATCGCTGACGGCCACGCAGGCGAATCGTTCCCAAAAGGCAGCTGCGAACAGAGCCCACTTGCCTCCGTAGCTATGCCCCACGACGCCGATGCGACTTGGGTCAACGTTTGGAAGGTTTGCGAGTAACGTCCAAGCGTTGGCGGCGACGTAGGCATGAAAGGAGAGGGGTTGGCAGCGGGCTGAGCCAATATCGGGTTTGTAGGCATTTCCGCCCGGCGTCCCGATAGCTAGGGTGACGAAGCCGCGGCGCGCCAATTGGAGTGCATAGTCCCGGTGGGATTGTTTCGGGTTCAGGCCGACGCTGGTTTCAGGTTCATAATAGACCACCAGTGCTGCGGGGAATGGTCCGCTACCTTTGGGTTCCAATAGCCAGGCTTCGCCAAACTGGTTTTCAGCGATTTCGACACGAATGCGTCGTTGACGAAAACCGTCTCGCGGTTCTTCCCGGATCGATTCGAATCGAGGGTGACGCAGAACCTCGGGCCAGGAGCCCAGTATTTCGTGCCACTCGCGAAGCAATTCCTCCCGGCGCTTGGCCCATTCTTCGGTTTTCGAGATTTTGGAGCCATCGGGTAGGGTCAGGGGAGAGCGTCGTTGATCGGGTAGTCCGATCCACCCGGGGGGTGGAGCCAAGTAAGGTGCGAGGATTTGGCGGGCGGTTTCCGGGCTGCGGACATGTACAATGGCGCGGCGGTAGCGAGTGAGTGGCGGTGAGCCGCGATCGGTCGCGGCGAGGACGAAGTGCGCGGAAAATCCATCAGCATCCTGCGGAACCACCCAATGCACGGCGGTGCTGTGGGAATCTATGAGTTTCAAGTTGGCCCTCTTTCGATATGTCCCACATTCGGGATATTCGAACCACTCGTAGTTCAGTTCCTGTCCATCGGGGTCTAATGAACCTGTGGCATCTAAGCGGACAATCTCACCTGGAGCGACGACTAGTTGAAGGATGGATCGTCCGGCAACGCCATTGAGTACGGGTTGTGGGGGGTGATTGGCGCTGGAGCGAGGTTGAACACACCAATCCATTCGAGCCTTGAAGTCGTTTTGGAGGGCAATGGCCCAACGTAGCAATGAGTTGTTTCGATGGAAGGTGCCGTTCCACGTGTCCTCCTGGTTTGCCCAGTACATTGGGCTCCGGGAGGAATCGGGGTTGGGGCCATAGCGACCGGCCCAGCTGCCCCATGTGGGCTGAGCGGGGTCATTGAGACCGGTCGGTACCAAATACAAAAAGGTCGCAGAATCGCCCTCTTTCAACCAGTGCGTGGTGTTGGTTGGGTAAAGAGCACCTAAGGGGCCGTGACCCATGAGGACATCTCGGAACACATCGAATCCGGCGGCATTAGAGGTTAACGCGGAGAATTGATGGTACCAGCGCTTGCCTTGATGCTCCGGTTGGAACGTGTTCACCCATAACCGCCAGTAGGGCGCGCGCGTGGAGTGTTCTCCAAATTTGTCATAACCCAAAATACGAAATCGGCTTTTGAATTGTGCATAGCCAGAATTACCCCGGTCGCGAAGAACCTGATCCAGGGCACGCCGAAGATTATTGGTGGCTGAACCTCGGTCACTTCCCCAGTCTGCATACCAGATTGGGCGACCATCATCGCGGTCGGCAGCCCTTATTATCAGGTCGACCCCAGCACGGGTGGTGTCATATCCCGCAACGGTCACCGATTGCAACAACTTGGCGCTTGGGTAACGCGAGTCGTGATGGACCAGGTTGGATTGAACGGCGCTGTAGGCCTCGACCAAGGCCTTGACGATGCCGAGACCGGTTCGATGCGGGTTACGGTTTTCTCCGTCGCGAGCCGTTGGGCGGTTCGCGATGATCCCTTCCACGTCCCATTCGTTGGCGTACAGAAGAAATCGGACGAGGGACTGTTCGTCATCGGGATCCCCACCGGCATCGGTTTCGATGACTATTCGATGGCGCTGAGGATCGGAGTTCAGATCGAAGGCTTGAAGTGCGAGGCTGGACAAGAGGGTTCCGAGTGCGGTCCAACGTTTCAGGAGGAGGAGTAACATGGCGTGCGAGGTTTGGATGAATCTCCGAGGATGAATTTGTAAGATCGATAAAATGAAGTACTTGCATGATTGCGATGGCACTTTTTGGATCAAATTCATTTGCCGAATTGTCCGATTTTTGACTAAGTGGCACAAGTGATGCTAGATCGCAGTGGCGAGTATTCAAGGGTTCTTACAAGTGACCTACAGCAAGACTTCACCAGTGGCAGCGGCGGCGGGATCGGGATCCTCGCCGGTTGATTTTGCCGACGACGCGACCCGGCCGTTCCGACTGGGATCGCGGGGTCGTAGTCTGCGCGGAGATACGGCGACGGCGATTGCTGTGGTGGGTGACGTGGCGATGATCTTTGCCGGGTTGTTTTTTGGATTTTGGCTTCGTTTTCAATCGGGGCTGATACCACGAAGGACCAGTTGGTGGAATCGAGTGGATTTTGGACCAGTCTTTCTTGAGACCTACTTGGGACTTATCTTAATTGGAGCGGCGTTCTTGTTTGGCACTTTTTTGTATCTGGATCTTTATCAGCGGCGGCACCTGCTGCGATACCGGCGAGTCGCCATTATCATTGCCAGCGGGACGTTGTTCTGGTTCGTGGCCTACCTCAGCATGAGCTTGGTACTTCGGTTTAATCCGCCGATATCCCGGGTCTACGTTCTCTGTTCATGTGTTGGAGCGACTTGCGCTTTGTTGGCATGGCGTGCGGTTTTTCATCGACTGATGCAGGTGGAAAAGCTGGCGCTATCCTTGCGGCAGAGGGTCTTGTTCGTGGGATGGAGTGAGGATGCAGACAAATTGACGCATGTGATTCATGCGGACGAATCACATGCGTATCAGATTGTGGGTTATTTGCCGTCGGCGAACGAGGCGGTGGTTCCGCCGTCTGGAACAGCGATTCCAGCCGTTGGTCAATACAACCAGCTACCCGCAATGATCCGGTCGTTTTCGGTGGACATCGTGGTTCTGACGGACCTAAACACCTCTACTGAGCAGATTATTTCTCTGGCCAATCTCTGTGAACGGGAAATGGTGCAGTTCAAAATCATTCCATCCTACTTCCAGATCCTTGTTTCCGGCCTGAAGCTCGAAACGATCAGCGGTGTTCCCATCTTGGGTGTCACTGAGCTACCTCTGGATCGGACGTGGAACCGCTTCATGAAGCGGGCAGTTGACATAATCGGAGCTTCGGTGGGGTTGTTGGGCTCCGTGCCGATCTTAGTTTGGTGCTGGTTGCGGATCTATAACGAATCTCCTGGGCCGATTCTATTCAGCCAAGAGCGTGTTGGACGGCGCGGACACATTTTTAAGATGCTGAAACTTCGGTCGATGCAGTTGGGAGCAGAAAAGACCGATCATCTGAATCAATCCACCATGCGGCAGGATCCGCGAGTTCTGAAAGTGGGTGAGCTGATGCGACGGTGGAATTTGGATGAAATTCCGCAGTTTTGGAATGTGCTAAAGGGGGAAATGAGTCTGGTTGGCCCGAGGCCTGAACGGACTTATCATTCCGAGAAATTGAGTTATGAGGTGCCCCATTACAATGCTCGATTGGCGAGCAAGCCTGGAATGACCGGCTGGGCTCAGGTCAATGGCCTGCGAGGTGACACCGATTTGGCGGAGAGGGTTCGTTACGATCTCTATTATCTAGAGAACTGGAGCTTGATTCTCGATTTGCAGATCATGTTTCAGACATTCCTCGATCGGAAGAACGCCTATTGAGAGTGAGGATTCGACAACTGGCGCAATAGAAATGGCGCCACAGGAGTGGCGCCATGAAAATGAGGCAGAAGGTTTATCCGCAGCGTTACTGAAGTGTCGCCAACGTCGCCTTGATAGCATCGAAATTTGGGAGGTCTTTGGGAGTCGCGGTCTGTTCGCTGTAGCGAATCACGCCGTCTTTTCCGATCACGAATGCTGCGCGGGCGGAGGTGTCGCCGATACCGGCGAGCATGGGAAATAATACACCATAGGCCTTGGTGATGTCCTTATTCAGGTCGCTGACGAGCTTGATTCCAATCTTGTGTTGGTTTGCCCAGGCTTCCTGAGCGAAAGGGCTATCAACGCTGATTCCGATGACGTCCGCATTCAGGCTGGCGTACTGGCCCAGACCGGCAGTGATGTCACACAATTCCTGGGTGCAGACACCGGTGAAAGCCAAGGGAAAGAACAACAGAACCGTGTTCTTTGACCTAAAATTTGCGCTCAGCTGGGTGTCTGCGAGCCCGGTGGCGGTCTTTTGCTTCAGGGTGAAATCTGGGGCGGATGTTCCGATGGCGATAGGCATAAAGAAACGAGATCCTAGGTTAATAGTTAGACTTGCTCAGCCGTAACGGCTCGGTTGGATCCGTGGTGGTCTAGTCAACGGTCCGGGCCAAGCAACGCTCACGCCCAAATCGAATCGTTACGGCTCAGTGGGTTTAACGAGTAATCGTCCGGTCCCCAGGTGTCAAACACGACCGTAATTGGCGGGGAGGGCTTGGGATGTGACGTTGTCGCTGTTGGCGGCGGCACCATGGTGATTCGTTCTCTTGTGCTAGCCCATAATGGTGCCACAGTGGCCTCAATGGCGACGTCATTCTCTCCAACACTACAGGTGGGTGATCCCGCTCCCGATTTCTCAGTGACGGCGACCGATGGTTCCACCGTGGCGCTCTCGGACTTTGCTGGTCGGCCGGTGGTTTTGTACTTCTATCCGAAGGACAACACCCCTGGCTGCAATCTCGAGGCGTGTGGATTTCGGGACGCCTATCCTGGGTTTAGTGAACGTGGGGTCGCGGTGTTGGGCGTGAGTGTGGATCCGGTGACGTCGCATCGAAAGTTTGCCGAGAAGTTTCAGTTACCGTTCCGGCTTCTTGCGGACGTGGACAAGTTTTTGGTGCAGGCGTATGGCGTGTGGGGAGAGAAATCGTTCTTGGGGCGCACGTATATGGGGACGCATCGCGCGACGTTCCTAATTGGATCGGATGGTCGGATCCGACAAATTTGGGCAAAAGTGACACCGAAAACTCATGCCCAGGAGATCCTGGCGTTTATCGATAGGGAGAAGCGGTAGGGGGCTGATTTCGCGAATGGCAGGCGATTGTCATTCCGAAAGGAGGTTCTTGTTTTCGTGGGCTGAGAGGCATGAAGGCGCAAAAAAACGCAGCATGAGGATGCTACGTTTCGCTGAAGCGCCGCTAATTGAGCGAGCGAGGCAATGGCTAGGCGGGTTACGCGCGTGGGCCCAATTTCTTCTCGACCTTGTTTTTTTCGAGGACGACGTAGTGAGGCAGGCCGTCTTTAGTCGGGGCTTTCGTTTCGCCGACGATCAGCGGGGCCGCGTACTCAACGAACTTATCGTTTGGCAGGAATCCATCCTCGGAGATCCAGTCGCGTGGAATGAAATGTTCGACATTGGCGATGTTCTCGAGGGGTTCGAGTCCGATGGTCCATTTGTAGGGGTTCGAGCCCGTTCGGACGATCTTTGGCATGAGGCCACTCTTGCCATCCGCGGCGGCGCGCGCGGCAGCGACACCGCAGGCGTGGGCTTCCTCGGCATCGATTTGGCTGGCGAAATGACCAGCGGCACGCTGTGCATAGCCGAGAAGCACGGTGCGGCTCTTAAGCTTGAGGCGATCTTGGACAAGATTCTTAAGAACCTCGGAAGCTCCGGCTAGGATGGGATGGCCAAAGGCATCGAGGCGGGACTTGTCCGCTCCGAGTTCGTTACCTTGCGCATCTTTGAGTCCTTCACCGCAAACGACGACACAGTAGCGGTTCAAAGCGACGACTTCCTGGACGCGGGCAAGGAATTTTTCCGTATCGAATGCGATTTCGGGCAGGAGGATGATATGGGGCGGATTGGCGGCGTTTCCCTGTTTGGCAAGTACGGTTCCAGCAGCGATCCAACCGGCGGCGCGTCCCATGACCTCAACGATGCAGCACGATCCATCATCGGTGGCCATCGAACCGACATCGAGACCGACCTCCATCACGGTGGCGCAGTTGTATTTGACGACGCTGCCATAACCGGGGCAGTGGTCGGTACAGGGAAGGTCGTTATCGATAGTCTTCGGAACACCCATGACGCGCATTTCGTAGCCCCTCTTAGCGGCTTCGAGATGGATTTTGTGGGCGGTATCTTGGGAGTCATTGCCGCCGGCGTAGAAGAAGTAACGTATGTTGTGGGCTTCAAAGATCTGGAACAGGCGGTCCATATCACGAGCGGCTTGTTCGGGTTTCTTTTTGAAGTCGAGTTTGTAGCGGCACGTGCCGAGGGCCGCGGCCGGTGTGTACCGGAGACCCTCAATGTTACGCGCTTTCTCGTCGTTGAGGTCGATGAGTTCTTCATTGAGGATGCCGAGAATGCCATTGAGGCCTCCGTAGATTTCCTCGATGCATTCATGATGACCAGCTTCCTGGATCACGCCTGCGATGCTTGCGTTGATCACGGCGGTGGGGCCGCCCGATTGGGCGACGAGAAGATTTCCGTTCAGTTCTGCCATAAGACGTTTGGTGAGGGTGCCTGCCGGTGCAAACCCGAGGCAAGAGCGTAATCCAATTCCTTGCAGGGAATTGCGTGCGGGGGACGTCAATTTGTGCCAATTAGCTCGCCGGTGTGCTTTTCGAGCTCATTAGACCTTCCATTTACCGCGCATGGGCTGGCGAATGTAGCTATTGGCGTCTTTGTCGTTGATGAATCGCTGCTTCTTTGGGTCAAAGTGAAGGACGCGGCCAGTCTGCATGGCAGTTTTGGCTAGGTTGATCAGTGTGCAGGAGCGATGACCGTTTTGTTCATTCAGGGCGAACTTCTTTCGGGAACGCACGGCTTCCACAAAGTCGGTGATCTGGGGTTCGGGATCGGGTAGTTGAGCCAGTTTCCGCTCCAAGTCGGCGATATCGGATTTAAAACCTTTGAAAATCTTGCCGTTGGGTCCCTCGAGGAACGCCGCCTCCTTGTAACGATTCTCGCCGTCGATGATGATTTCGCAGCCATCTTTGTACTTAAGTCGGATGACTCGGAACGTGCCGACGGCGTCGCGGTCCTGTTTGGGTGCGTCGCATTCGATTTCGATAGGGCTTTCGTTGTCTTTGCCCAGGAGATATTGGACTGGGTCGAGGTAATGTTGCCCCATGTCGCCCAACCCGCCGCCGTCATAATCCCAATAACCGCGGAAGGTTCCGTGAACACGGTGAGGGTGGTAGGGTTTGAACGGGGCTGGTCCTAGCCAGGAATCGTAGTCCAACTCGGGCGGTACGGGTTGCGGTGTGAGATCGGTGCGCCCAATCCAGTAAAACTTCCAATCGAATCCGGTGGACGCGTTCAATGTTGCCTTGAGTGGCCAACCCAGAAGGTTGTTTACAACGACCTTTTTGATCGGTTTTACGGGGGTATTCATCCCGTAAAAATTATCGCTGAATCGGAACCAAGTATTGAGGCGGAAAATGCGTTGGTGTTTTTTGACGGCGGCAACGACGGCTTCGCCTTCACCAATCGTTCGAGTCATCGGCTTTTCGCACCAGATATCCTTGCCTGCCTTGGCGGCCTCCACGGCCATGATGGCATGCCAGTGGGGTGGGGTCGGGATATGGACAATGTCGATGTCCTTTCGCGCAAGAACCTCGCGGAAATCGCGGTAACCCTTGACGTCAGGTCCACCGGCTTTAAGCGCATTTTCGAGGTGTTTGGTGTCGACATCGCAGACAGCGAGCAATTTGCAGCTGGTATTGATGGATTTGACGTGCCCCATGCCCATCCCACCGGTGCCGATGACGGCGCGGGTGAGGACCTCACTGGGTGGGGTATGGCCTGGACCACCAAGAACGTGGCGCGGCACAATGGAGATGGTGGCCATTGCAGCGACGGAGGACCTCAGAAAGGTTCGGCGAGAGACGATGTGTCGAGTGTTCATGACAGACGTATTGAGTGGGCGGCGTGACAAGGTGAGCCTAAGGAGAGACCGAGGCCCATGACAAATTGATTTGGCTAGGCTTGTCGAGTGCGGGAATCCAGACGACCCAAGCCTCAACTTGGGTTTCGGAGGGTGACGCGTTGGGATCCGATCAAGTGATGAGCGCAGCAGAGCTATCCAATGGAAGAGAGATTCATCGAGTGGTTAAGGGGATACGGCTCGAAGATTTTGCGGTGGGGACGGAGGTACACCTGGGGGCTTGGGATCTGATGAATCCTTGGTGAATTCGATGGGGCCGATGTCAAAGGCGGTGCCTTGAGGTCGTGACCGATCCATGAAATCCCGCTGTGCAGATCCCAAATCGGCGCCGCGATCGATGAGGAAGCTGTCTGGAGCGAGTTGGAAGTTGAGAGCTGAAAGCTGTGGTATTTTTGGATTCCCGCCATTGATGCCATGCGGTTCCCACCACCCTCCCCAAGTGGCCCAACCGCCGGGAGTTCCAACAGGCCGTTTCAACTCGTCGACGTCGACAGGAGCATAACCGATTTTGCCAACATAATTGTGGTCTGCGGAGATGCCGGTGAGATCCTGGGAAAAGGCGTACCAACCGACGGTGTCACGGCTGTCGCCGCATTCGAGAAAGATGTTGTTTTTGATTTCGCAACCGTGTGGATAGTTCAGGCCAATGGCGCCATTGTAACCCTTGGCGGTGTCATTGGGGCCGCCATAGGAGCGGGGACCAAAATTCAGTGCATGGCCGCGGTTGGCGAAATTGCATCGGTAGAAGAGATTATTGAAGTAACGGATTTGAGGAATACTGCAGCTGGCCCCGAGGCCAATATTGACGAACGCGTTGTTGCGAAAGGTCCAATTGCCGATTTCGGGTACCAAATTGCCTTCGAGTTGTGTGAGTTGTCCCCCGGGCATGTCGATGACCAGATTCTGTTCGATGATATGCCCCCAGCTGCCATGGCCATTATTGCCGAACGCCTGAATGAAATCCGGATGATTCCCCGCATCGGCGACGGAATAATTATTGGAGCAGATATTGCCGGAAAATAGATTGGAGCGTCCGAACAACCGAACAAAATCCACTTGCCCCGAATCCAGCAACTGATTTCCGCGAACGACATTTCGGTCGCCCATAATGCTGATTAGGGTGATGGCCTGGACGCGTTTAACAACATTGCTGATGATGAGATTGTCGCTGGCGGTTTCGCCCAGGCCGAAAGGCATTACCCTGGGGCCGCGCCAAGAGATTCCATAGACTTTGGGGGCGAGTGCCGCATCGATCACGGTGTTGGAAAGCACACAAGAATGTGCATTGAAATCGAAGTAAACCAGTTGGGAATACGGCTGTGTCAGGCCCGTTAGGGTGACGTTTTGCAAGACCACGTTGGAATGGGCGAATGTAAACTGGAGAAGCGTTGCCTCGCTCCCGCCATCGACCACAATGCGCTGAGTTGCCGTGCCGTGGCGGACGGTTTTCACACTTTGCTCGTAGATGCCCCTCAATAAACGGACCGTGTCTCCAGGTTGAGCTGCAGACACTCCATTCTGGACCGTTCGGAAGGGTTGCGTCTCTGATCCAGGATTCGTGTCACTGCCGCTCGGCGACACAAAAAACGTGGCTGCGGCTAGCTGGCAAGCCATCCCCAGGATGCTCCCTGCCAGGGCTCGGCGGAGGCGTGAGTTAGTGATGCGAGTCTTGTGTGCACCATGCGATTCGATGAGAAGGCAGTGCTTCAGCGGGTTCATTGGAGTATTCGTCGTCATTGATCAATGGCCCGATGGCCGGTTTATTTTTTAGCCGAGGGTCCACCTTAAAGCAATCGCAGTGCCTAGTTTATGCGTGGGGGCACTGATTCGGCGGGTAAAAGGCGGTGCCCTGCATTCCTTGACGCTCCAGGACAGTCCTCCTAGCTTGCGGTTGCTGGGAAGCTTTCACTTATGAACAATTTTCTCGTCCCTTACGTTGTCGAGCAAACCGGTCGCGGTGAGCGTGGTTACGACATTTACTCCCGACTTTTGGTGGACCGGATTGTTTTTCTAGGCACCCCGGTGGACGACATGGTGGCCAATGTCATTATCGCCCAGCTCTTGTTCCTTCAAATGTCGGACCCGAAAAAGGACATTCACCTTTACATCAATTCACCGGGCGGCAGCGTGACGGCGGGTTTGGCAATATACGACACGATGCAGTTTCTGACCTGCGACGTGAATACGTACTGTATTGGCCAAGCGGCGAGCATGGGTGCGGTCCTGCTGGCGGCTGGTTCCAAAGGCAAGCGCTTCGCGCTGCCCAACGCGCGCATCATGATCCACCAACCATGGGGTGGCGTGCAGGGTCAGGCTTCGGATATTAGCATCCAGGCGCAGGAAATCCTACGGTTGAAGGATCGGCTCAACGCGATTCTTGCGCATCATTGCGGCAAGGAAGCAGACCAAGTCAGCAAAGACACGGATCGCGACAATTTCTTGGGGGCTGAACAAGCCCGTGCTTATGGTCTCGTGGATGAGGTAGTCAAGAGTCGAAAAGAGATCCCAGCACTGATGCTTTCGGACGCGAAATAGGCGTTGACAGCTCCGTTTACCCTGCCGGTTTTGACCAGCACCGGAGTGGGACTCGATACAGTTCATTCATTCCTTCATGGCACGGACTCATCAAGTCACGATGTGCAGCTTCTGCGGCAAGTCCCGCACTGAAGTGAAGAAGTTAGTTGCTGGGCCTGGAGTGTACATTTGCGACGCCTGTGTGGGGGTCTGCCGAAACATCTTGGACAAGGAGCAACGCAGCGAGTCGACGCGGCAACTGCGTGGGCTAAATGTTCCACGCCCCGCTCAAATCAAGAGCCACCTGGATCAATACATTATTGGACAGGAGGAAGCGAAGCGGACGCTTTCCGTCGCGGTCTATAATCATTACAAACGCATCCTTTCCACCTCGGCAGTGGAGCCCCAGGAGACTGAGGGCATTGAGCGGGTTCCGGATGCTTTGGAGGACGTGGAACTTGAAAAGAGCAACGTGTTGTTGATGGGTCCTACAGGTTCAGGGAAGACGCTGCTGGCTCGTACCTTGGCCAAGGTATTAGACGTGCCGTTCGCGATGGCGGACGCCACCTGCATTACCGAAGCGGGTTATGTGGGTGAAGATGTGGAGAACATCATCCTGCGGTTGCTTCAAAACGCCGAATTTGACGTCAAACGCGCGCAGGTGGGTATCATCTACATCGACGAGATCGACAAAATAGCTCGGAAGACGGAAAACGTGTCCATTACTCGGGATGTGAGTGGGGAAGGAGTGCAGCAGGGCTTGCTCAAGATCCTGGAGGGGACAGTCTGCAATGTGCCGCCGCAGGCGGGACGAAAGCATCCGCAGCAGGAGTACATCCGGGTCGACACAACGAACATCCTGTTCATATGTGGCGGCGCTTTTGTGGGATTGGACCGTGTGATTCAACGTCGATTGGGGCGGCGCGTCATGGGTTTTGGAGCCAACGAAGAAAGCCGCAAAGTGGCTGAAGTCACTGGTCAGCAACTTCTCAACCGAGTCGAACCTGAGGATCTACTGGCTTTTGGGTTCATTCCCGAGTTCATTGGACGGCTGCCAGTGCTCACTGTCCTGAACGAGTTGCATGAGGATGATTTGGTACAGATTCTGACACAGCCCAAGAATTCCTTGGTGAAACAATTCACCAAGTTATTTGCGCTGGATGGCGTGGAACTGACGTTGACGCCGGACGCTCTTCGCGAGATTGCGGTCCAGGCTATCAAAAAGAACACCGGGGCCCGGGCCTTGCGGGCCCAGTTAGAGTTTCTGATGCGCGATACGATGTTCGAAATACCCGGCACGGATGATATCGCAGGCGTCACCATCACGCGCGAGGTGGCCTTGGGTCAGGCCAAGCCCTTGGTGCGTCGGAAATCGGACCCGGTTGCTAACGCGGCCTAACGCGGGCTGGCTCCAGGAGCACTTTCAGACGACCGTGCCGTGCGGAATCACGCCATTCTTGGGCACAATCAACACGCCATCGCGGATGAAGTACAGCGGATGATCGAAGTTTTCGGGTTTGCCGGAGGGTGTTAGAATACACTCATTTCCGATTCGGGCGTTCTTATCGATGATGGCGTTTTCAATCCGGGTGCCTCGGCCGACACCGAGACGGGGAATTCGTTGGCTGTCGTTGCGGGCATTGGTGTCATCGTTGTCATAATAATCGCAGCCCATCATGACAACCCTATGGAGGTAGCTACCGGTTTCGAGGATGCTGCGAACGCCAACGACGCTTTGGCGGATCCCGGCCTGACTGATGATGCATCCGTCAGCGATCACGGCGTGGTCGATAGCAGCGCTGTTGAGTTTGGTGGCGGGGAGAAACCGGGGGCGGGTGAAGATGGGTGCGACCATGTCAAAGAAATTGAACTTTGGCATGTCGGAACAGCAGTCGAGGTTTGCATCGAAGAAGCTGCGAATGGTTCCAATGTCCTCCCAATAGCCTTGGAACACGTGACTGTGGACTCGGTGGGTGTCGATGGCTCCGGGGATGATATGCTTCCCGAAGTCCATCAGCGTATTATTGAGTAACTCGAACAAAACGTCGCGTGAAAACACGTAGATACCCATCGAAGCCAGGAACAATTCTTCATCGCGCACAATGCCATGCGTGTTGTAGCTGGCGCGGTCGAGTGCCAAGCTATCTAAAACCGTCGATTCCTTCGGTTTTTCGACGAAACGGGTGATACGGTTTTCGGAATTCACCTGAAGGATTCCGAGCGCGGTGGCTTCCTTGCGGGTCACTGGGATTGTGGCGATCGTGAGATCCGACTGATTCTCAATGTGACTGGCGAGGATTTCTCGGAAATCCATTCGATACAACTGGTCGCCGCTGAGGATCAGTGCGTAATCGAAGTTTGAGCTCTTGAAATGCATCAAGTTCTTCCGAACGGCATCGGCGGTTCCTTGATACCAGCTGGTGCTGGTGAAAGTTTGTTCCGCGGCAAGAATTTCGACGAACCCACCCGTGAAGTGATCAAACTTGTAGCTCTGGGAAACGTGGCGATGCAGCGAGGCCGAGTTGAACTGGGTCAGGAGGTAGACACGCTTGAGCTCGGAATTGATGCAATTCGAAATGGGGATATCCACCAACCGATACTTTCCGGCTAGCGGGACAGCAGGCTTGGATCGATCTCGTGTCAACGGAAAGAGCCGGGTTCCTTGGCCACCGCCCATGATGATGCTCAGGACATTGTTTGAATTGGGATGCTTTGTCGGTGGCATGGCGTGTTGTTTCTGCGGCAGGTATACGAAGAACTTGCTGGGGGCTCAATCGCGGAATGAACACGAAGTGTGAAAGAACGACGATTTTGGGCATTCGCCCGGCAAGTTGCCGGCACATCGTCCCTGCGTGATTGACGAGACCCCTCGAGCGAATTTCTCGGTCGTTCGTTGGCCTAACCTATTGGAGCGGAGGTTTTTGTCGAAACTCACGGAACCAGTTCGGTGTGGCAACAGCGGTTAACGATTTGTTGTAACTGAGTCATTATCAGGCTACTGTCGGCGATCTCGCACGTGGACGGTTGTGTCTTTCGAAATATGCCAGTTCGCGTCTTAGCTCCGTTCGGTAGGTACGGGGTCAACATTGCCGAGTGATGCCGCGACGTGTGAATAAGTTGCCGGGTGGTTTTGGAACGATGGCGTCGTGTGCGGAGTTAAATGCGATGAAAATCATTGGAGAACCCTTTGGCATTCCACCTGCTACGCTGGCCGGAAATGAACGATCTTGCCGAGTTGGCCGTCGCTCCTGTGGTTCAGGAACCCCAGTTGCGCGCGCTTCATTTTCCGCTCGGGTTGCTCGGATTTGAAAAGTTGAAGCGTTTTGAGCTGATTTCAAATCCAGGTGAGGAACCCTTCAAGTGGTTACAAGCATTGGACGACCCCTCACTAGCGTTCTTGGTGGTGCCACCGTTCGAGGCGGTTCAGGCGTATCAACCTGACATTAGCGACGACGATGTGCGCTCTTTGAATCTAGCGTCGGCTGAAGATGCGCTGCTGTTTGGAATCGTGACACTGCACCGGAATGGCCAGGCCACGGTGAACTTGAAGGGACCCATCGTGGTCAACCGACATACCTGGAAAGCCAAGCAGGTGGTCTTAATGAACGCGGGAAAATATGAGGTTCAACAACCGATCCTCGTGAGCGCTGATTGATCCTATGCTCGTCTTATCCAGAAAACTTGGGGAAACGATTGTGATCGATGGCCGGATCACCGTGAAGCTGCTTCGTTTGGACAGCGATTCTGTGCGGATTGGGATTGAAGCCCCACCCGACGTGCCGGTGCACCGCAAGGAAGTGTACGACGAAATTCAGAACAACAATCAGCAAGCGGCAACACGACCTGGAGGCCCAGTGCCCAAATTGGCGAAAAAGAATCCTCCCCACACTCCCGCGGGTACGGTGGTGGCGGCGGCCACATGAGTCTGTCCACTGCGGCCATGGGACAAATAAACGAAAACGAAGCTTCGTGCCGCCTCAACCTGCCATTTCAACTCGGAGAGTTTCCTGGTCTCAACTCGACCATCCATAAACAGGGGCGATAAATTAAGTGACAGGTCTATTAAAAATAAAGGATTGCCATGTTTTGAAGGAGTTGAAATCATGACGGCATGCGACAGGCGCGATTGTTAATCTCCGAGGACTCTCCTCTCGGGCATTATCATTGCATTTCACGCGTGGTGGATCGGCGGTTCATTTTCAATACCGCCGAGAAGGAGCATTTCGCCCGCTTATTGCGTGAAGTGGAGGCTTTCTGCGAGGTGAAGGTCCTCACCTATTGCCTCATGTCCAATCACTTCCACATTCTCGTCGAGGTGCCCAAACCACCCGAGGTTCTGCCGAACGCCGAAGCGATCCTCGAGAAGTTGAAGCGGTTGTCCGGTCATCAGAACGTTGGCGCCGTCCGCCAACGCTTTGAACTGTATCGCGCAGCGAAGGACGCCCAAGCCGAGGCGGAATACTTGGCTACCTTTCACGAACGGCTGTGGGATTTGAGTGCGTTCATGAAACTGCTCAAGCAACGCTTCACCCAATGGTACAACGGGCGCACCGGACGGAAAGGCACCTTGTGGGAAGAACGCTTCAAGAGCGTGCTGGTGGAAGGAATTGGTCAGGGGTTGAGTGCCATGGCCGCGTACATCGACCTGAATCCGGTCCGGGCGGGATTGGTGACCGACCCGAAGGACTATCGTTGGAG
>SXSK01000027.1 GCA_005793375.1 Verrucomicrobiales bacterium | reverse complement strand
GTGGTACTTCCAAGAGGAGCGAAGCGCGGCGGAGGTGGAGGCGGGAATCAAGGCGCGACATCGACGACGGAAGCTGGCGATGGAATCTAAGTTCCGTCGCGAAGCCAGCCGGAAGAAAATTATAACAATGTAGAACTAATAGCCACAGTACGCCATGGGTCGATAACTCTTCTAGGATCACTAGCTTGTTACACCCCAGCGCCTTTGGAAATCAAGTGAAAATCGAAATTCAAGATGCCAAATGCCAACTCGCAACATCGCGGATGAACCGACGAGATCTTCTCCATCGTTGATAGAGAGAAAATGTTAGCGATGTGCGATCGTGAGGTCGAAGTTCGCAAAGGGGTTCTGGTTAACTTGCCGCGGGGTGTGCAGAAGCACGCTCACGAGATGGAGGAATTGCGTTTCTCGGCGACCAGCTCAATTCGAAGCGGTGGGGGCAACTCAGATCAGTTCAGCCATCGGTGTTCCATCGGTCAACGGAATGGGACGCCCATCGGTGGATTCATACTGGATGTTTCTCAGGTCATAGCCAAGTGCCGCGAACACGGTTGCGTGAATTTCCGAAGGTGTCGTGGGGCGATCTTTCGGGTATGCCCCGATGGAGTCGGATGCGCCGATTACTTGTCCGCCACGAATTCCACCACCAGCAAGCAAGACGCTGTAGCACGCAGGCCAGTGATCACGTCCTGCATCCGCGTTGATCTTCGGAGTACGACCGAATTCGCCCATCCAAATCACCAGCGTCGTCGCGAGCAGGCCACGCTCTTCCAGATCGTCGAGCAACGCGGCATAGGCCTGCTCCATCGGGGGGACCAGCCGGTTCTTCAACGCGTTAAAGTTGTCCTTATGAGTGTCCCAAGTGATGCTCGGCCCGTTCACCGTCGTCACGAAACGAGTGCCAGCTTCGACCAACCTGCGTGCCAGCAAATGCGATTGGCCCCACGTGTGTCGACCATAACGCTCGCGGACAGAGTCCGGCTCCTTCGATAGATCAAACGCCGCAGCCGCCTTGCCCGTCCGCAGCAGCGACACCGCCTGTTGATTGAATACATCCGTGTCCTCTGCCTGCAACGACACGATTGGGTGCGATGACGCGGTGAATGTTTCCAACAAACGGAGACGTTGCCCAAACCGATCCTGGCTCATGCCGCGTTCCAGTCCCAGGTTGCGCACTTGGAACCCCGCAGCATTCGGATCGTCATCTAAAACGAACGGATCAAAGCGGGCGCCTAGGCAACCTCCATATTGTCCCGGCGTGATGTACGCCTTGCTGTCGCAGTGAGGGAATGGCGTGATGACGTAAGGAGGCACCCCGCCGGTGTACCCGTCACGTCGCGCCAACCATCCCACGAGCGTCCCAAGACACGGCACGTCCGTTCGGCTCGGATTGATGAGCGTGCTGTCCGTCGGGTAAGGACGGCCTGTGGTCGACCAATACATCCCCGAGTTGTGGCCGCTATGCTCGTGATGCACCGAGCGGACAAGCGCCAACTTGTCCATGCGCGTTGCCATGCGCGGGAGAAGTTCAGAGATATGTACCCCCGGCACATTCGTTCGAATGGGCGAATAGATCCCCCGGATTTCCGAAGGGGCATCCGGCTTCGGGTCCCATAAATCGAGGTGACTCGGTGCGCCACAGTTGAAAATCAATATGACCGACTTGGCTCTTCCGCGTGCGCTGGTGGGGCGGGCCGCTGGAGCCGCCTGCACTTCCATCCCAAACCGATTCAGTCCCAACCCCAACAGTCCAAGCGCACCCGCATGGATAATGCCTCTCCGAGTGAGAGATGCGCCGAATTGGGATGGCTGCATGATCAACAATCTCATCCGCCATCTGCTGAATCGTCAAATGCATTTTTAACCGATCCAGCCCGGAAACCCAGGTTTCCAAGTTAGCCTGAATTTAATAAGTCAGGCGCCAGCGTTCGTCGAAGAATCCGGAATCTAAGACGGTCTCGTCCACCCTGGGAACCAAACCCGTCGCCATAGAATCCCCGACGCGTAAGACAGCCCAATCCCCGACACGTGGAAAAACCATGTAACTCAGCCGCAGTTCAGCATCGTGATACGTATGGCCGCTATTGATCACGACATAGCGGCCCGATGCCTGTGGCAATGGATTGGGGTGGATCAGTTGGACTGCATGGTCACTGGCTGGGTGGCAATGCGCTCCCAAGCGCACTTGTTCACGGGTCCATTGAAGCGGCAACTGAGGCAACAACTTCCGAATCCATCGATTGCTGCCAGGATCTCCAAACAAAATCAAATTGGCTGTCCGGACATCTTCTTCGGTCACCATGGTGTCCACTTTAACGGGAAGTTCGCCTCGATAATGACGACGCTATTCTAGCTGGAATCGAAGCAGATTGGCCTCCGCCCAGGCAGCCACTCTCGGATTCCAGGCGGTTCCAGTGCCACGCACGCAGAGAAACTTGGTCGCGAAGGCGTCGTCGATCGGGCCTTGAACTCCCGGACGTTTTCCCGACAACTCCACCCGGTCCATGTCACCGCGGTACTTCCATTCGCCTGCCGATCGTTCGATCACCAACGTTCGCGCGCGCCTCCCAGCGCCTGGCACGGAAACACGCCTGCCGCCAATCCTGAGCGTGGCGGATGGTTCCTTCAGCGCGGGCGATCGCAAGGCCAGACGCGTGACGTTTTTGGGTTCCACCATGTCCACAGAGCTATCTTCCGCAAGTGTCGCATCGATCTCGGAACGTTCGTAATGAGTCGCAAGGCCCAGGACTTCAACCCAGAAACATCGACTGTACTTGAGTGTCCAGGTGACGAACTGAATGCGCTTGGGTGCCGGTTCCCTCCCGATCGCTGCATGCTCGCCCAACAACCGCAACTGCTCTTGCATCACCTCGCTGGTGATGCCATGCCCCGCACCGCGGTCCACCAATCCCACAAAGGGAACCCGTTCCGCGTCGAAGGTTCGTTGGGCGAGTTGATGTGAGCTAAAGTAGTGATCTTTGTCTCCCATTGCCGTAACCACCGGGACCATTCGTCCATTCGGCACGTAATCAATGGCATCCACCAGGTGAAGCATGGATTTCTGCCACGGGGTCAATGGATGGAGTCGAACAAAATGCGGCCATGGAGAATTCGAGAATTCAATCGTGTCGATAGGGCCAGCCGCCGGCCCCAAAGCGACATACCTGTCCGGTCGCTTCAATCCCATCTGCCACGTCCCAACCCCGCCCAAGGAACTTCCCCTCAGAACCATCCGATTCCGATCAATCCGATAATTCCGACACACCGCCTCAACCGCTTCGTCGACATCCGTCTCCCCTTCGAAGCGATAGGCATTCTCACCCAAACGCCCCATGGGAAATAGCTCGATGTAGTCCACGTCGGGCGCACGGACGTCGCCCGTATCCCCATCGTCGTACCCGTTCATGAACACCAAATCCCCGATTCCCGTTGCCCGACTGCCACTGCTGCCGTGCAGAACAATATCCAATCGCATCGGCCGGGTTCCATCATACCCGCGGGGAACGATCATGCCGTAGGGTTGGGTGGATCCGTCCACATTAGAAACAAAGCCGCGTATGCTGCGGCCTCGTCGCTCCGCCCAGTTCGGCCTGCCATCACTCAACGCCCTCTCTCGTTCCGTGGCTCGTGCGATCGCCTTTTGAACCAATCCGAATTTTGCCCGATCGATCGTTGGTTCCAGATCCAAGGCCCATAGTGCACCTTTCACAAAAACCTGAGCATCGGCCCAGTAATCCTGCGACAATCCTCGCTCATTGCGGAGTCGATCCAACGCCTTCTGAAGATGTTCCAACTGCCTGCGGGCGGTGTCGATTTCTGATTGGGGCGCCGCGTTGGTTGAGTCAGCCGCGTTCACAAACCAAACGCCGCAGGAACTCAGCACGAGCACGTACCAAAGGGTCGCCTTGCAGGCCCACGGCCACCAAGAGCTCCATTCCATGCTCCAGGCAACCCCAACACCTTGGGCCTGCTTAGGGCAATGCATCATGCGATGATTTCGTGGATCGGTGTTCCGTGGTCGATGGCCAGACGCTTCCTCCCAGGCACCTCTAACTTGCGCGAATCCAACCCGAGTTGCCCCAGTATGGTCGCATGAATGTCAGTGACATAATGCCGGTTTTCAACGGCATGGAAGCCTAGTTCATCGGTCGCTCCGTGCACGACACCCCCTTTCAACCCACCACCCGCCATCCAGACACTGAAACCAAATATATGATGATCGCGCCCATCCGAACTTTGCGAGCCCGGTGTCCGTCCAAACTCGCTGGCGAATAGCACAATCGTTTCATCGAGAAGACCCCGCCGTTCCAGATCGATGAGCAGACCCGCAATCGGCTGGTCAACGGCGAGCGCGTTTCCTGCGTGATTGGCTCGCAGTCCACTGTGGGCGTCCCAGGCCCCGGCTCCGCCACCTCCATGCTGGATTTGGATGAATCGAACCCCACTCTCGACAAATCGGCGCGCCGCCAGCAATTGTTGGCCAAAGTCCCGGCAATGTGCGTGATCGAGCCCATAGAGCGAGCGCGTTTCCGCCGTTTCCCTGGAAAAATCCAAGATCTCGGGAACTGACATCTGCATGCGATAGGCGAGCTCGTAAGAGGCAATGCGTGCGGCCAGCCCAGGATCTTGGGGATATTCCACCCCGCTCAGCGCGTTCAATTCCCTCACCAAATCCATTCCCACGGACCGGTCGCGCCGTGAAAAAGGTCGTTCCGATCTTCCGTAATCGAGAGGATTGCCGGGATCAATGCGTAGCGGTACCGCGTCATGGGCCGGGCCCAGATAATGACCGTCTTTCTTGTTCCAATACTCACGTTGCCCAATGGAAATGAACTGGGGCAGGTTTTGATTGAGCGAACCCAGGCCATAGTGGACCCAGGCCCCCAATGTGGGGAACTCCCCGTCGAGACTATTGCGTCCCGTGTGGAACTGGGTCTGAGCTCCATGATTGCTGTCGGTGGTCCAGAGGGACCGGATCACCGCCAATTTGTCCACGCGCCGTGCCACGTTCGGGAACCAGTCGCTGACCTCGATCCCACTCTGTCCATGAGGCCGGAAACCAACCTGAAGCGGGTATAACACGCTTCGTTGCTCCGCATTCATGGCAAACGATCGTTCAATGGCGAGCTTTCCGGCGTCCTGCACGCCGGCAAATGGAGTTTCTGAGATCTTTTTGCCGGCGTATTTCGTCAGCATGGGCTTCGGATCAAAACTTTCCATCTGGCTCACACCCCCATTCATGAACAACCAGATCACACTTCGGGCCTGGGGGCTGAAATGCGGCCGACCATCGGGCAGTGCCCAAGTCAGTTCACTGGCCTTTCCGTCTCGCTGCAGCATGGCTCCCAATGCTAACCCGGTGAAGCCCATTCCCACATCGGCTAGAAATGTCCGCCTCGAACGAATGGATCGATGTCATGTGGATTGCATGTTCTAATTTCTGTTTTTCCACGCCATGACCCGTTTCACGCTGCACTCAATGGCTATCGAAGTGTGACAAAGTCATTGTGATTGAGCAATGCCCACATCAAGTGGCGTCGTGAATCGCGGTGGCGTCGCTCCGCATCCGAAATCCCATCCAAATCCGACTGGGTGGTCTCAGCACTGTTCTCCTCACGCCAGGCGAGCAATGCCTTGAGACTCGCCGCCGTTTGAGCCTCTGTAGGGGACTGTCCCAAAATCCTTTCAAATGCACCCCTGACGAATTCCGAATCGGAAATCGATTCAGTTGCCATCGACGCTGCAGGGCGGCTGATCCGGGCCGCTATCCAGCCCGCGGCATCGTGAACGAACGCGCTGTTCGATAAGGCGAGCGCTTGTTGGGGAACAATGCTTTGCTCGCGCTGATAGCATTCGATGACAGCCGCTTCGTCGAAGGTGGTCAGAAACAGGTTTCGATCATTGTTGGAATGGAAGAAGTAGAGGCTTCGGCGCCGGGAAGACGCCTGGTCGCCAGGAGCTACGGACGGGCCACCGCGCGTCGTGTCCAATACGCCAGCCATCGACAAGATCGAATCCCTCACAACCTCCGCCTCAAGACGGATAGGAGTTCGACGCCACCAATATCGATTGTCCGGATCTCGGGTTGCACTGTCCCCGGCACCGGTAACCGAGGAGGACATCCGGTAGGCTGCAGATGTCACAATCAGCTCATGCAGATGTTTCAAACTCCATCCGCTCTCGATCAATTCCGAGGCCAACCAATCCAGGAGTTCGGAGTGATCCGGCGGTTTGCCTTTCCGCCCAAATTCAAACACGGGGCTCACCAACGGGGCTCCCATATGGCGCGCCCAAACGTGGTTCACCGCGACCCGGGCGGTCAAGGGATTGCGAGGGTCCGTGATCCAATCGGCCAAGGCCGATCTGCGCCCACTGCTTTCACGGGGAAACTCAAATGACGGATCGTCTCTATCCGGATGAATGAATCGTGTGGTGGTCCACTTGGATCCGGTCAATCGTGTAAACTTATCACCTGGAGTTACCGGGGATTCGACGGCCTTGGCTGCCTTCTCAAACGAATCGCGCGCCGCGGTCATTTCCTTTTCTATGCCTGCCTTTTGATCGGCTTTCGCCAGTCGTAATCGCCATTCATTCGACGCCAATACTTGCCTCGATTTGGCCAAAGCCATTTCCCGCTCGGCTCTTATCGCGGCGGTGACCGCTTCTTGCTCTTCAATTTTCGGGGCCTGTTCCAGCGTGTGTCCGGCAGAATTCTCGGTCGCCCAAGTCGCCCGCATGGCTTCGGCACGACGTTCCACCGCTTTCTGCTCCGCTCGGGCCGAATCCAACGAGAGCCCGGCTAGTTTGAACTCACCTTCTGCAAGTTGGGCTGGCGACAAGACTGCCTGACCGCCACCTGAATCGCGCAGGGCGACTTCAGAAGACGGCGCCAGCGACCGCCGGGCTTCCTCCAATTTTTGACGACCCTGTTCCAACGCAACCTCTGCCTGTTGAACCATTCGACGCGCAGACTCGCAATGATCTAACAAAACCCAAGACTGCCGCTCCGGTTGCCAGGCGAGCGCAGGGAGTGTCACCGGCCGTATCGACAACGGCTTGAACGCCAGCAACTCCGGAACTCCGGCCTGAATCCGCTCCGACTTGTCCGGTTGCATCTCCTGTCCGCGCACAAAAACATACGTCGGAGTCTCCAACTTCGCGTCAAATGCCCGCGGCAGACCATTTCGAGCCAAGTCAGTTTCTCCAGGCAACATGTCCAAACGCACCTGATAGGGCTCAAAAAAGGCGCGCATCCGATAAAAATCCTTCTGCGCAATGGGATCGTATTTGTGGTCATGACATTTGGCACAATTCAAGGTCAAGCCCAGGAACCCTTTGCCGACATGCTCGACGGTTTCTTCAAGCCATCGGTCGCGGTTAAAAAGGAAATAGTTCCGGGCTAGGAATCCGGTAGCTCGAAGCTTGTCGGTATCGCCGGGATGCAATTCATCCGCAGCCAGCATGAGACGAATCATCTCATCATAGGGCATATCCGCGTTGAATGATTCCACCATCCAATCGCGCCAGTGCCAGAGATGCTTCTGACTATTGCGCAATTCCTGGCCCAGTCCCCACCAATCACTGTAACGCCAGATGTCCATCCAATGCCTGGCCCAACGCTCCCCATGACGTGGATCCTGAAGTAGCCGCTGAACCGTGCGTTCATACCAAACCGAGGTGTCTATCGGAGCGACGCGTACGACCTCCTCAGGCTCTGGCGGAAGCCCGATCAGGTCGAGGTAAACCCGACGCAATTGCACTGAGCCTGAGGCCTCCGGTTGCGGATGAATTCCCAAAGCTTCATGCTTTTGTCCCAAAAAGGCGTCAATGGGATTGCGTCCCCAATCCGTGTTCCCAACGCGCGGAACCTTTGGGGGCTTTATGGGCCGAAATGCCCAGTGTTCTTTTGGGTCAGTTTCAGGCGTCTCATCCGCGGGCGCTCGGGCACCATCGGTAATCCATTGCCTCATCAATGCCACTTGCCCTTCGGACAACGCTTCCCCTTCATGCTCGGGAGGCATTCGTTCGTCCAACTGGGTCTCGATCACCCGTTGAATCAGAAGACTCTTCACCGCATCACCGCGGCGAACCGCTGGCCCCGATTTCCCTCCCTGAAGCATGGATTCGACCGTATCCAATCGCAGTTGGGCTTTCTGTTTCAATGCCCCATGACAACCGTAACATCGCGACTGGAGCAGTGGCTTGATCTGTTGGTTGTAATCCACCTCGTTCGCACCCACTGCCTGTACGCCAATGAATGAAGCGATGATCAGCGCGGCAACTTCCCCAAGCCATCGACCCGTAAGATCCCTGAAGGACTCGAAAAGCCCGTTTGTGCCGCCGCATTCTTGTATCATTACCGGTGCCATCGAGAGCTGGTTTGAGTGACTTCAGACGCTTCATTGCGACTCCACGCAAGGGAATCAGATGAGGCACGCGCGGGAATCGTTAGGTCCTTCGAGCATCCGTGCAGCCTACGGAGGGTCAAGGCAATTTGTCACCCGCACAACGGGCTAGGCGCATCGCCGAGTTATCGGACCACTGGAGATCGGTAGTCCCCGCAATTCCCCCAAAGCGGTGGAGGGCCACCGCGCTGCTCCAAAGGCACCGCCATTCGAGTGGCACGATGACACCCTTTGGAGCGCGCGCAGTCCTCTGCCGCTTTTCGCCCCAGCATCCCATGCGGCGCCGGCAACTCGGAGATCTGCCTCAATGGGCTGAGTTCGGCTCATATCCTTCGGAAAAACCGTTGACCCTACCGGGCCCCGGCAGATGATCGCTTGCCAGCATCATCAGTCCCGACCAACCCCCGACGATTCTGGCGACGCGGCAGGGGCTTGTGGGAACAATGTGCTTTCGGAACCAAGTAAACCGTCTTGGACCATGATGAAGGAACTCGAATTATGGCGACGCATCGGCGCTTTCCCGGAGAACGAAGCGCACCTGCGGGACCTCGTTACCCAGGTGCAAACGAATCACGGTGTGGTTCCCTTTGTCGGAGCCGGCCTGTCCATACCGTTGTTTCCCGGCTGGACGAAGTTCCTGCAAGGACTTGGCGAAAGCGCGGGTTCCGCGACGCTCGCCGCCGTCAACCAGCAATTGGGATCCGGCCACTATGAGGAGGCCGCCGAACTGGTCCAAACAAAACTCGGATCACGACGATTTCAGGAACATCTCGAAGACACATTCGGCGATCATCGATTGCCTGAGCAGCCCATCTCAGGGGCGGTGACCTCAATTCCCCGGATTTCCAGCGGCGTGGTGATCACCACGAACTTCGACAGACTCCTGGAAAGGACCTTTGACGAAGCCGGGACTCCAACACGTCATTTTTGGGGACGCGACGCGCTGGAGAAAGGTGGCCGACATTTGCAGCGCGAGGAATCGGTGTTGCTCAAATTGCACGGCGACTACGAGACTAGTTCGGGACGCGTTCTAACACTCAAAGATTACCAGCAGTGCTATGGAAACACGGCAGGGTGTACTGTGGACGCCAATTTGCCAATTCCATCCATGCTCATGGCGATTCTGGCCACGCGGTCCTTGCTTTTTGTTGGGTGCAGTCTAGCCGCAGACCGAACAGTTCCGCTGCTCCAACACATCGCGAATCGATTTACCGGCAATGTGCAGTTCGCCATCGTGAGCCACCCCGCTTCAGAAGATGAATTCCAGGAGCGTGCACGCCTATTGTCCGAAATGGGCATCCGACCCATCTGGTACCCGACGAACCGTCACGAATTGGTGCAAGATATCCTCGAGCATCTGGCCGCCGCGCGAGCGGAAAGACCCGAGAGCAAACTAGCAGGTCCAACCGCTCCAGCCACCACCGCCACCGCCAAAGGCAATGCGCCGCGACCCACCACACCACTGGTCGGGCGCCAAGCCGAGCTCTCAACCCTGGATCGCATGTTGGATGCCTGCCGGATGATCACGATCGCTGGCGGGCCCGGAACTGGCAAAACACGGGTTGCCATCGAATTAGCCCGCAGAGTCGAGAGCCGTTTTCCACAGGGGGTGTGGTTTGTCGAACTCGACTCCTTGCGCGAAACACGATTCGTCCCTCAACGCATTGCAAACGTCCTGGGCATCCGCGAGCAACTGGCCCTCGCCCTGGCAATGCCAGACGGAGGAAGTTTTCGTCAAGAACTTGCTGGCAGTGCATCTTCGCAAGCAAGGTATCGCCGTCGTTCCAATCATCGTTGCCACGAAAAGGTTGCTCACCGGAGACAAGAAGCGCGGCGGCTACGTGCCATACCCTCGACTGCGAGCGGAGATTCTTCGTCTGCTGAACGATTCGAGCGCGGCGTGCGTAACGACGATGCGTTCTACGGCGAACTGATTGCCGAGCGAATCGGCCTTGATCGTATCCGCAGTGAATGCGTCCACTTCGCCTCATGGCTTGCCAAGCTTGAATCGCTGGGTAGGCCGACCCTTGTGTAAGTGGCCGATCTCTGTCCCGGCGAGAAGCAAAGGCTGATCAACACACCGTGCTTTGGAACGGGGTCCCAGCCCCCAACTTCGCGCGCCCCAACCTCGCTCTCCGCATACTCCAGCGGGAAAGCTCTTCCCAAGCGAACTTGAGGAGAGTCGTGCCACCGGCGAACGGACCCGGATCCGATTGCCTCAAACCCTAAGCGGCAACTCAGACTTCTTACTCGGCGCCATCTCCCGGGATGGTCACTCTGCAGTGTTTGGCTCCTCGGCGATTTGTTCCACCTCGGACACCAATGCCACCAAGGATTTATTCCTCGCCCGCTTTACGACCTCGGAGATCCTTCTGGTTAGCGGAGCCAAGGAGGGATGGATCTCGGGGAAACGGTATGTGGTGGAGGTTGCGGACCGCCTCTTCGGACCCTGGGTCGTGCTCGGATCATTGCAAGGCACCGGAAAGCCAGAATCGTTCATCGCCCTCCATGGCGCCCCGGAATCGGTGACTGCAGAGTTTTATCGAGTCCGCGTTCGGTAATCCGAATCCAACCAGCGTGCTGGAAACGAGAGTTGAGCGCATTCGAGATGCGCAAAAGCTTGAATGTCGAAGGCGCGCAGAGAAGTGAGACGTATCGACAGGGTGATATGATTGGCGACAACGAAGGCCCTCGCCACGAGGATCTTGCCGCCGATTGGGCCTGGCCAACTCCGGTCTTAAGGTGCTACTGAGTCGAGAGGCGGAACACGCCGATTGCGGAATCGGAGGGAGTGAATACATAGCGCCCAGCCTCTGTGGGCGAAACTTTCTGCCACCCGTCCCCTTTCAACGAGTCGGCGAATTCGAGATTCATATTTGGGATCTGGGAGTCCCATCGGATGACGAACTGAACTCCGGTGCTCTGTATTGAAAGCGTGGGGATCGCAGCCGCTTCAAGGTCGATGACAAATAGGGCACGCCCAGGCGCTTGAGGCGTGGCGCTAGGGGAAGGGCTTTGAAATGTCAGCCAACGTCCATCCGGCGAAAACGAAGGCGCCGGAAAGTCGTCCACTTTGACTGGCCCGAAGATTGGCTTGAATGCGGAATCAACCACCCAGAGGCCGGACGGAGAGTGGACATACGCGATCCGGTCACCCTGAGGACTTAGCGTGACGGAATGAACGGCCCCAGATGGGATGGATTCCATGGGGCGCAACAACGGAGTCATCTTCGAAACGTTTGGTTCCCATAGGATAGCACCGCGCTGGGTGGTGACAGTCGCCGCATTGGTCCTCAAAAATCCGGAGACCACGATTCGAGAACCGTCGTGATTGACCTGGACGTCATGGACGGAGGTAAATCGAGGAACCGTATTTGGAATTCCAGTGGAGTTGGAGAACCCATGACCTAGGGCGGCGGAGTTGGTATCGAGTGAAACACGGTAAATTCCCGGGCTAAAGCCGGAGGATGCGTTGGGGATGGTGGATGACCCGATAGCAAACCGCCCATCGCCGCTAAGGGCATGACATTCAAACGGAATGGCGACGAGGGTTCCGTTGGTACGCAGACGGATCATGGAAATGGATCCGGACCGATTATCGCGCCAATACCAAGGCGTGATAACACCCGAAGTGACGGCACGGGTGATATCGTTGGTCTCGCATCGGAAAAGGAGGCGCTGTCCGTCAGCGCTGAGTGGGCCGACGAATGTCGAGCCAAGTGGGGAACGCCCCAGCCGGTTGGTGGATGCAAAGGTGAACGTGCGGCTCGGTGTGTGGTAGAGATAAGTCTTGTAAAATGTGTAAGGATCTTTGCCGAGAGGAATGAGTCCGGTGGCGTCGCTGCGGAAAGCAATCCAGTGACCGTCCGCACTCACTTCGACGTTTTGAGCCGATCCTAAAGCAGCGTTGCCGTTCGCAAGCAGACTAATGGACTCGTTGCGCCCGTCTTCCAAACGATGGATAAACACATCCGACCGATTATTGTCATCCGCAGAAATGAGTCCATTGGCGAGGCTTTCAAAGACGAGAGCGTTTGACTGGCCCAAAAATCGGGGCGCGTAACTATGGTTGGCGGATTTCGATGCGTCTTCCGGAAGGGTGGTGATGCGCTGGGAAACCCCGGTAGTGAGATCCAGGATGAAGATATTCAAAACCCCATTCATTGAATCGGTGTAGGCGAGTTTGCTGGCGCCAGAATTAAGGATGGGCTGAAAGCCTTGGGTGGGCAGTGGGCCGGAAACACCAACGAACGGGGTGGCCAAAAGGAAACCCATCAAGACAAGGGAAACCAGCCTCTCCTGGCGGATAGCTTTTTCGAGTAAAGCGACGACCCGGGGGCAGAGGTGACCGAACATGTTGGACGTGAAAACTCTCGAGAATCTCAGCTTGCGAATACCTTACAGTAGGCGTAGGGGAATGTCGATGCGAATCAAGCCAACAAACGCAACCGCGGACCGCAAAGACGCCTTTGCGATGTGGGATCTTCTGGGGCTGAGTGTGGGATTGAGTTTGCTCGTTCTGGGGGGAATGGCGTGGGCGGGGCGCGTGGGTACGGATTCCCGAAGTGTCCTGTGCGTGGCGAACTTGCGTCAGTTGGCGTCGGGCTGGAGTTCCTACTCAGCGGATCATCAAGGACAACTGCCGATTTCCGGCGGTGGGGGAGTCTCCGCATTGCCGGACACCTGGGCGCCGGGTTGGCTGGATTTCTCACGATCCCCTCAGAACTTTGACGTGACGACGACACTGGCACGCGGACAATTGTGGAGTTACGTGGGAACGAATGCGCGAGCCTTTCGCTGCCCCGACGATTCAACCGGCGTGCGCGTCGGAACGATTTTCAATCAACGAATTCGGAGTTACTCAATGAATTCACAGATGACAGGTAGCGGGCAAGTTGGTTTTTGGAATCCATCAACCCTCTGGTTGGTTTACACCAACGTCCAACAGTTCGCCATCGATGAACCGGCCCGTCGCTTTGTATTCACTGAGGAGCATCCAGGCAGCATCAATGACGATATGATGATCGTGGACATGACGGGATATCCCCAATCCCCAGGTTCCTGGCGCATGCTGGATTTTCCCGCGGCGTTTCATTCGGGCTCCGGGACATTTGTTTTTGCTGATCAACATGCGGAGATCAAGGCTTGGCAAGATCCACGGACGTCGCCCTCGGTGATGGATCGACCTATTGTCTTGAACGTGCCCTTGCCTGGCAGTCCGGATGTCCTGTGGATGCAAGAGCGGACGACCCGGGCGGTGAAGCCTTGAGCACGCATCGGGGCACATCTCATTTTTTGACATTTTGCCTCGATTCAGACCGTCCCCAGTCACCTAACCTCCCGGGCGGTAGCGGGCTCTTCTGCGCATTCTGCCCCCAATTTCATGTGACTGATTCACGTTCCTAACTGCCGAGTAGCCGCGGGTCGAACGAAAACAATTCGGGGGCGCCCAGAACGATCCTTTTGAAGTCGGGATGTTCGGGATTCAGGAGGTAATTCGATTCCTCCGGGATGAGTGCGCTGGGCAACTCGAACACAGCCGTGCGCGCTTCCAACGCCCATCGATCGCCGATCCGCTTCGTCGAAGGCGGTGGCGGCTCTTCCTTCCAATCGGGGGGCAATCCGGTCGCGACTTCCACCAGATGATCGTCAAACTCGATCGAACGGGCGACGAATCGTACCCGCATGGGGGGATTCAAGTGAACCAGCGTCTCCAAGGCCGCGAGGGATCGTGTCGCGCTCGCATAAACCATCCGGGTGCCGCGGGAGTTCCATCGACCACCGAAAAGCCACGCACCTTCACCGTCGAAGGCGGCCATCGCATGCGTCTCCTTCACAATACGCCAAGCGCGCCTCATCAGGAATAGACGCCATGCTCGATCCGACCCAGCAAGTCCTCGACTTCGCGCGCCCCAACCTCGGTCTCGGCATACTCCAGCGGGATGGCTCCTCCCAAGCCGACCTGAGGCGAGGCGAGCCACCTGCGGGCGTTCTCCAAGGATTCAAACACGCTCGCGGCTCTGCCCAGGAGACGCGCGTAACGCACCACCCGATCCGATTCCGCGGCGTCGAGTCTGCCGGAAGTCTTGCGGCGATGCAGCGTGGCTTTCGAAATCCCCAGAATCGCCGCCAAGCGCTCCAATGGCACATCGAGATTCACACGCAGCGCGTCCAGTTCTCGTACTGGCAACCCAACCTTGAGCGACTGGATCAGCTGTGCCAGGCTGAACCCCTTGTCCACAGCCTTACTTGCGGGGCCATGCACGCAATATCCCACCACACCACTTGTGGCAGGTTTTCCCTGACTCCTTCTTCCCATGACACTATCCATTTGAGACTACAACTACTCTCATTTGAGACACTCGTCAATCCACAACCGAATATACTAGAACGCCAGCCAGGCAAACCCGCACAACCCAAACCTCATACGGCAAGGATGCCAGGGGCCTTTGTCCCCAACTGAAACAGCGGTAGGACGACGGCAGTCCGATAAAGCTTCCGCGCGATGACACTACTAGGGTTGATCTTCCGCCGCCGCGATGGGGGCTTTTGGTGGCGCGCTTTCGACCAGCGGCTTGAGGCCAGTCCGCGTATAGAAACGGGGAGAGTTCTTGTCCCGCTTTAGACTGATCTCATACTTCAACGCAGCCGCTTGGGTGAGGCCGTCATGACGCCAGACCAGCGGCCATGGACCCACCTGGCCCGTCCACTTGGCAACCTCCGTGTCGGCGGTAATCAACAGGCCGGGCAGGTCGTTGGTGTGTCCAACAAAGAATCGCCCGGCGGGGTTGCGTAGGACAAAGACCGACCAATTGGCGTCAGCGCCGGGAACGGGGCTGGATGAAGCGTTTTCCATGCCCAAGAACTTGCCATCAAGATCCCATCTCGAGGAGCCGAAAGGATAAAAAATCGAGCGTCCATTCGGCTGGCGACAACTAAACGATCGTTTTGTAGTAGACAGACGAAACCTTCATCTTAAGTGGTTCGATCCTCCGACCGGATCGATCCAGGAGCGGGTTCACCAATACGGATTCGACAGGCTCACAGGTGCAGAATCGAGGATCTTCAGAGGAAATCTAAAGAACTCCACATGGTTGTCCCCGAACAACATCACATACCGCCTCTGGTTCTTGTAGCTGTGCCAGGGAGGGTTCTTGGAGGGGTCGAACCCTGCATTCTCCCAAATCCAATCCCCTTGGATGATCTTGGTGGTGGGTTGCAGCGCCACTTCACTGCCCTTGATGGGCTGGCCGCCCGGACGGTCGGTGACATGTTTGACGCCCCATGGATCACTGGCCCATTGGGTGCAATAGCTGTTGCCGTACTCCTGGAAGCAGTGCTTGGCGCCATAATTGGGGTCTCCTTTGTCCGAGGGACAACGCCAACTTTGAGGTGGCGACGCGTACTTATTGAGCGGACGATTTGTGGCGTCGGTTCTGATCCCAAACGGTCCCACCAACCACAGTGTGACCGAAGTGGGCTTGCCAGTCTGCCCACCGAAATCTCCCCAACCGCTGGTGACTGGATAGGTGTCCCGGTTATCCTCGACGTACAGAGATCAGGCGAAGCCAAGTTGATGATTGTTGCTGGTGCATTGCGTGCGTCGAGCGGTCTCCTTTGCCCGTGCCAGTGCAGGCAACAACATCCCTGCAAGTATGGCGATGATGGCAATGACCACCAGAAGCTCAATCAAGGTGAATCCCCATCTCGATAACCATTCGGCCTGCATGGGACATGCCTTCGAAACGGAAATGTGCCGCGGCACTGGAGGAATGGAATCGGGCGATTGGGGAACATTCATAGGCCGCCGAGTTTCAATGCTGTCATTCATGGTCCAATAGCTCAGCTCGATATGCCAGCTCAACCATTGCGAATTTTTAGACTGACGTCAGCATTCCATAGCCACAAAGCGCGCCATTAGCTCGTGTCACTGATCTTAAATTGCGCAAGTCCGCCAACTCGGCTTCCAGGTGGGCCAGTCGAGTTCCTTGAATCCGGACGCGGAGGGAAGTCATTCATCCGATGAGTCCAACGAGGCGATCCAGAGTGAGAAAATTCACTTCGATGCCGCTGTATGTTCGTGCGAAGGCAGGGCGAGAGTCGGGAGTCGTCACCAGCAGAGTTGCCTCGGGATAAGCGCGTGCAAAGACCAGCAGGTTCGATGGATCGAAATCACGGGCCGACCATTTGCATTCGATGGCGATCGGGTTCTTGCCCCGTGGCAACCATATCAGATCAATCTCGTGCCCTTGCTTGTCTCGCCAGTAGCGGAGATCGGTGGTCTGAAGATGGGCGGTCAATTCGTTGAGAACGAAGTGCTCCCAAAGTTGGCCGAGGTCGGCGGGCCGAAGGCTGCTCCAGCCACGATGCATACACACCAATCCGGTGTCGAAGCCGTAGACCTTGGGAGCGGATACGATTTCATTGCTACGACGTGAACTGAACGGACGCAGCACCAGCGCCACGGAGGTGGCTTCTAGAACCGCGAGGTAGTTGACGATGGTGGTCCGACTGACTCCGCACGGTGTGGCGAATTTTGTCGCCTCGAAAATGCCACCGCTCTGCGCCATGAGCAATTCCACGAATCGCTGGAAGGAGGCTCGACGCTCCAGGCGGAAGAGTTCCTGGATATCCTTGGCCCAGTAGGCATCCATCCACTCCTGGAAATCGCGTTCCGGCAATTCCGGAGAGAGAAAGAACGGTGGGAGTCCGCCATGTAGGAGACGATGCGGGAGATCAGTGCGGCCAAAATCCGCCAGATCCCCCTCGATCATCGGGGTGAGCCAAAGTTCCGTTTTTCGCCCGGCGAGCGTGTCGCGGAAGCGACTGCTCGCGCCGAGCGTCGAAGAGCCCGTGGCAAGAACGCTGGTCTTAGGGAAATGGTCGGCCGCGATCTTGAGCAATTCGGAAGGATTCGGGAGACGATGCACTTCGTCGAGGACAACGCGTTTGCCGCGCAGCCCTTGCAGAAATGCTTCCGGGTCTTCCATCGCACGACGGACGCGCGGGAGTTCGCAGTCGAAATACTCGACGTCATCCAGGGACTGGGCAAGAGAGGTTTTCCCCGCCCGCCGAACACCGCGAAGCCAGAGGATGGAGCGCTGGGTCCACTGGTGTTCGATGCGTGCGCGCCAAAAGCGACGATTAACCATACGACGACATAATGTCGTTTGGTTTTACTAAACGCAAGTTTGATGTTGATTGGATATTACTCCCTCTCAACTCCAACCGATAGGCGCGCTCAACGCTGAGCGCCGCTCAACGACTTTGTACCAACGTTTCGAGGACGCGCGCTGACCGATGTGCCCGCGCTGCATCCCGAGAAGATT
Organism: Verrucomicrobiales bacterium; assembly: GCA_005793375.1. Taxonomy (GTDB): domain Bacteria; phylum Verrucomicrobiota; class Verrucomicrobiia; order Limisphaerales; family UBA9464; genus SXSK01. Next base: position 5,736 of record SXSK01000027.1, on the reverse strand, counting down.
ACGTCGGTAGGTGTTCTTGGTCACACCTCACGCTCATCACCATTGGAATCGTCGGGGCGATCAGTCGTTGTCTCTCAGGTGGTGTGCGCATGGATCCATTCTTAACACCAAGGTGTTTTGTGATCGGTTGGTTCAACTTCGTGTGATAGAGCACCTGCCAGCCATAAGGCGCCCATGCAGTTGGCCGCGCTCATTCAAGACCAGAAGTACCAGTTGAGAAACTCCTTCGTGCCATCGAGCGGGTCCACGAGCCAGAAGCGCTCGTCCGCATCGGCCGGACCGTGCGTTGGCTCGAGCGATTCCTCGGAGATGACCTGGATCCCAGGGCGCAAGCCGGGCAGTGACTGCATCAAAAAATCGTGAGAAGCCCGGTCGGCATCCGTGGGCGGCGAGGAGTCGCTCTTCAGCGCGACGGACAGGCTTCCATGGTGGAAGCGCATGGCTTCCGTGCCCGCCTGTTCGGCGAGGCGCAACACTTCTTGAAGCAGCGCGTTCATGTCAGCGGGCGGGCGGCGTCATCATTTCAGATAGCCGAGGGCGCGCAGGCGTTGCACGTCCGAGCTGCTTAAGGATTTTTCCAAATCGGAATTGGATTTCAATTTCGCGGCCAGGGCGTTGGTTTTCCATCGGGTCAATTCCGCGGCCAAACGTTTGACGACATCCGGCTGGGCAGCGGCGAGATCGCGCTGATCCAACGAATCCTTGCTCCAGTCGAACAGTTCAAATTCCGGCGTCGGATTGTCCCGGACCGTGTTATGCACCAATTTCCATTGGTCCAGGACTATTGAGACGCTCTCCGTCTTCAGGAGGCCGAGCATGGGTGCCCTCTCTGTGATCGCCGGAAGCGGCTTCCATTCGCCCCGCGCACGCATTCGGGAGTTGGCCTGGCCCTGCAAGATCAGTGGCAGCAGGCTTTGGCCCTGGATGCCTTTGGGTGGCTCGATTTGGCAAAGCTCCATAATGGTCGGCATGACGTCGATGGTCCGGACCGGCACCGGAATGCTCTTGCCGCCCGGCAGGTTGCCCGGCCAATGGAAGAAGAGGGCCACATGACTCAATTCACCGTAGGCGGTGTGTCCGTGCAATTTCTCGCCGTGCTCAAAGAACTCTTCGCCGTGGTCGCTCGCGAAAACGATGAGGACGCGCTCGGACAAACCGAGTTCCTGGAGACGTTCACGCAGCCGCGCCACTTCCGCGTCCATGCCGCGAATGGAGCCATCGTACCAGTCCTTTTCGATCCTGATGTAGTCGTCAGGGTCTTCACCCGATTTTTTCACCTCAGCCAGAGTGGGCATGCCCTTGCCGAACGTGCGCCGCAGTGGGTTTTCAATCAGCGGCTTTATCGTCCTGGACATGCGCTCGTACGTTTCGCCGTCGCTGGGTTTGGCCCAAAGCGTGTTGTAGGGTGGCCTCGGCTCGAAGGGATCGTGGGCGTCGAAGAGATGCAGGAACATGAAGAACGGCAACTCACGATTCCGCTCCAGCCAGGGCATCGCGCGCCCGACAAGTTCCCGGGAGTTTTTCCCCTCCTTCGAATGGTCGATGAGCGAACTGCCCTCGTGAACTTCCTGAAAGCCCTGGTGCATGTTGCTGGCCTCGCCCGTGAAAGGCAGCGCCGAAAAAGAAACCGTGGCGTAACCGTCCCGGCGAAACACTTCGGCCAAGGTATCCGCCGACGCTGGGAGACGGTCTGGAACGTCGTGCACACCATGAGAGGTCGGATAGAGGGAAGTGAACAGTGAAGGCGTGGCCACCTTCGTCCATGTCGCTGGACTCACGCAATACTGGAACAGCGCTCCTTCCTGCGCCATCTTCGTCAGCGTCGGCGCCGTTTCGCGATGGTATCCATAGAAGTTCAGGTGATCCGCCCGTGTCGTGTCCGACCAGATTAGGATCACACCTTGCGGACGCTCCGGATGCTGCTTCGCCTGGCGGGCGCTGGCCATGTTCCAGACGAACGGCGATCCCCAGAAACCGAGCAGCCCGGTGGAGGAACCTTCCAGGGCCAGGGTCAATTTCACTTTCTGGCCCGCGTAACGGGAAAGATCGATCCGAATTGGCTCCCACTGGTGCGGCATCGTCACCGTGCGTTTTAACAGCCACTGATTTTTTTCAGCAGGCGCGTCGCCGGCGCGGATGCCAATCTGAAATTGGACGGACCCGTCCTGAATGGTCCCGACGGCAAGGTCGAGGCGTGGTTCGGCGGGCAGGTTCAAAGGCAGTTCAATCCGCTCCGGAGTGCGGGTCACCAACGCTTCATGATAAATCTCGTGCAAGCCATGCCAGCCGCTGGCGGACGGAATCTCCGCGAGGTGTTCCTGGCGGAAGATGAGCCGGACCGATTCAATTTCGAAAGTTGCGTCCGCGACGTCGGTCGGGTTGAAGAGAATGTGTTTGATCCGCGACGTGGTTTCGAAAATCTGCGGCGTGAGCACGTAGGTTTGAAATTCGTTGGTGATGGTCAACTTCGAACGGGTGCTCCACGGAAAACCCGTCAGCTCTTCGAGGATGGCTTTGAAATCCAGCGGCTGGCCTCCCATCAGCCGGAAGCCAAAATTGGTCCCGGCCGAAACGCGCATCCTGACCTCGATCGAGTGCAACAAATCCAGATCTTCCGTGCCCGATGCGCGTTCGAGGTAAATGATGGGATGGCTGTTCGTGGATTTTCCGACCAGCCGCCCGCCCTTGATTTCCAGGGGAGAACTGCCCGGACCCGGCCGCCAGCCGAATGTGGCAGGCGCGTCGTTGGTCGCCGATGGCGCGCGTTCCGCCCCGTCGAACTTCCACGCCGTGCGCGGGACCTTCAATTCTTCCTTCGTGAGCCGGCCTTTGATGTCTTCGGCCCTGAAAACGTCGTGCAGCCGGATCACTCGTGGTCCCGCCGAACTGGGAGATTCGCGTTCGCATCCCGATGTGAATAACAAGGTGACGAGGAGCGCGCCAAAAAAGAATTTCCAAAATGGGCGTCTTTTTTTCTTTGGTCTAGTTTGCATGACAAAAATTGATAGATTGCGTGACCCGATCGGATCGAAGTCGTCTTAGACTGCCCCACGTCCTCAAAGGCAGCAAGCGAATCGCCTCATCCGCCCACCCACCTAAATTCGCGTTCTGAGGTTGACTTCTTCAGCTTCAGATCCACCCTAAATCTGGGTCCTTTTTGACCAAAGGACCCAATCCTCTTAGCACCAGAACTTCAGCATTCATGGACAATCTCGACGCAGCTCAGAAGACCCCCTCAGCAATTCCCTCGGCGCTTCTGAAGGCTTCGGTGTTCGGCATCAATCTCAAAGCCGATACGCTTCAGGGCAACCTCGATACAGAGGGAACCCTGCTGGTATTCCTCCGCCATTTTGGCTGTATGTTTTGCCGCGAAATGGTGGCCGACCTCCGCAACCATTCTGCAACCGATGGCGAACGAGAGCGCATACTTTTCTTCTATCAGGGCACCGTGCCGGAGGGTCGCAAATTCTTCGGCGAACACTGGGCCTCCGCGCGAGCGATTGCGGATCAACCCCTCAAGTTTTACGAGGGCTTTGGCGTTCCCAAAACATCCTTGGCACAGGCATTTTCCCCCGCAGTGTGGCGGAGTGGGATGAAAACCTGGTCTCGAGGATTTCGCCCTGGGCTGCCTCAAGGCAACGTCCGACAGCTGCCAGGTTTGATGTGGACTCAAGCCGGTCAGAATGTTTGGCGCCACGACTTCGAACACGCCGGTGACCATCCGAAACCGAGCGAGATGCCCCGGTTCCCTCTCCAGTCGATGATGGCCGCCCGTTAGACCGTATCTCCTCCCTTAGGTGCCAGAACTGTCCTATTCCCTCATGCCCGAACACCGCCGCGCCAGAGCGATGAATCTCAGGATGGGCTGGCAGGACTCAAGGTTTTCGTAGTCGAAAGCAACGAAGCGGCTGGTCGAACGGCACAATCAAGGTGTTCCCCAACGGTGCGGGGGATACCGGCTGCCAGTTGGACTCTGGACCTATCCAGCCTGTGAATTCTAGGATAAATCCTACGGCGTCCGCAGGCCACGAAATTTTGGTGCTCCCGTCGTCTAAACGTTCGATGGTAACCGCGATGTCACCCGGAACGACGTCGACACCGATGAATCCTCCCGCCAACTCATAGGAACCTCCTGTCAGACTATCGGTCGCCGGTTGTCCGGAGGCTCCAGTGAGGACGTATCCGTCCCCCGTAGTCCGGCCGCCTCCAGAAGTGATCGCACCAGCCAATTCATACGAACCGCCCTTCAGAGGGTCCGAGCTCAGAGGGACTGTCAAAAGAGTGCACGCCAAGATCAGGACAGAGGTATTGAATGCTTTCATGGCAGGGTCGTTTGGTTCCGGTTGACGGGTAGGGCGGCAACTCCAGCCGAAGCGCTGGAGCGGATCAGTCGGCGGAGTTCAGCCAACTCGGCTTCCAGGTGGGCCAATCGAGTTTCTTGAGCCCGGACGGTTTCTTCGAGCTTTTGGTTCAATCCCTTGATAGCGGCCAAGGCGACGCCGTCGGCGTCCACGGTGGCGATAAACTTGTCATCGTCACCGAGCCCAAAGGCCGCCTTGAAGTCCTGCGCCATCGGACCGATGTGCCGACTCTTGGGGTCCGCCTTGTAATTCCATTCGCACACGGGCAATTCGACGACTTGGTCGAGGATCTGTCGTGGGTTTACTGGCTGGAAGTTCTCCTTTTTGTTTCGGTCCGAGGAACTGACGAAGGTGCCATTGACGCGTAGTCCGGTGTTGTTGAGCCGCATCAAAATGGAACCTCCACCCGCAGAGCCGTTAGCATCGTTGTGGGAGCCCCCTGCGTACCAGGAAAAGGTACTGCCGGTACGAAAGTACAAGGTAAAATCCTGAACTCCAATGCCGTACTCGTTGCCCCACAGATTGAGCATTTGTCGGGTGGTATTGCCAAAAGCTAAGGAAGTCTGCCCGCTGAGGTGGACCCCGCCCTTGGCACGGATGTTGAACGTATCGTCACCGACTGAAGGAAAACTCAAATTCTGACTGTCGCCCCAAACAAAGGAGCCCACGTGATTGACGCGGGCACGACGGCCCGCTGCGAGGGAGAATCCGGCATTGTCGGCCACAAGATTGTTGGTACCACCCAAGATAATCGCATTCGGGCAGTTGGTACCGATCCGGTTGTTGTCGCCCCCCAGGATGACGGCCCAACTGCTGCCCCGGCCGCGTCCGATTTCGTTATCAGACCCTCCCAACAGAATCGGCGCAATCTGACGTGATAACGGGTCGACCGAACCGAGGATATCGTTGCGGAAGCCACCGACCATGAGTGCGCCATCCACATTATTCCCAATCACGTTTTCCCCGCCGCCAACCACCAACGATATTACCGAGTTGGTGCCGATTCGGTTATCGCGACCGCCGGCGATCATGGCATAGTCGTTGTCGATGCGAATTTCATTTCTAGCTCCACCCCCGATGAAGGCACCCCGCTGCTTTGATTGGAGTTCATTACCCTGGCCGCCGGCAATGGTGCTTTCGTGCGCGTTGCCAGCGATCAGGTTGGCGTGCCCTCCCAGGATAGAGCTGTTTGTGGAACTTGGGTCGATCGAGTTTCCCACGCCAACGATCAGGCGAGCAGGGCAGTTTCAAGATTTCGACTTTAAGGAGGCAGGTGAAACAAAAGGCGGTATAAAACTGGACAAAAGGCGCTGACTTTATTTAACTGCCGGCATGTCCGAGCCTATTACGCTACCCGAGCACGAGCAACAAACGG
>SXSK01000264.1 GCA_005793375.1 Verrucomicrobiales bacterium | reverse complement strand
GCGAACACACTCCCCGATTCGCCACGACGACTTGCAGACACCCAATTCGGCTCCGGATCGCAGTGGCCATCACCTCTTTCGATGCATCGGAAGCAAGGGACACGGCAGGGTTGACGCGAGCCCAGCACCGACGGCACGCACAAGTCGGGTAGTTTACCTATAACTCCTCGGACCTCACCGCGGCTCCGTCCAATCACGGAATAAATCGGGCGTTCACACCCCTCCCCATTCTCAAAATCCGTCCTCGCCCGATCTATTCCGCTTCGGGATTCGAGCCATGTGTACCGCACGAAGGGTGCCGAATTGAATAGAATTCCAATTTTTTAAACCAAATTGGCTCCAGCACCCCCCACCGCTGATCAAAACCCCGCGAACCGGGTCCCGTCGGGTATTCTCAATAAATCTGATTCCATCAGGGGGGGGCGGCCGTTCCCCAGCTCGAAACCGGCCCCATCCGATTCAAAATCACCAAACGGCACCGGGACTATGAATAGGATGATTCAATCCGATCAAATCACCACACCGTCTGATTCTTATGGTTGTCAGCAAAAACGTTCAAAAACCAGCGACTGAGCGTCTGAACAACTCTACCAGTTTTCGCGGACCAGCGGTTTCATGAACGAATTTAAGTGGAAGTTTGGAAACACGAAACGAAATTTCATGAATCATCAACTGGCCCAACGTTTTATCTGATTCCAGAGTGGACTGTTGCCCCACGACCAAGTCGAGTCCCTGACCCTTTCTAAACAACTGAGTCAAAATTGAGGTGACGCTGCGCCATTCAGTTGACGCAACGTGATCGCACGGGCGATGCTGCGCGGATGCCAGTCTTGACCCTTCACCCCACCAACCTTCGCGCCCTTGGCTTGTGTGCAGTCACGTGGATTGGCATGGTGACCGTGTTGGCCGTGAATCCAACGAAGCCATTAGCGCGCTCCCCGTACTTGCAGTTCGGTAGCACAAATCTGATGCATGTCGTCTGGAGAACCGAAGGCCCCATCCAACCCGTAGTCCGGTTCGGAACCAGCCCTAGCGCCCTCAATCAAACTGTGCCCACCGAAGTCATCATGGTGCGCACTGCGTTGGGAACGAATGGGCAAGAAATACTGCCGAAATGGAAGGCCTTGCGCACAGCCGAGAATCTGAAGCTACCAAAACTGCACTCCGCAGCCATTGGCACGTTCCAGTACGAAGCCCGCCTCTCAGATCTCAAACCCGATACCCGATATTATTACTCCGTGTTTGATGGAGTAAAGCGTTTGACACCCGATGACGGTACCTATCAATTCACGACTCATCCACCGGTGGGAACGGTTCGCCCTTACCGCTTCTGGGCGCTCGGCGACGGTGGCACGGGCCGTGAACCCCAAAAAGCGGTGCACGATGCCATGCTGGACATCACCAGGAAAGAGGGTCAACCCATCGACTTCTGGATTCACGCAGGTGACATGGCTTACACCACGGGTCGCGACGTGGAATTTCAAACCCGCTTCTTCGAATCCTACGACGCCACTCTGAGGCATAAAGTCTGTTGGCCCACCATGGGCAATCATGAGGGGCACACCTCCAAAGGAACCACCGGAGTCGGACCCTACTACGACGCGTACGTGGTTCCCACCCGCGGCGAAGTAGGTGGCGTCGCCTCGGGCACCGAAGCCTATTTTTCCTACGACTACGGTAACATTCATTTCATCTGCCTGGATTCACACGACCTGGATCGCAAGCCCACGGCGGCGATGGCCAAGTGGCTGAAGGCGGATCTCGAAAAGACCCGCGCCGATTGGTTGATCGCCTTCTGGCATCATCCCCCCTATACCAAGGGTAGCCACGATAGCGATAAGGAGAAAGACCTTACCGAGATGCGCAAATACATCATGCCAATCATCGAAGCAGGCGGTGTGGATCTCGTGCTCACTGGTCACTCCCACATTTATGAACGATCCATGCTGATGGACGGCGCCTACGCCACACCCACCGTCAGCGAAAATGTCATATTGGACGATGGAGATGGTGATCCCGAGGGTGATGGTCCTTATCGCAAAAGCGCGGGTATTTATCCTCATGAAGGCACCGTGCAGATCGTCACCGGCCATGCGGGGCAAAACTTGGGCCGTGCAAGCACCTTGCCTGTCATGCGTAAAACCATCGTCGAACATGGATCCACCTTAGTGGATATCCACGGAGACACTCTTATCGGACGCATGGTGAATCGCAACGGCACCATTCGCGACCGTTTCAGCATCGTGAAACGCGGCACGGTATCCATCGCTCGCTTGGCGCTCCCTTGGCAACCGCCCGAGTATAAGAAACCGGCCAACGAACCTAAGACCAAGGCCCTCGCCACCGTGGATCACAAAATAGCCATCGCTCGCGATGCCACGTGGTCCTATCTCGCTACCGGCAACCCCCGATCTCCCGATTGGACTTTCCAAAAATTTGAGGCGCAGGACTGGAAATCCAGCGGCGCGCCGTTCGGATTCGGCGAGGCAACGTACAAGACCGACCTGAAAGAAATGCGTCGACGTTCGACCACCCTTTACTTGCGCAAAGAGTTTCAAATCGACCAAGCCGATCGCATTACGGAGATGGGGCTGTGGATCGATTATCGCGATGCCTTCATTGCATATGTTAACGGTCGCGAGGTCGCGCGGACTGGAGTCACCCGAAGTAGCGGACGCAATGCCCAAGGTGTTAAACCACGCGAAGACAGTGGTCCTGTTTACATCGCCCTCAAGGACATCCACCTCTGTCTGAAGGATGGATTGAATGTTATCTCCATCGAAGCTCATTGCGCTTCGGAAGACACCCAGGACTTCCTCATGGATGCTTCACTCCTCGTGGAAGACTAATCGGCAAATGAACACCGTCGTTTATCTCTTGGCACGAGTCCGATTCGCACTGGTTGCATTGCTGGCCATCCAGTTGGCATTGGATCACCTCAAAGCACATGAAGGACCCGAACACGAAATCGAGGAATTGACTGAGCAAATCGCCAAGGGTGAAACCTCCGACCTGTATCTGCAACGAGCCATCGAATACCGGGTCCTCGGCAAAAATGCCGAGGCCGCCCGAGACCTCGAACACGCCGCCCGTCTTGATCCGGCATCACTGCTGGTCCAACGCGAATTAGGGCGGGTCTATTTCGCTTTGGGCAAGACTAATGAAGCCATCGACATCCTCAGCCATGCCCTCAAGACCAAGACCGAACAGCCTACAGAACTTGCTGCTCTGCGAGTGCTCCGAGCCGAGTTCCTCGGTGCTCGCCGTGAAGACAAGAAGGCTCTTGAAGACTGTGAAGCAGCCCTTCGACTCCAACTTTCAAACGTCGAATGGTATCTACTTCGCAGCGATCTTCAGCGCCGTTTGAATCAAAAAAAAGAGCGCATCACCGGGCTCGAACAAGGCATCAAGGAAACTGGTGCCGGAATCCTCCACACGGAATGGATCGAAGCCCTCTTGGACGATAACCAGTTTCAAGCCGCCCTTCCCCATATTGAACGCGAACTCGCCACGTCCCGGATTCAGAGCTCATGGCGCCTTAGACGCGCCCGCGCCCTTCTGGGTTTGGGCAATTCAAACGGGGCCAAAGCCGATCTCGACGCTGCGCTCTTGGAAATGAAGCCCCGAGTTGCTGCCAAGGATCCTGACGTTACCTTGCTCACCGAGTACGCCCAAGCCCTCGATCTGGCGGGGGAAAGCGAGGAAGCTCGGTTACAGTATGAACACGCACGCGATGCCGGCGCCGATGATTGGGTCAAAGACCGGATTAAGACCCTCAAGGCTGAGGCAAAGAAGCGGGCCAAGGAAACCGCCGACCCGTAACTCAGGGAAGGTCCGCAAAGCACCTCGGTGAGCGTCAAAGCTCCTTCATACTCAACCTGCGCCTCCGGTATTTATGTGACCTCTGGCAATCTGCCCAATCGACCAAAAAGCCATATCTCGTCATGGACCGAGACGGTCGTTTGATCAATGCTGGACTTATGACCTGTCCATCGCGCTGCTTCCCGGTAGCTGTGCTCTGCCTGCTGGGGATTGTTGCCTCAAATACCGCAGCAGCCGACAAAGCCCTCCTTCAGCCTTTCAACTCCGAACCCGCTGCTGGCAGCCCCATGAACCCGCAGGAGGTCGTATCGAAAACACCACTGCCCGACGGATTTCAACTGTCGGTTTTCGCCTCGGAACCCGACGTCCATCAACCGATCAGCATGGCCACCGACCCGCGAGGACGGCTTTGGGTCGCTGAGAACTACACCTACTCCGAAAGCAAGGTGGGCTATCATACTCAATTGCGCGATCGCATCGTGGTCTTCGAAGATGCCAATAACGACGGCATTGCCGATAAACGAACGGTCTTCTGGGAGGGAGCAGAACGTCTCACCAGTGTCGAAGTCGGTCTGGGTGGTGTTTGGGCATTGGCATTGCCCAACCTAGTGTTCCTTCCCGACGCCAACGGCGACGCCGTAGCCGACGGACCTCCCCAAGTGATTCTCGATGGCTTTGAATACCTCCGCGGAAGCCACACCGTCGCCAACGGACTCCGCTGGGGACCCGATGGATGGCTCTACGGGCGGCATGGCATTCAAAGCACGTCTTTCATTGGGCCACCAGGATCGCCAGAGCAAACGCGGACCGCAATGAATGTCGGCATTTGGCGATACGATCCAAAGCGTCGAGTCACCGAGGTGGTTGCAGAAGGCACCACTAATCCCTGGGGCATGGATTGGGACGCTCGCGGCGAACCGTTCTTCATTAACACCGTCATCGGACATCTATGGCACGTCTTCCCCGGTGCGCACTATCGCCGCATGTACGGACAGGATCCGACCCCCTATATCTACGAACCCATCGAACAACACGCCGACCATGTTCATTGGGCACAAGGCGAAGTATGGACCGACGTCCGAAAGGGCGTAACCGATGTCACGCTGGCCGCTGGCGGTGGTCATGCCCACACCGGGCTCCTCATCTACCAAGGAGGCCAATGGCCCGCCAGTTGGAATGGCAAATTGCTGACCATCAATTTCCACGGACGACGACTAAACGTCGAACGCCTGGACCCTCAGGGGAGCGGCTTCGTAGGTCGGCGTGAGCCTGATACATTTCTATTTGCCGACCCATGGTTCCGCGGTATCGACCTGCTGGCAGCACCCGACGGTGGCGTCTTCGTCAGTGACTGGAGTGATACAGGAGAATGTCACGACAACGATGGCATTCACCGCACCAGCGGGCGGATCTATAAGATTCGCTACGGATCTCCAACCATCCGTTCAGCCCCCGACCTCGCTATCCTGTCAGAACCCGAACTCGCGGCCCTACAAACGAGCGCCAACGATTGGATGGCCCGCCAAGCCCGTCGGGTTTTGGCCGACCGAGCTGCGAAGGGTGAGTCGCTCACAATCGCCAGAAGCCAATTGAAAGCCATGGTCATTAGCGCCGAAGACGAAGTCCATCGTCTTCGAGCGATGTGGGCCATGCACGTTTCCGGCGGCAGCAATTGGGATCTCTTAAAGACCAAACTCAACGGAACACCCAGTGAGCGATCCTGGGCGATTCGGCTGCTGGAGGATGGCGCCCACCGCGATACGGTCGGCGCCAAAGCCTTCGACCAGTTCGCGAAGAATCAACTCACTCAATACGCCGCACTCGAACCCTCAGCCACGGTTCGACTGACACTCGCGTCCCTGCTCCAGAAATTGCCCAATGACCAACGAGGAGCGCTAGCCCACGCCCTCCTTCAGCACGCAGAAGACGCCGCAGATCATAACCTTCCTCGCCTGCTTTGGTACGGGATCGCACCACTCGCCAGCCGAGGATCCGAGTTCTCTCGACTCCTTGCCAAGGCCAAAATCCCACTCGTCCAGCGTTTTGGCGCCAGACGACTTGCCGAAGCGATCGATCAGGCTCCCCAATCGGTCAACGACCTGCTCGTCGCCTTGTTGCAAATGCGCGACCCCACCGCGCAGCTCGCTATTCTTGATGGATTGGCGGACGGACTCGCCGGACGACGAAAAGTGCCCAAACCCATCGCCTGGGACGAGGTCGAGTCCGCGTTTCGCCAGGAAACTTCTGACCCGCTCAAGAACCGTATTCGCGATCTCAGCGCGTTGTTCGGCGATGGCAGGGCGCTCAATCAAATCCGAGAGATTGCCCTCAACGCAAAAGCCGATGCTCCGCGACGACGCGCTGCCCTTCAGTCACTCATTGAGGCTCGAGCCGATGGTCTGCGAGAGGTCTGTGAGTCGCTGCTGCCGATCCGGGAACTTTCCGCGACGGCAGCCGCCGGCTTGGCTTTGTTTGATTCTCCAGCCGTGGCCGAGCGCTTGCTGGCCGAATGGCCCAATCTGTACGGTCACGAGCGGCCGCAGTTCATGAACGCCCTGCTCTCACGTCCGCAGTGGGCGTCCAAAGTTCTGGATGCCATGGCTAACGGAAGAATACGTCGCACCGATTTTAGCGTCGTTCACGCCCGCCAGATCCGCGCGTTCAACCAACCCGAATTGATACGGAGATTGGTCGAAGTCTGGGGCTCCTTGCAGGAGCCCACCGAAGCCTCGCGCACCGAGGCAACCCAGCGCTGGCGACAACGCCTAACCGCCGACACCCTGCAACAAGCCAATCCCACTGAAGGTAGAAAAGTCTATGCCAATACTTGTGGCGCCTGCCACAAACTCTATGGCGAGGGAGGCACTCTCGGTCCTGATCTGACTGGCTCAGGCCGCCATAATCTCGACTATCTCCTAGAAAATATTCTATTTCCCAATGCCGTTGTTCCCGCGGAGTTCCGCCAAACCTCACTTCAACTTAAAGATGGACGTACGCTCAGCGGCATTGTTCGTTCGCGCACCGCTAAGACCATCGTCTTCGAAATGGTGGGCGAAAAATCCACGATCAACTCAGCTGATATCGAATCAGAAACCGTGGGCTCCGCGTCCTTGATGCCCGAAGGTCAACTCGACTCGCTGCCACCGACACAGGCCATCGACCTGATGGCTTATCTCATGAGCACTGTGCCGCCATCTCGGCCCTCCAACTAGCCGGCGATTCCACTGCTACCGCGCCTGCTCCTTCCATTTCGCCCGAAGCTCGGAATGCAGCCGATCGCGAAACGTCCCCGGGAGTTCGTACGGCTGACCTTCCTTGTACAAGGTAATGGTCTTCCGGATGTTATCGACCACGACTTGACACGGGTTACACCCAGCCAGATGCCGTTCGAACTCCTGGCAAACCCCAGGGTCCACCGGGCCATCGACATACTCGTTCAACATCGCCAATAGTTCGTCGCACGTCATAGGAATGACTAATGCCCATGTCTGGGCCACCAAAGGAAAGAAAGTTACAGAATTTGCCAGGAAACAACCATTTCCCTTTAGAGCTACCCGGCAGGCCGCCATCCAAAACTCCCTATTCTCCGATGCGAAGACGGGGCTTTTCGCGCGAAGGCCATTGAAGCCAACCCGCTCGAGGGTCCATCCACAGATCCGGCGGCATTCGATCCCCGATCTGGCCCCGGAAGTTTGAAACCAGGGGACTTTGGGATAACAACCATGCCACCGAAAGTAGTCGCGGAATAAATCCAACCCAACAGTCGCCCACGCGCCGTGTCGAGACCGTGCAACGCCGCAGGGAGCACCCGCCCCATGGCGACCGCCGGCGGAAGGACAAGCAGTGGAATCATCACCCATTTCAAGGTCGCATCGCCAATCCAGGGGCGCGCCAACTCAGCCAACTCCACGGAAGCCAGCGCCGGTAATGCGAGGAGACCCACGACGATTTCTGCCACGCCAGCCTGAAGCCAAGCTCGCTCCGGTCTCGGCGGCCGGGCCACCACCCACCCTGCCCCCCAGCGCCAGCCCCACGAAAAAAGCACCCACCACCTGGGCAAAGGTCGAAGAGGATGCCCCAAGGACATCCACCATTCGCCGTGTCCAGACCACTTGGTGAACCAGAGCCACAGCGCCACTAATAAAAAACACACAGGGCGCAAGACCCCTCTCTAGACGGGCAGGTCCCAATCGTGCGCTTGGGCTTTCACCGCTCACAAACCTTCCACACGCAATCGATAGAACTGCCGATCCGTGCTCGATAGGATCACGGACTCTAGATGGTCGGTCCCAATCACCACATCACCCGACGCGCTCCAAGGTCCCGCCGTGTCCGTCGCCGACTCGACCTGGTATCGTGCGTTGCGGATGGCAGCAAACGTCAGTCGCACAGTTTCCGATCGCACTTGGATGGAATCAATGGTCACACCGGCTTGGACATACATCGGAAACAACTCCGAATTGGGGTGCAAGGATCCTCCGTTCAATCCATTCGCGGAAGTGTCACGGATTCGGAAGCTCACCACGTACAATCCAGGTTGGGTCGCCCCAAAACTCCTCCCGTGAATATGACCGTAGGGATCAACCAACGGGGAGCCATCGTTTTCGCTCAAATCGAAACCAGAGCCCCCCTGGGTCTCCCCAACGGGCACGGAAAAGGTCAGCTCGGTTCCCAACTCTCCTTCCTGAGATTCCCAAAACAGGAAGGCCCCACCCGCGGGACCATGCACTTGCTCGACCTGCAACTGTAGATGAGCTCCAGGAGCAGCATGCCCGAACGTCGGGCCTCCAAAATTCTCAGTGGATGCCAAGGCCGTGAACGTGAGGGTTCCTCGATAATAACCCGCGAAGGCCCCGTTCGTGGCCAACTTCAGTGGAAGTGCGTAACCCGAATTCGTCAGAAAGCTGGCGCCATTGGCGAAGTATAAGGGAGAACCTGCCGCCGGTTGCAACGCCCCTGCATTGAGGTGCGCATGTTGCGCCTGAAGTTTCGCCCATACCAACCCCCAGCCTACCCAAACCACCGCTATCAGACAGGGCAGTTTCAAGATTTCGACTTTAAGGAGGCAGGTGAAACAAAAGGCGGTATAAAACTGGACAAAAGGCGCTGACTTTATTTAACTGCCGGCATGTCCGAGCCTATTACGCTACCCGAGCACGAGCAACAAACGGC
>SXSK01000026.1 GCA_005793375.1 Verrucomicrobiales bacterium | reverse complement strand
GGTCGAATGGCGAGTTTCCGAAGTGTCGATCAATCCGGTGTACGAGTGGGTTTTTATGAGTCGTCTAAACTGAATCCTGCAAGCTATACAAGCCATACGTTCAGACTAGACCTCATTGAGGTAGTAACACCGTTCCTTTCACCTACCAGGGCCAGCTTAGCGCGAGCGGCCAACCAGCCAACGGCAGTTATGATTTCCTGTTTTCGGCCTACGACAGCAATGTAGGAGGCAGCCAGCATGGCCCTGGGATCGCCACCAACAGTGTCCCGGTCACCAATGGCCTGTTCGCGGTCACGCTGGATTTCGGCAATATTTTCACGGGCGCCAGCCGGTGGCTGAGCATTTTGGTCCGGACGAATGGGACCGTTTCCTACACCCCGCTCACGCCGCGCCATGAACTCACACCCACGCCCTACGCCATCACTGCGGCCAGCGTCAAAGCAGGCGCTGTCACCTCGTCCATGCTCGCGGCCGGGGCCGTAACATCGGATCGCATCGCCGCCGGAGCGGTTACGACCGACAAGATCGGGCCGGGCGCGGTCAAGACGAGCCAGATCGACGATGCGGGACTAGCAGCGTATACAACCTTTGAACAAGAGATGCTTCCCGTAACCGGGGAGAGGCTCGTGCCCTTTTCAAAACTGGCCGCGATCGTCCCGACGACCGGCATCCCCCCAGTTTTTTCCTTCACCGTGGACGGACTGGCCTTTGGGCTCATCACCGGGTTTGCCGGAAACGAGGGGCTTTCCGAGCCCTATTCCATAGTCGTCCAGGGCCAGGTTTCAGGCGCGCTGGATCCCGAAACCCGGGTTGGTTCCATCGGCCGATTGAGTTACACTCGCAACGGGCGCACGACCAGTTTCACCGGGACGATCACGGCTTTCACGGTGGCATCCGCGGATGATGCGCGACGTATTTTCACGGCCCGCATCGAGGCGCCGCTGGTGTATCTGGCCCGCACGACGGATTACCGGGTATTTCAGGAGAAGGCCCCGAAGGATATCGTTCAGCAGGTTTATCGCAGCATCCTCGGCTCCGACCCGGCGGCGAATCTTACGGCCAGCTACTCCCCGCGGGAATTCGTGATCCAGTATGGGGAATCGGATTTAAATTTCATTAACCGCCTGATGGAATATGAGGGCATCTTTTATTACTTTGACTACAGTGCCAATCCTCCAGCCATGACCCTGGCGGACGCCGCTTCCGTTTATCTTCCATCGGACAACGCGACCCTCTTATACTATGGAAATGTCCCGACAGCGAAGGTCCCGGCTGGCTCCGAATATATCCGCACCTTCCAAAAATCAGCCCAGCAATCAACAATTCGCGCAGCAGTGAGCACCTACAATTTCCAGGCGCCGTCGCTGTCGTACAGCGCCCAGTCCACTGGCGCCAAGGGCGTGGGTGAATACTTCGAATTTGGATCGACCACGAAAAGCTCCGCTTACAGCGGGCGACTGGCCGCGATCCGGCAGGGCCGCGAAAATGTCAAGCGATCCACACTCAGCGGCTCCAGCACGTCGCCGAACCTGCATCCGGGCTACACGTTCACCCTCAACGACCAAACGCCAGCGGGCCTCTCCGGTTCGTACGTGGTGACGCAGGTTCGCCATGCCGGCTTCATCCGCACGGCCGGGGGAGTGAACACGCTCCATTACGCGAACGAGTTTGAAGCGATCCCTGCCTCTTTGACCTATCGTCCGGCCCTGCGCACGCCGCGTCATCACGCGGAGAATTCCACGGCCATCGTCACCGGGCCGGCTGGGGAAACGACCCATGTGGACGCGTCGGGCCGGGTGAAGGTGCAATTCCATTGGGACCGTTATGGCGTGAAAAACCAGCAATCGAGCGCGTGGATTCGCGTGGCCAGCCCCAGCGCCGGCGCCGGCCACGGCCTGGTTTTTCTTCCAAAAGTGGGCGATGAGGTCCTGGTTTCCTTTATCCTGGGAGACCCGGATCAACCGATCGTGGTCGGCAGCCTGTTCAACGGCGCCAACCGACCACCCATGGCGTTGCCCGACAATAAATTCATCTCGCTCATACAGTCCAGTTCGACCGATGGACAGATCAATCGAATCCGCTTCGACGACAGAACGGGTGGCGCCTCCCTTAGTTTGGAATCGCCGCAGGTCAATATCAGCGGAACTCTGGCCCTAAACGGTGGGGCCATTTTTAAGAACGTTGCGACCGGTCAGAACTCCGTGGGCAGTTCCGCCAGCGGGCAAACGACCGTCACCATCATTTTCCCAAAACCGTTCGCGTCGACGCCGCGCATTTTGATCACGCCGCAGAACGATGCTGGTTTCAGCAACGTCGCGGACACTTTTGTCGCCACGGTGCGCAACGTTTCGACGAAGGGCTGTGTTGTTAATATTGTCCGGGTTGATTCCCCCACCGGGTGGTCGCAGAACCTGCGCTTGAACTGGATTGCGTGGGAGTGATGGGCGTAAGACAAAAATCTTCGGGCTGACAAAAGGCGACCTTTCTTTGCCGCCATTATTCGTAGGACATATATCACGCTGCTATGAAATTTAAATCCACTCCCCGTAGTGTCCGCAAACCCAAACGGGGGGAAATCATTGGAAACGAACGCCCGTAGGGTCAAAATATTCGAATCCGCTGATCCGCAAAAGGTTCTGCCTGTTCCTGTGATTGGATACGATCCTGCTCTTACACCATTTTTCCGCTCAATGAACTGGAAACGACTCCTCGAATACATCAGCAGTTCGGTGGATCAGGAACTGCTGCTCCGCAACGAGTATCTGGCCACTGAAAATCGGATTCTCCGGAACCAGATCCAGGGTCGTTTACAGCTCAATGACTCCGACCGGATTACCTTGGCCGAGTTCGGCAAACGGCTTGGAATACTCCACATTCTGGAACGTCATGGCCTTCTTCCAGCTCCGGATCGGGAACGAAAGACTTCATGGCGTGAATTTATCCGATCACACACGGTGGTCTTGGCCGCCGTGGACTTTATCACCGCCGAAGTTTGGACCTCCGCCGGGCTCATCACGTACTACGTGGCTCATTTTCATGCAGAGCGCAACCACCAACCGGTCTTCGCCAGTTCGATGAAGGCGCACACAACAATCTCGCCACGGCTTCGCCCCGGTTGCCGCGGCGAAGAGAATTCACGGTCCGCCGACTTTATGCACCGAATCCGTGGAGTCGGGCAAGGCAAGGAAAACGTGATCCTCTTTCCCGCGCCTGAAGACCACATCGGCGAATCCACCGGCCCAATACAAACTCGCGAACGCCTCGGCGGCCTCCTAAAATTCTATTATCTCGAGGCCGCATGAGTTTTTTGACCATACGGGAGTGCCAACCCGACTTGGGGCAGCCAGCGCATCCGTGACGAACTGGCCAAACTGGGACTGACAGCCTCGACGGCAACCATCCGGAAGTATCGTCTCAAGTTCAGAGGAAAGCCGTCGCAAGGTTGGAAGACTTTTCTCAAGAACCACACGGACAGCATCGCGGCAATGGATTTCTTTGTGGTTCCAACAGTGACATTTCGTCTGCTCTACGTGTTGATCGTCATGAACCATGAACGGCGCAAGGTCGTTCACTTCAAGATCACTGATTCACCCTCAGCCACCTGGACCGCTCAATAAATAGTCAATGCGTTTCCCGATGACACCGCGCCCGAGTGCCTCGCTCATGTCTCGCAAGTCACGAGTGTGGGAAATGGCTTCGCTAGCGATCCGGCCTTGATCACGCCTCCCTGCATCACGGCCAGGAATTTTGATCGATTGATCAATACCGAAATGTCTTTCAACGGATCGCCATCCACCACGAGCACGTCGGCTAGTTTGCCTTTCTGCAAGGCGCCGAACTCATCGCCGCGACCCATGATTTCCGCACCTGTCTGGGTCGCGCACCGGATGACTTCGAGCGGCGTCAATCCGACATCGTTCACGAAAAAGACCAATTCCTTGGCGTAATCCCCGTGCGGGTTCCAGCCAAAGCCGTAATCGCCACCCATGCCAAGTCGGCCGCCCGCCTTTAGAATTTGCCGGGCACTCTCCGCACCACCTTCCAGAGTTTCCTGATGTCCATCGATGACCGCCTGGGACAGCCCGAACTCGACCCCGCGCTCAACACTCGCCTTTTCAAAGTAAAGTGCCGGGATCACGGGAGTGTTGCGCACCAGCAACAAATCCATGGCTTCGTTGTCCATGAATGTACCGTGCTCAATGGTGTCGTAACCGGCGCGCAGCGCATTCTTGATCCCTTGAGTCGCGCGACAATGTCCAGTGACCTTGAGTTTGTGGTTATGGGCAGTCGCCACCACGGCATTCATCTCCTCAAAGGTCATACAGAGCGTATGATGATCATTAATGTCGGGCGACGCAGCGTCTCCGGTGGGATAGGTTTTCACCCACTCGACACCGTCTTTGACCAGCGCACGCACCGCCTTCCGCGCATCGTCCTGCCCATTAATGATGAAAACCAAACCTTCCATACCAATCTTCCGAAACTCCGGGTTCCAATCCATCAACCCACCCGCTGAGCAGATTTCTCGGCCCGACGACGCCAAGCGCGGACCTGCTATCAGGTCGCTCTCGATGGCCTTTTTCAGCCAGACATCCACGTTAAACAAACAGCCACCGGAGCGTGCGGCGGTGTAGCCGCATTCTAGCGCAAGGCGGCAATTCACGGATGAAAGCAGCGAGACGTATTCGACGGGATACTTGATATCGAGGTCTTCCAACGCCGCGATATTGAAGTAAGTCGCGTGAAAATGCGCCTCAACCAAACCTGGCATAATCGTGCCGCCACGGGCGTCAATTCGTTCGGCATCCGGCGGCACCGCGGGTGCCTGGGCGGCGGGACCGGCGAATTCAATGCGTCCATTTTTTATGACAAGCATCGCGTCCGGCACGGCAGGTGATCCAGTGCCATCAATCAATTGACCGTTGGTGATAATGGTCGTTCCGGTGGCGGTCTTCATGGATCACTCTGTTTAAGGAGAATTTGGTGTCTTTCCAAGAAATTCCCGATCAGTGAAAGCATCTTGGTCGGTTGGCTGGAGTGGACGGAGTGGCCGACTCCGGGGAGATCCACACACACACACAGGGGGATAAGAGACGTCATACGGGCGGCATCCGCTTCCTGGAGCATGCCACCGCAAGCTAGGTCGGCGCGCAGCAACAGTGTGGGACATTTGATCTTGGAAAGCGCCTCAAACCAGTCGATCCCTTCCAACCAACGGCCTTGCACCAGAGGCGTTAGGGCCGCCGGATCTAGTTTCAGGAGACATTCCGCACCAAATCGCAGGGCGCTGGGATCGCGCAATTCCCTGAAACGCACCACCGAACCATCCTTCGGGTGCTGTACTTCCATGTTTCCCAATTCCAGCGTCAAGGTTTCCACATCGTGAGCCACCTGAATCAATCGTGAGATGTTGGTGAACTGCAGGTGAAAGCGGGATTGTTGAAGCCCTTCGCCCAGCGTAGTGCCTGGCGGATCCTCCAGGATGAGCGCACGAACCTGACGCGGCCGTTGGGTGGCGACCAAAGCGGATACCATGGCACCCAGCGAATGCCCAATCACCACAGCCGGACTCGGCACATAGTGCGTCAGAAACGACACCGCATCTTCCGCGTAATCCACCACGCGATAATCTCCCAAATCGCGGCTGGACCTTCCGTGTCCACGGTGGTCGGGGGCGAACACCTGCCACTGTTCCATTAGCGACGGCAATAGCGCGTTGAAATCCCGCCAGCAGCGGGTCACTCCGTGAAAAAGCACGAGCGGCGGACCATTTTTCGGGCCGACCGCGCAGTTCAAAGTCCTTTCGCCTAGCCGCAGCAATTGTTCCTGCATCCGATGCACAGGCGATGCTTAACGATCATCCCTGGGCAAAACAACTGGCTTTACGATGAACCCACACCCTTGAGCACACTCGGACATCATCCAAGTCCGCTGAACCACAAATGGGTGAATCTGTGGTTGGGGACGGAACCTTAAACGCCCTCGATGCCGCGGTGGATCACAAGATATCTGCCGTCGACGAAGCTACAGCCATAAGTTAGGTTCGATTTTCTATGAACAAGCGCGTACTCTGTCTGCTGTTCCCTGGCTTTGAAGAGATTGAAACGATCGCGCCCGTCGATCTGCTGCGGCGTGCCGGCGTGGAAGTGGTCGTCGCCTCGTTGACCGGGGAAAAACTCATCACCGGACGTTGCAGTATCACCGTCCAAGCCGATGCCGGGTTGGCCGACGTCGCAGAACAGGAATTCGATCTGCTCCTCATTCCTGGTGGACCCGGCATCAAGGCGGTGCGGGAAGACGGCCGCGCAGCCACTCTTGCCAAAACGTATTCTCAGGCTGGCAAGCCGGTCGCAGCCATCTGCGCGGCACCAACGGTGCTTAAAGACGCCGGACTTCTTTTCGGCAAACGATTCACATCGCACGCTGGCGTCCTCTCCGAACTTCCCGAGTCACAAGTGCAGGAACGAGTGGTTGAAGACGGCAATCTCATCACGTCACGGGGCGCCGCAACCTCCGTGGAATTCGGTCTCGCTCTGGTGCGACGCCTGTGCGGGGAGTCCGCTGTCGCCGAAGTATCGAAAGGCATCATGGCTTGATCTCCATTTCAAAATGCCCCGGGAAATTGTACGACTCTCACCGATCGTAATCGGCAGGCACACCTCAACCGCATCCTCCAATAAGCGGAGCTCACGGTCAGATCACGCAGCGAATAGCCCTTCTATGTCAGTTACCCGTTTATGCCTATCCCTCGTCCTGACTAGCGTCTTCCTATTTGCAGTGAATAGAATGGACGCCGAGACCAGCCAGCCGACCAAAGTCTACATCTTTGCCGGGCAATCGAACATGGAGGGCGCCGATGCGCACTCTGAGCGGATTGACGATTTCCCTGCGTACAAGGGAGTGGGTTCACCACAGCCGGATGTTCGTTACACCCACCTCTCCAACAACCGCCGGGATCCCTCAAAACGCTGGGGACCGCTGCAACCACTCGGATCCTTTGGACCAGAACTGACGTTCGCTCGGATGGTGAGAAAACATGACGATTCCCCCATTGCGGTCATTAAGTCCGCCGTCGGCGGAACAACGATCGCATACGATTGGAACCCAGAAGCCCCGGAGAAAGGGCAGAAGCTTTATCCCAGAACTCTCCAGCTGATTCAGGAATCCCTTCAAGATCTCGACAGACGTGGAGTGCGATATCAAGTCGAGGCGGTTATGTGGCACCAGGGCGAAAACGACATGCTGGATCGTCGCCTAAACACCAATTACGCGGCGGGACTTACCAAGCTGATTGGGCAACTGCGGAAGGATCTCAAACTGCCGATGCTAAAATGGTTCATCGCCGAGGTCAGCGAGAAAGGCATCTGGGGTATGGACCACCGGTCACACCTCGCCATCCTCCGGCAGCAGCAAGATCAGGTTCTCAAGGCAGATCCCCTGCTCCGCTGGGTGCCGACATCGCATCTCGCTTTTGAGGTGATGGAAAGCGGGCAGCCCCATTATCACTTCGGTACCCAAGGACAATTACAGATGGGCGAAGCCTTTGCGACGGCCTATCTCGACAGCATCGGGAAGAGGCCACCAACGCCATCGCAGGAATTCAGAAACGGCCTTCCCCTTGTCCCAAAGGCGCCGGTTCGACTCTTCGTGCTCGCCGGCCAGCGCAACATGGAAGGAGAAGACACGTCCCATAGGGAGATCCCGCAGGTCGCTGGATTCGAGCCTCTCGCCTCTCCTCAGCAAGACGTCCTCTTCCGTTACTCCTTGGGCGGCGGCGTCAAGATCTCTCGGACTTGGGAACCATTAGCTCCAGTGGATTTCCTTGGAAATTTTGGACCCGAACTGAGCTTTGGGGCGCGTCTCAGAAAATCGCTCGATGGGAAAGAGGGTCTCGCCATTGTCAAATTCACTCACAGCGGTGCCCAAGGCCCAGACTGGTTTCCCCGCGGGTCACCTCAAGCGCATCGCAACCTATATCCTCAACTGGTCTCGTTCATCCGCGCCGCACTTCAGGATTTGAACCAGCAGGGATATCAAGCGAGTATTGAGGGGATCTTTTGGCACACCGGAGAAAACGACACGTACTTCGGTGAGTACCGACAGAAGAATGCGGGCTGGATGAAGGAGCTCATTGCTCAGGTGCGCACGGATCTCAACCAACCGGATCTCCAGTGGTTCATCTCCGAGCAACACCCCGCAGCCATCTGGCGAAACATCGCGACGATGAATGCCTCCCTCCAGGCGATGGCTCAATCCGAAAAGAAGGTTTACGTGATCAAAACGGCTGATTTACCTCATCAACGCGTGCATTTCGGCACCCGAGGAACCTTGCTGCTGGGCGAGGAAATGGCCAATGCGTATTTGAAACGGCGATAGCATGTCAGTGGTTCTCGAAGAATTCGCTCGCACGGATTTCGGACCAATACTCACCCTCACGACTAAACCGCACGAAACCCACGTGCCCACCCCCGGCCGTTTGCTCCAGAAAAAAGGTCGAACTTTCACTCGCCGCACTCACCGGGGAACACGACGGCGTGAGAAATGGGTCATCCAACGAATTCACCAACAAGGTCGGCACTCGGATCCGTGACACCCACTCCTTGCTGCTGCAACGCGCATAATAATCTGCGGCATCCAGAAAACCGTGCATGGGCGCCGTGTAGCGATCATCAAATTGTCGAAAGGTGCGTATCTTCTCAAAGCCTTCTTCCGAGATTCGGTCGGGAAATTGTCCCGCTTTCATGCGAACCTTACCTCGGAGGTCTTGCAAGAACCGACGCATGTAAAAGCGATTCTCGGGATCGGCCATCCGATCGGCCGAGGCCCCCAGGTCGCAAGGAACCGAAAACACCGCGCCCACCCTCACACAACGGCGACCTGCCTCAGCCCCCAATTCCCCCAAATACTTCAAGGTTAAGTTGCCGCCCAGGCTGAAACCAACCAGCGCGACACGATCATAGCGCCGATTCAAATGTGCCGTGACTGCATCCAGGTCTTCCGTGGCGCCACTGTGATAAAGACGGAATGCCCGATTGGGTTCCCCGGAACAGCCTCGAAAATTCCAGGCCACGACATCCCAACCGCGCCGATTCAGAGCACGAGCCATACCCATCACGTAGGTACTTTTCGAATCGCCTTCCAACCCGTGCGATATCACCACCACGCCCCGGGCCTTCACCGCAGGACTTCGGCTCCAATCGAGGTCAAGAAAGTCGTCGTCCTGAAGTGCCAAGCGCTCGCGTTCGTAAAAGACTCCTCGAATGCAGCGGGCCATGCTTGGAAAAACGGTCTGAGCGTGGCCGCTGGTGAGAAAGCGCGGCGGTTGGTACATGGACTGTTCAATCAACGGCACGCCTCCCAGCTAACCGAAGCCGGGGTGGACTGCAATCCGACTCTTTTGCCGGACAAGACTGGCCACGCGACGGCACACCAGATAAGTTCTCGACTCTATTCGTCGAATGAACCGCCGACCTCCTCTCTTAAGCTACTGCTACCGTGCCGTCTTGACATGGAGTTGTACATGGATCGCTGTGACTGCCCTGATCGCCGCCAACCCCAATATCGTGCTCATCCTGGCCGACGACCTCGGCGCACACGATCTCGGCTGCACGGGAAGTACCTTTCATGAGACGCCAAACCTGGACCGACTGGCACGCGATGGCATCCGTTTCACCCAGGCTTATAGCGCGTGCACTGTATGCTCACCGACACGGGCCGGCTTGATGACCGGCAAACATCCCGCCCGCCTCAAAATCACTGATTGGATCGCCGGCCACGACGCCCCTAAGGCCAAGCTCCGCCCGCCCGAGTGGACAAAACAATTGCCTTTGGGGGAATTGACCCTAGCCGAACACCTCAAGGGAGCCGGTTACGCCACCGCACATATTGGGAAGTGGCATCTGGGCGGTGAGGGATTTGGACCCACTCACCAAGGTTTCGATATCAACCTGGGTGGCGATCATCGTGGTCAACCGCCCAGCTATTTCGCTCCCTACGGGTTGCCCAAACTAACCGACGGTCCCAAGGGCGAATACTTGACCGATCGTGAAGGGTTCGAAGCTGCCAAGTTCATCCGCGAGCGCCACCAGGCCCCCTTCTTTTTGAATGTCGCCTTACACAGCGTACACACACCCCTTCAGGCCAAGCCGGAGTTGGTGAGGAAATATGAGAGCAAACTTTCCAAAAGCTCGGGCTCACAACAAAACCCCACCTATGCCGCGATGTTGGAGAGCCTCGATGACGCGGTCGGGCGCATCCTGAAGGCCTTGGACGATGCAGGCGTGGCTCAGCGAACGTTGGTCATTTTCTCGTCCGATAACGGAGGATTAGTCCTGGGGAAGAATCCACCCACATCCAACCTACCCTTGCGCTCCGGCAAAGGCTCTCCTTACGAGGGTGGAATCCGAGTGCCCCTGCTGATCCGACTCCCCGGTGTGACCCAACCTGGTGGCAGCCGCTCGCAACCTGTCATCACCATGGATCTTCCTGCCACAATTCTTGATCTGACGGGTGTTGGGACGACCAATGCAGCGCCGGATGGCAAAACACTGCGTGGTTTGCTAAGCGACACCTCAGCGATACTATCGCGCGACTTCCTCTGCTGGCACTATCCACATTACCATCCAGGTGGCGCGACTCCTTATGCAGCCATTCGGATGGGCGACTGGAAGCTGATTCAGTACTACGAAGACGGGCGGCACGAACTATTCGATCTCAAAAATGATGCGTCGGAATCCAAGAACTTGGCGGATTCCAATCCAGAAAAGCTCAACGAACTCGCTCGCAAACTGTTTGAGTGGCAGGGAACTGTGGGTGCGCAGTGGCCCATGTACAATCCAGCCTACGAACCCAAATCCGTCCCTCAATTAGCCGACAACTCCGTATTGCTTCACTCCCGTCAGGCAGCGATCCATGGAACGGCCTTGCGATACGAGCCCATGCCCTTCAAAAACACCCTGGGTTGGTGGGGCCGCGCTGAGGATTGGGTCGACTGGAAATTCGAAATCCATCGTCCCGGAACCTTCGATATCGAGATCCTCCAGGGTTGCGGCACGGGGCACGGCGGAAGCGATGTCATCGTGGATGTCGCCGGCACCCGAATCCCATTCGTGGTTGAGGAAACCGGCCACTTCCAGAATTTCGTCCCGCGCCGAATCGGAAGGGTCACACTTGCCTCCGCCGGGAAATACACACTTGCCATTCAACCGCAACGGAAACCCGGTGGTGCTGTGATGGATGTCCGCCAAGTTCGCTTGGTTCCACCGGCCACCAGCGCCGAACCCTCTGCAGGTGTTCGTCCTGTGGTGTCCGCCAAGCGCGTCGTGTTCCTCGGCGATAGCATCACCTACGCCGGTGAATGGGTGGAATTTGTCGAAACCTGGTTGCGGCTTCAGTACCCCGACACCGCTGTGGAATTCATCAACCTGGGTCTTCCAAGCGAAACGTTGTCGGGGTTGTCCGAGCCCGGACATGCCGGCGGCAGCTTCCCTCGACCCGATGTCCACGAACGACTCAGCCGTGTCCTGGAAAAAGCCAAGCCAGATTTGATTGTGGCCTGTTATGGAATGAATGACGGGATTTACCACCCGCTTTCTGAGGAACGACTTCAAAAGTTTCAAAGCGGCGTCCGCCGACTTCGGGAACGCGCCGGGCAAATAGGTGTTCAAGTCTTGCACGTCACCCCGCCAGTCTTTGATCCCCTCCCCCTCAAGGGCCGCACACTGCCCGCTGGCCTCTCTGAATATCGAACGCCTTATGTCGGCTACAATGAAGTGCTCGACAAGTTCTCAGAATGGCTCGTCAGCCAGCGTGCCCAAGGATGGAATGTCATCGACAGCCATTCGCCCATGAATCGATTCCTCGTCGAGTATCGGCAAAAGGACTCCAACTTCCTTCTGGCGGGAGATGGAGTCCACGCCAACACACAGGGGCATTGGCTGATCGCACGGGAAGTGTTGCGTTTCTGGGGTGCGCCACATGCGGTGCTGGACTCGGAATCCCCAGCAGGCTTGGTCCAGTCCGATCCGCGAGCTGCAGCTGTCCTGAAGCTCGTCCAGCAACGGCAGCGTTTGCTGAAGGATTCCTGGTTGACCCACGTCGGCCATGTACGCCCGGGAATGGGCAAAGGAAAACCAATCGTCGATGCCCAACGCGAAGCCGACGAAATCACCGCCAAACTTCATACGGCAATCGGAAGCAGCACCTCGCAAAAAACGCAACCCGCCACCGGTGGGCTCTCAAAACCCACATTCCCCGGCAAGATTTCCGAGTGGAATGGATTTCAGCGCTTTGATTTCGAAGTGGCTGGTCGGCCCTCGATGGTCATTACACCGACCGTCGAGGCTCCAGGGCGGCCCTGGGTCTGGCATGGGGAATTCTTCGGTCACAAACCAGCCCCCGACCTGGCGCTGCTAAAGCGTGGCTTTCATGTCGTTTACCTCAGCGTGCCCGATATGTTGGGATCCCCAAAAGCAGTTGGATATTGGAACGAGTTCTATTCCGAACTGATCGCCAGATACGGCTTTTCCTCCCGCGCGGCCCTTGTGGGTCTCAGCCGTGGCGGTTTGTACTGCTACAACTGGGCAATTGCCAATCCGACTAAAGTCGCCTGCATCTACGCCGACGCACCGGTATGTGACTTCAAGAGCTGGCCCGGTGGCAAAGGAAAGGGCCCTGGTAGTCCGCGCGATTGGAAGCTGGTATTGGAAAACTTCGGCTTCCGAAACGACGGCGAAGCTCTGGCTTACCCTGGCAACCCAGTCGACAACTTGGAACCTCTCGCTCGCGCCAAGGTTCCCCTGCTCCACGTGTTCGGAGATGCGGATGAGGTTGTTCCCTGGGACGAAAATACTGGCCTCGTCGACGAACGATACCGCAAGCTCGGCGGTCGTATCACATTGATCCGAAAACCCGGCGTCAAACATCACCCCCATGGGCTTGAGGATCCGACACCCATCATCGAGTTTCTTTGGGAAAACGCCACGTCACCAGAGGCTCGGACTTGGTGGCAGCAACGTCCCTAGTCCGCACCTCCAATTCAGCCCACACCGATTTTTCAATCCATGATATTCCGTCCGGCTTCCGCCTGCCTCGCCACGCAGCGACCTTACCTGTTCACGATCTTCATGGCGAT
The DNA here is from genome assembly GCA_005793375.1 of Verrucomicrobiales bacterium. Lineage (GTDB taxonomy): Bacteria > Verrucomicrobiota > Verrucomicrobiia > Limisphaerales > UBA9464 > SXSK01. The sequence continues at coordinate 16,062 of SXSK01000026.1, read as the reverse complement.
TGCATGCTCGCATTGGGTCTGTGCCGACGATCAAGCGCAGTTTGGCCAGGCCTGGAGCCGCAACATGGTATCCAACGAGCGTGGATTGCCCGATTCCTTCGATCCCACGTCCAAACGAAATATCCGATGGTCCGCAAAACTGGGAACCGAATCCCACGCCACGCCGGTCATCGCTGGAGGACGCGTTTACGTCGGCACAAACAATGGGGAACCACGCGATCCACGCCACGCGGGCGATCGCGGTGTCTTGTTATGCCTGGATGAACGCACCGGAACACTCCTCTGGCAATTGGTCGTGCCCAAACGGGAGGAGGATATCTATATGGATTGGCCCAAAACCGGTATCGCGTCGCCCCCTTCGGTGGAAGGCAATCGGGTTTACCTCGTGAACAATCGGGCGGAAGTCATGTGCCTGGATGCACAGGGACTTTCTAATGGCAATGATGGCCCATTTCGGGAGGAGGGCGTCCACATGACGCCTCGTGGCACCAACGCCCCGCCTCAACCCATGAACCCTGGCTCTTTGGATGCCGATATTCTGTGGACCGTCGATCTGAAGACCGCTTTGGGAATCTGGCCTCACGATGCGGCGCACAGTTCCATTCTCATCCTTGGCGACCATCTTTACGTCAACAGCGGTACCGGCGTGGACAGCACCCACAAGGTCATTCGAACTCCAGACGCCCCGAGTCTCGTCGTCTTGGACAAACACACCGGAAAGATCCTGGCCATCGACGATGAGAAGATTGCGCCACGGATTTTTCACTGCACTTGGTCCTCGCCCTCCAAGGGCACTCTGAATGGCCAACCCGTCGTTCTCTTCGCCGCCGGCAATGGAGTCCTCTACGCTTTCGATCCCATCGCACCCGGCGCAACCCCGTCGGGCACGTCACCGCTGCGACTCAAGAAGCGCTGGCACTGCACCTTTGATCCGACGGCGCCCACGGACGATCCACATCCCTATCTCAACAACAAAGCCAAAGGGCCGAGCAATATCTACGGAATGATCGTGGTCCAGAACGACACACTTTATGTCGCCGGCGGCGGCGACTGGTTTTGGGGGAAAAACGAGGCATGGCTCAAGGCCTTCGATCTGAAAGGCAGCGGGGACGTCTCAGCATCTGCACCCCGCTGGACTTCCCCGCTGGGTCGCCACACAATGTGCACCCCCGCTGTCCATAACGGACTGGTCTTCGCCACAGATTCAATGCGCTCCCTTCATTGCATCGACACCAAAACCGGCGCGTCCATCTGGACCCATGAACTCGGCGGCGAGATTTGGGCTTCCGCCTACATCGCCGATGGCAAGGTCTACATTGGGACCAGGCGCGGTGATTTTTGGGTCTTTGCCGAATCCCGAGAGAAGCAATTGCTCAGTCGAGTGGAACTCGGTGCGCCCATCAGCGCCACGGCCGTGGCCGCCAATGGCACGCTTTTTGTCTCAACGGGAACACAGCTCCTGGCAATCGCGGCGAGCACACGCTAACTCACCTCGCTCCCTTTAGTTCATGCACGCGTTTCTTGCTGCTGACGGCTGCGAGGCCACTTTATTAGAGGAGTTACGACGGACGCACCCTGGTTTTCACCAGGCTCAAACGCCCGGCTTGATTCAGAGCGAGTTTGACGCTGATTGGAATCAATCGCTTCCTCCATTGGTGTTTCTGCGCCAAGCCTTGTTCCAGGCCGTTCCTCTGAAGGTTGATTCCATCCGTCTCGCCGCCGAAATTGTCTTCGACCAACTCGTACAAGTACTGCCCGAATCCCAGCCCTGGCGGTTTCACTGTGTCGCCCACTATGGCGCACGGGACCCCGGAAGCCCGGGTGCGCGTGCGCGATTCACTCAAGCCCGCTTCCGTCGCACCCCCGACCCCTCCTCCCCGGAGGCTAACAAGACCGCAGATGCCGGCCAACATCGATGCCATTTAATTGAAGAAGCCTTGGTGGAACTGCTGCAACGCAAACGCCGCCACCTCGGACGCCAACGGGTCGATTCCACCGATCCCTTCGCGACGACGGAATCCTTCGTCCAATTGCTCCTGACATCGCCAACGCAAGGATTGCTTTCAATCCACTTGGCACCGGGACCTTCTCGGCAGCCGCGATGGGTGGTTCCCTTCCAAAAAGGAGACATTCCGATCGCCGTCGATAAGGCAGCGCCGAGCCGGGCTTTCGCGAAATTGGTCGAGTCGGAGATTCGAATGGGGCGAAAGATCCAGGCGGGTGAGTTTTGTGTGGATCTCGGTGCGGCACCCGGCAGTTGGTCTTATCTGGCATTGCAGCGGGGCGCTCACGTGACCGCCGTGGATCGTGCGCACCTTCGTGACGATCTCATGGACCATTCGAAACTCGAATTTGTTCAAGGAGACGCGTTCAATTACGTGCCTAGTCGCATGGTGGATTGGCTGTTGTGCGACGTGATCGCCGCTCCCGAACGCTGCGCTCAGTTGGTCATTGACTGGACACGACAGAAACGCTGTCGGCGTTTCGTGGTGACGATCAAATTTTCAGGCGCCGCTGATCTCAATGCCATCCAGAACTTGAAACGCGAACTCGCCGAGGTTTGTCCTGAGTTCTTCCTGCAACGGTTGTGCGCCAACAAGAATGAAGCCTGTGTCTTCGGCGCCATCGTCTGACTCCACATGGGTTCACCACACTTCGACTGGGCCTTTTGGCACCGGAATTGAGCTTCGCTGAGCGCTGAGAGGAGCATCCCGCATAAAACTCGCCACCATGGGCGGTTGTCGATATCGCGGCAGCAAGTCGCCGCTTTCATCACAAAACTGAGCCCGCCATTTGAAGTAATGCTCCAGCAGTGAATCAAATTCGGCTCGTGTAGCCAAGAGTACGACCCGCTTGGAGAACTCACTCGATGGACCGAATCGTCGAGCATACCACGGGGCCACCTTCCGAAACATGGTGCAGCCCAGTTTTTCCCCAAAAACTTCCACCATCCAATCCAGATGCCGTGTCATTACGCGAATGCGCTCCTCAAACGAGGGTTCTCTGAGCAGATTCCCAGTATTCAAGAAATGTCGTGTGCGGACAAAAATCCAGGGGTCATAAAACGCGCCGCGACCGACGCTCACGCCCGCGCACCCGGTCTCGACTAACATGTGCTTGGCGGCTTCGGGGGTCGTCACATCCCCATTGCCAATCACCGGAATGCCTCGAACCGATTCCACGACATGAGCAATACCAGCCAACTTAACCGTTCCATCAAACCCCTGTTCCCGGGTGCGACCGTGGACAAATACGGCGGCAATCCCTGCATCCTCCAAGGCTCGGGCAAGCTCCGGGGCGGTAATATTTTCGTCGTCCCAGCCGAGGCGCATCTTCGCCGTGATCGGAATCTTAACGGCGTTGACCATCCCACGGACCAATTGCGACGTCTTATTCAATTCCGTCATCATCGCCGACCCGCCTCCAGTCCGGCAGACCTTGCGCACCGGACAACCCATATTGATGTCGACCGAACTGACCCCTAACCCCTCGAGAACCTGGGCTGCGTCCCGCATTTCTTCAGGAACAGACCCGAAAAGTTGGACTGCGAGGGGGCGATCCCGCTCATGGCTTTCAATGAGCTTCAAGGCCTTGTGGTTCTTTTCTAACAAGGACCTGGCATTTACGAGGTCGGTGGTCGCGAGGTCAACACCCCCAATTTCGCGAACCACCAATCGGAAGGGTAAATTGGTATAGCCAGCCAACGGTGACAGAAACAAATTCGATCGCAGCACCAAGGATCCGAATCGAATCCCTCCCCGCTCCATCTCACCGGCCGTTGGCAACTTTCCTTCCGCCAGCGATAGTGACCCCGACGCGACGGTCACGTCGGACGAGGCCAAAACCTTGAATGAGTCGGGAGACATGCGAGAGATCCAAATCGGACTAGGCGCTCGCCGTTGGCGTCACTGGGGCGGCTTTGAGCCGACGTTCCCAAACAGCCACGAACATGCCATTGCCGCCGGTGTCCTGTGGCCAGAATGTCAACGCCGCCGCAGGGTCTGCCTTCAAGTCGAACGGATTGGCAAAGGGATGCGGCTCAAACTCGGGATGTAGTGCCGTGAATTCCTCCGCGATGGCGGTCGTTTCCGCAGGTGAAAGAGTGCACACCGAATAAACCAACCGGCCGCCCGACTTCAAGGTCGGCGCCGCATGACGCAAAAGATTCCGTTGAATCGCCGCCAACTCATGAACGTCGGTGGGAGTCGTCGTCCATCGCGCGTGCGGGTTCCGTCCCCAGGTACCCATTCCGGAACAGGGGGCATCCACCAGGACGCCGTCAAATTCGGTTTGAGTGGGCGGTTCCACCCCACCATCCCACTCCACTCGGCGATGATTAAAACAATGCGCCCGAGCGGCTCGCTGCTTGAGCCGATCCAAACGCCAAGCCGCGCGATCACTGGCCCAGACCAATCCCTTGCCTTCCATCATGGCCGCCAGATGCAACGTCTTACCGCCTTCACCAGCGCAGGCATCCCACCAAACCTCACCGGGTCGGGGCGAACACACGTGGCCCACTGCTTGTGACGCAATATCTTGGATCTCAAACAATCCTTCTTGAAACTCAGACGTCACAAATAAGTCGCTGCTCCCCGAGTACCTAAAGGAATCAGGAAGTGGACCTGGTACCAAGGCCTCGGGTCCGAAGGCCTGCATCAACACTGCGGCAGAACTGGGACGAGCCCGCAACCACAAGACAGGATCCTTCTGTAAACTCCGTACCCATGCCGCGTTCGCAATTCTCTCTTCAGCGACCCAGGACGGAATGGCTTTCTCCACCAACTCGGCATCCGACGGCCAACCCTCTCCCGCTGAAAACCGTTGGGCGAGTCCCAAAGCCGACTCAACCCGCTCCTCCAATGTCTGGTTGGAGTCGAGCCAATGCTGCCACCTAAAATAGGCAAACACGGCACGACTGATCCAGGCGGCTTGGTCTGGAGTTAAAGCACGTCGACGAGCCAATGTCTGCCGCAACAGCAGATCCGCAGGCTGACGCGCATTGCAACGTGCGATGATCCGTGCGGCCAATTGAGCGGGCGGTGTTGGCGTTTCAGCCACGCGGCCTTCGCGTTCTATGGCTGCCGTCCGATTGGGTCGCACGGAAAAACGAGCCGGTCGACCCGGACGTTCTGATCCCGCAGGACGCCCCCGAAACCCCTGGGATCGTTCCGGACGCTGGTTGCTGGTCTCGGAAGCGCCAGCGCCAGCTGAGCCTCGCGGTGGTCGTCCTGGTCGCCCAGGGCCCGCTCCGGCACGGGGTCCGTCGGGGCGTTGACTGCGAAAGGGTGAGGAGGGATTGGCAGACGACGGCCTTGGGGGACGTTTACCGCCGGAACCTCGAGAAGATGGAACGCGCTTATTCACGTGAGGACCTACCCTGCCAGACAAGGCCGCCCCGCGTACAAATCATTTTCCGGGCTTCGGAGCGTCCAATCTCTGAGCATGCACCCGAGCGACATCTCCCATGTAGTCGGCTGTTTCCGCCAATTGTACCGCCGCCAGGATATGCTCTCTCACCTTGGGAGCCTCCCCGAGGGCTTCATAATACAACCCCAAATACAGATGGGCATAAAACCGTTGCCTCGACAAATCCCCAGCATTGGCTGAACCTTTTTCGGCGGCCGCCAACACTTCCTTCACCGTCAACTTGCCGGCGAACAACTGGTGAACTTCTTTCATCGGAACTCTCGTATCCCCTTGTATTGGAATAAGATTCTTGCGTGCTTCGTCCAATCCCTTGGCGCGGGCGACACACAGAAAGTGCCAGACGGCGTTCTCCACATCATTGCTGTTCACCGTTTGGTGTGTTTCAAATTGCCGACGGCCCTCGGCAAATTTCCCGGCGTAGTACTGGGCGATACCACGTTCCCAATTGTACGGCTCGGCCTCGGGGCGCAAACTCACCGCCCGGTCAAAATCCACCACCGCATCCTCCATGCGGTTCAACCGGAATCGAAGTTTGGCACGTTCCTGCCAGAGAGGCGCCGAGTCGGGTTCGAGTTTGATGGCTTCAGTCAGATCTTGAATTGCCTCGTCGCGCATCCCGCGCAGCGATTTCATGTGCGCCCGCATATTCCAAAGCCGTGCATCTTTTGGATTGGCGGCGAGACCTTTCGTCACCAACGCCAAGGCGTTGGTGTGCTCACCCTTCTTCCATGCTTGGACCGCGACATCGGCAAAATTCGTCTCGGCGCTTCGGACAATTACCCCAGCGGCAATCCAGAGACACATCCAAACCCAGTGGTGCATACGAGGAACAAAAACCCAGGCTCGCGCCGGTTCCAAGCCCAAAGACGCTAAAGGGATCATTTGAAAAGGAAAACCTTGGCCTCAATTGGAATCGCGCCCATTGATCTCCCGAGAACGCCACGGCCACCAGTGGTTCGACGACTTGCTTCCGATTGGCACTGTCGCCATCTCTCGGAATCGTGTGTTTAGTTCCAACCGAGCCCTCCAGATCCAGTAACTGTTGTTCGCCATGGACACCACAAACCAAGAGCCCATCAACAGCCACGCACTATTGTTGACACCATCAAACCAGTCGAACACTGCCACTGCAGTGCCTCCTGCCCCCATAACCAGCCAGGGAATTACCAGCACCCTCCCCAGGACACCGCCGGTGAGCTGCCGCGAGCTCTTTGCCATGCACAACCATATCCCCACATGACCCAAAGCAATCGCATCCACCGGAAGATAGAGCATCCGAAGCAGCCAAAAACCCAACGCGCCTTGATCGGCATTCGTTGACTCCGAATGCGTCATGGCAAACCAGAAATCAACCATCAAAACAAAAAGTATCGGTCCTAAAAATTGCCGCAGTAGACTCCGCAGTTGCCCCGCTATCAGCTGACCCGTGGACATCGTTGTGCAGAGATACAGCTCCAGGGCGCCACTTCGCCGGTCGTCGGCAAACCGTCGCGGTGCCTCGCTGGCTATCCAGAACTTGAGGATCGCATGCACCACCATGGAACCCAGCATCGACAACGTGACATCTCGAAATCCAACTTGTCTGCCTAGTCCCAGGAAGGCCAGACAGGCCAAGCCAATCATCCACCAGACCGCTGTCGAACGGGAGAACCGTCGTTCGTTGAGCCAACAGATGGGACTCAATTCCAGCAACACTGTTCGCCGAGTTTGAAGTCCGGCATCTCCCCCATGCCACCAGCGAGTTAACCGTCCAAACCAGCGGCCCCGCCAAGTTTCGACCCCGTTTTCCTGCCAACACGTCGGCAGTCGAATGCAGGCAACGCCAAGAAACAACAGGCCGAGTCCAAACGTCCAGAGTAGTGACGGAAAAAACATCCAACGATTCGCAGGAGAAAATGCCGAAAAGCTGGAGAAAAAGGCGACCACAGGAGATTCCCACATGAACAACCGTTCCAGGATTTGAGCCATTTCGCCATCCAGGAGACTCCGCGACTTGAGCCGCCAAGAACTGATAAGGTAGATCAATGGAACCAGTCCCGAACCGCAAAGAACCAAGAGAAATGCCAGCCCCGCCGCTCGTTTCGATTCGACGGAGAATACTGACGCGAGCAAACCAGCGCCCAAGGAAAACCCCAGCGTGACCAGCAGGACGCAAACCATCCGCCCGTATTCCCAAGGGGTCACCCCACCCATCAGCAACCCGATGGCAATCACTGGCAACACAGCCATCACTCGATAGAGTGCTGAGATCGAGCTCGCCGCGAGTTTTCCCAATACAATGTCGTAACTCCTCAAGTCGGTGAGGAAGAGCAATCCCAAAGTGCCATCCCGCTTCTCGGCACTGATGCAATCCGAGCTGTGGGTCAAGCCGGCAACGATGCAATAAAAGAAGCACAATCCGGAAAGCGCACTAAAGATCACCATACCCAACCCCGCAAAGGCGCTGGCTCGTTCGAGGAGGAAAATCCACCCACCAATGACCATTGCCACCAACGCCGCGCCCGAGCGCCCCCAAAAGGTATGGTGTTGCCGGGCAGCCACACTGAGTTCACGTCGAACAACTGGGAGCAAGGTCATGGAATGGCAAATCGACGCGTGATGAGCTGCCGTTCGGCATAGATCCAGGAACCCCAGACATTGATGAATTGACAAACCAAAAAAAGCCCGCCCGCCACTGCGCTCCAATAACCCGCGAGATCTCCAAATCCAAGTGCAGATCGCAGCAATGGCAATGTGCCTTCGCGCTGCTCTCGGCTCAGGCAATCAGCCGTCATTACTGGCGCGACAATCCAAATCACCCCAGCCAACAACCAGTTTAATCCGCGAAAAACCCCTCGACCCGACGAGAGTGGCCCCAAAATCCCCTGATTCCAAACTGCAAACAGGGCATAAAGTGCCGCTGCCGCACCGGCAACACGGATCCAGTATTGGATCCGCTGTCGGCTGGCGACCCGCAGTTCCCTCAGAATCAGCGCGTGAATCATGAGGTAGAGAATCGCTTCCGACCCATTGCCCAATCAGTTTGCTCAGTGACCATAAGGCGACCACTCGGCGGATCGTCGAAAATCGCGCCGGACTTCGGCTTCTCCGTGATCAAAATGCAACCCGGCAGCCAGTAGGTTAAACCCCTCTTTGAGATCCAGGTCCGCTCGAGCCAGCGCCAACCCGTTGCTCACTAAACAACCCAGGAACCAGATAAGACCCAACGACGTAGCCAAACCTGTCGATCCCGTCGAGAGAGCTGACGCCAAAATCAATCCCGCACCCACCCAGGGTGGAAACAGGACCCGCACAACCGCGAGGCGCATGGCAATCAGCGGGGTCGGAGCTCGCAGGGTCTTTTGAATTCCAACCGTGTAAATGGTTCGAAGATCCAGCCAAAGCATCAAAAGACCCACCCAAAGCGAATAGTTGATCACTCCCTGAAACGTTCCGCCTATAGGGTTTAGAGGAAGGTTGACTCGTGTGATCAGCAGCATCGTCAGGACACTGAGTATCACCGTACTCGGTAGAAACTGTTGATGCAGCGCCATCCGCTGGCCACGAATGATTTCCTCGGACTTAAGCCCAGCCACCATCATCAGTTCCAAGGCACCGCTCGTGCGGTCTTCGTTCATGGAACGTGTCGCCGCCAGTGCAGCCACGATCTTGATACCCACATGCAGCAGTAACCCAATCGTGAGCGCAGCATACCCAAACTGATTCTTGGAGGCCTGTGGACCCGCCATCGACAGTAACAATAGCGACGCACAAAAGGTCGAACCACTCACCATCACCCATCGCAACAAAATGTCCGGAGGCCGCGTCACTCGCGCCAACCAGTAGTAGGGATTGGCATCCAACCATCGTTGCCACCGGATGTGGCGCCAGCCGATGAACAACCGCGGATCATCTGCAGTCCAACTGACGACGGTCTGGACACTTGGGTCCGCGCTTGTCTCCAACTGCTTTCTCCAGGTTCTGCCGAGCAGGACGCTGGCCACCACCAAACTGCCCAGTGCCATCCAACCCTGGGCTTTGACAGCCGATCGAAATTCCATGGGAGCTTGTGCCGTAGTCCGGTATTGATCATAGGCTCGCAGGTAGGCGTGCACAGGGCTTGGCGACAGCAACCAGGGCTGCGATTGGCGCGTCCCTTTGCGCACGAGCCATTCGGTGAAGTAAGTCGCGCCCGCCAGCGCCAGTATCGTCGCTATCGTGCCTAGAGCCGCTTGACGTGTGTCGCGCGAACAGATCGACCACAACATTCCAACCGATAGCGACAGCACGACGGTGACGATCAACACCAGTGCCATACGCCAGAACTGGCCTACGGACACACCCCCAAGGAGAATCGGAACCGCCATCACCGGCAGCGTGGCAACCAGGGCAAACACTGAGTGTACCGAAGACGCCACAAACTTTCCCAACACGACGTCGTATCCTCTGAGATCGGTCAAAAACAACAACCCCAGAGTTCCCTCCCGACGTTCATGTCCCAGTGCATCCGAGGTGTGGAGCATCCCTGCCATCAAGGCATAAATAAAGCACGTCCCGGATATGATGACGAACAAGGCTTCCGCCAATTTGTCCGGACGCAACGTCGTGCTGTTGGAGGCCAGAATGATCCAGGCGACCAAGACCATCCCGCCCGCCGCGAAAAACCGCATCCAATGAGTCAATGGACGTCGGCTCGCCGAAATCAACTCTCGATAAACGATCGGAAGGAGTGTCACGAGTTTACAGAGAGAGATCGAACCGGTACGGCTCGCGTATTTGAGGATTCTGGAGCGGAACAGCCCTCCAATTGGAACCAGAATTTCTCCGATATCAATCCTGCCGCGTAGTCTCTAAACGACCGGGTCAATCGGCGCTGAGCGGCATTCCACATCCACATTCCTGAGGCGACGCTGAGGCCCAACCAAATCAGGTGCAGTATTCTAATGCGAGAACTGCCCCCGTCGAAGGAACAAAGTACTACCGCAAATATCCCGGCAAACCCCGGCCCCATCACCCGGGCCAACGTGGCCCAGGCGGCTCGCGCGGGTTTGGCGTGGATTAGTGCCATCCAGGGACCCACTACTTCCATCACCGCCACATCAAGGAATAACAGGATCGCGCCACCCACAAAAAACTGGAAAAAGATTACTGAATCCTCGCCCCAAAATAACGAACTTCCCAGTGCGGCAGCAATCAGGAGCAAGTTCACCAACAACAGGCCAAGGACGGCCCATTTCCACTGAACGCGGAGTGCCGCTCGGTGGCCCAGCAACAGCGTTTTAGGGTCCAACGGTGTGCTGAGTATCAACTCGAGCGACCCGTTGTTGCGATCTTCGGTCAACCGACGAACCATCGACAAAGCCAGCAGAACTTTGAAAACGAAGTGCAGACCAAAGGCCACGAACATGGCCGCCGCAAAATACCCATGTCCACGCGTCTGGATCCCGTAGGCATAGAGGATCAGAAACGACGTTCCCCCGAAAATCAGGAGCAACCACGACCAGGGATCCGGGCCCGTAGTTCGGAGCGTCAACCAGCAAAAGGGATTCAAACCATTTTTCAACCTGGCCGGCACCGCCATGAACCCCTGAACCAAGCCCATTGGACTCATTCCATTTCGAGGATCCGACGAGAGCTTGTCCATCGATCCCACTTCCTGCCAACGGCGCGGCAGCAACCAACACGCGCCCGCAAAGGCAGTCGCTGCCAAGGCGACATGCGCACTCAGGGACCAAAAATACCAGGGAAACAACACAGCCCATGACGCCGGAAATGGGCTCATGGCCTGCTCCAAAAGTGAAAGACTCGATGGCAAGCGTACGATCCAATGGACCGGGTTCATCGGGAGCAAGAACTTCAGAATCTGGCTCGGCAATTCAAGTCCGACCGCGGTCAACAACGCCATGAAAAACGTGGCACCGACAACATGGCGCGACTGCTTCCATGCTGCCGAAAACAACAACCCTGTCGCGAGAGACAACGCCATAATGACTCCCAAGGCGACGCTTACCTGGCAGAATTGCCGCCAGGAGACACCGCCAAACATCACCGGCAATGCCAGCATCGGCAGCACCGCTAAAAACCCAAAAATCCCCAGCAGCGACGTTCCTGCCAACTTGCCAAACACCACATCCCAACCTTTGAGATCCGTCAAAAACAGCAGGCCGAGCGTCCCGGCACGCTTTTCTTCGCTGAGGCAATCAGCCGTCAGAAACATCCCGGACATCGCCGCGAACGCCAACTCGACATAGGTCAGCGTCTGAAAGATGTGCATCGACAGCCGCGTCGGGTGAACCATATCACTCAGCCCCAACAATAGACCCGCGACGATCAAAAACGCCGCCAATGCCAGCAGACTTCGGCTCAAATAGGTACCCGAACGACGTGACGCCGTCCTCAATTCCCGTTCGACTACTGGAAGCAAAGTCATCCGAAGAAATATCCGTTGGTTCGATTCGAAGGCTCCGCAACTGGGGACACTACCCCGTTTGAATCGCACATCACACTATTGGGTCTCCCCTTTGGTCACGCGAAGGAAGACTTCCTCCAACCCGATCTCGTCGTCCCGCAATTCCACCAACCGAATTCCCCCGCGTACCAACGTCTCCGCAATCACACCTGGATCGGTGTCGTGATCCGCCATCGTGACCTTGATCCGGCCTTCAACACTCTCGGCGGATTGGATGACAGGCACTTGTCGCAACAGTTCGACCGCCCGCGGTTCCGGAGTTGCCCGCACCCACATCACGCGCGCTTCGGACATCTGCTCACGAACCCCTTGAACCGGTCCGCTATAAATCAGCCGGCCCTTTTCAATGATGGCTACCCGATTGCACAAGGATTGAAGTTCACTGAGAATATGGGATGAAATGATAATGGTCTTCCCGAGCCGTTGGAGTTCCTGAAGGATAGCCATCATTTCAATGCGCGCCCGTGGGTCAAGTCCCGAGGCGGGTTCATCCAGTAGTAGCAACTGGGGATCATGGATCAAGACCCGCGCCAAGCCGAGGCGCTGCTGCATTCCCCGGCTCAAGGCACCGATCAACGCACCCTTTTTCTCACTCAACCCCACCAATTCCAAAACATCCGCCACGGTCTTTTCACGCTGGACGGAAGGAATCTTGTAACAAGCTCCAAAGAAATCCAGGTATTCCGTCACTTCCATGTCCTTGTAAACACCGAAAAAATCCGGCATATAACCAATCAAATGGCGGACCGTGTCGGCTTCACGGACCACATGCCGCCCAAAAACCTCGGCATGCCCACTCGAAGGCGTCAGGAACGTCGCCAAAATGCGGAGTGTCGTAGTTTTTCCAGCCCCATTGGAACCAATGAACCCAAAGAGGTCCGCCCGATTCACGGTGAGGTTGAGATGATCCAAGGCCGTCATGTTCCCGTAAGCGCGCGTCAGCTCAAATGTCTGAACAGCGGGAATAGGGGGTGGCGATGAGGGTTCTTCACGCGGGGAGATTCGCAGGGATTCAGACATGCAGTTCCTTAATCAATGAGATACGATAAATCATTTGGCGTCGCCGGAACCAGGGAGGACCAACCGAAGCAGGGTCCCCTTCGTGCTGCGAAACGCCGTAAACCGATTCATGGCCGGCACCAACGTCTCGTCACTCATCCAAGCCATCACGATGGTATCACCTCGCTCCGCCAGCGGGGTGAGGTCCAGACCCGCCGGATAAACAAAGTCCCGATTCTGGGTCTCGGAAGCGGTGAGCATGGACACGAATGCCACGGCAACACTGGATTCATCCCAGGCATCAATATGCGTTCCCTCATTGCCACCCAAGACGCGGTCGCGCGCCATCGAAGCATTCCGGAAGGTTTCTCCGAACCGTTGGACCCATTGCCGAAGCGGTTTGGAATTCTTGCCGGTGGCCAGGCTAAACTCCTGCGTCGCGCCCGCCGCCAATTCTCCCAACTCGAAAAGTTCGCGATTTGCCACCACCCACACTTTGGAAAATGGCCGGCTCCCCGGATTGGTCAGACGGAGTGTCCCTCCGTTGCGCCCCCCACTAAAAGCCCCCGCGATGGGCGCCGCAGCCACCTGTTGCCAGTCGATGACATTCAACTGGCTGCTCCAGACGGGTACATAAATATCCGCCGAAATGCCAGGTTTCTGCGATAGATTCAGCGTCGCGCGTCCCTCCGCAGCCGCCCCGCCCCAAAGCCCGGAAAACTCGCCACGAAGCGTGGCATGTTGCACTTCATTGGCGACTCGATAGGTCTCGTTGGCTGGAGAATAAATGCCTGCAAAAGTCCGGCCTCGCAGCACAGCATCCCCACTCCGCGGCAGCACATCCACGACGTGCAACTCGTTCCATTCGGTCTGTCCAGCGCGCAGTCTGAACCCAATGAAATAGATCAACAGGGAAAACAAGGCCACGTAGGCTGGAAACGTGATCCAAGTGAGCATCGGCCGGTTGATCTTCTTCAGCCACCATTGATCCAGGGGACCAATCACCACCAGGTAAACCAATAACAGCAACAGGAGCAGTCCCACCGGCAATTTGCGCACCTGGCGAGTCTCGATCATCGCCCCATAAATGGAATCCACACTTTTGCCTCCCCACACGTTCTGGGACTCTTTCCGAAACACCTCGTCCGGCACTCCAGTCAGACGCGCCCAGAAAAAAGGGCGCAGCTTCCACCCCTTAAACGGGTCCCGTTCCGGATTGAACGCGAGAAGGGTCACTAAGCCACGACCTTGGGCAGCACTCACCATCCATGGAGCGTCGCGCGGTCCAGAAACCAAGGCCGACGCTAGCGGTTTCAGCAGGCTCACCGGCAATTCACTCGAATCAAAATCTCTATCCGCCTTCAACCCGGCATAGGCGCTCTCAGGACGTTCCACCCTGAGTTCCGACTGGAGGCGATACTTGGGCGGCTCGTAAGCATGTCGAAGAACGGATCCGGACTGGGTGGGGTGCCACGTGGCATCATCGGTCAACCATCGATGTAGCTCGCCATCAAACCGTCGACTCGTGAGGCCACCCACGCTCGCCGGGAGGATTCCTCGGAGCCAGGTGGCCGTATTCAAATCACCCGGTTGATCAATGCCAACAATCAGATGCCCACCTCCATGCAACCAGGATTGCAGGGCTTCCACTTGGGGCTCTTTTAGGTCCAATGCCTTGGCGGAATTGAGATAAAGCGCATTCAGACCTTCCAAGGCTATGGGGTTGTCGGGAAACAATTCCACCAGCATCCGGGCAACTCGCGGCTGCAATTCAGTTCTCGCGCTCTCGGTGATGGGAAAAACCGGCCCACCTTGGGAAGACGCAGCCAACCCACCCACAAGAACGTTTTCCCAACCCACCACGCTCGGACGCAACCCGCCCCGCTCCGCTCGCAGTTTGCCGTCGGCATCCAGAAGCTTGACGTCCACTGAAACCAGCGTGGAGGACGATGAAAACATGGGAATGCTCCATCGTTTGCGCGTCCCATTGGGGAGTGAAAGGGCATACCGCTGCAACTGGCCACCCACCTGAGCAGAGGTCACCTCCACCACTCCATCAAAACTGGGGCCATCATTAAAAACTTCGAACGCCACCGGGTACCAACCACCCGCACGCACCGTGGTGTCGTAACCGACAAACGCATCGAATTGGATGTCACCGAGGCTCCGGCAGAGCACCAAAAAACACGCCGCCATGGCAGACACCCAACGGACCAGCAGCGTAGAATAACGATTCGACATTGAAATGAGTACGGGTGAGATCCATCTAACGTCTGTTCACAAGTCCAGGCAACGGCGAAACGAGTCGTTGCCAAGAGGTTTCGTCTTCTCAGACGTTAAAAGATCACGGGTTAGACAACGCCCCCTGGAAACGTTCACGATCCGATGGAGTCTGGCTCAATACGGGCAACGCTGACAACAACCATTCAAAATGCCCAGCAAATAGGATGGAAACACCTTCCGGAATCCTGCCCCCCCCGACCGAACCTCCCAACACAACCACCGCTTTTGTCACCTCCGCCATTTACCCTGGCGAGAACCCTTGGCAAACTCCACCCGCACATGACACGTAAATCCGCATCTCGTTCCGCTAAATCTGCGGCCAAAACATCGTCCATCCGAGGCTTTTCCTCAACGGTGGTGGACGGAATCGAGCGCGCTCCCAGCCGGGGCATGCTCTACGCCACAGGATTCAAAAAAGAAGACTTCTCCAAGCCGCAAGTCGGCGTCGCCTCCACCTGGAGCATGGTCACACCGTGCAACATGCACATCGACCAACTCGCCGTCAGCGTCGCCCAAGGCATCAATGAAGCCGGCGGCAAGGCCGTCGTATTTAATACCATCACCATTTCGGATGGCATCTCCATGGGCACCGAAGGCATGAAGTATTCCTTGGTGTCCCGCGAAGTCATCGCCGACTCCATCGAAACAGTCGTCGGCTGCCAGGGTTTCGACGGCTTCGTCGCAGTCGGCGGCTGTGATAAAAATATGCCCGGATGTATCATGGCCATTGGCCGACTGAACCGGCCGAGCCTGTTCGTCTATGGCGGCACCATCATGCCCGGCGTCTATGAAGGTCGAGACGTCGACCTCGTGAATATCTTTGAAGCCGTAGGCAAAAACGCCGCCGGACAATGTTCCGCAGAAGAAGTGGAATCGATCGCCGAAGTGGCCATTCCCGGCGCCGG
>SXSK01000025.1 GCA_005793375.1 Verrucomicrobiales bacterium | reverse complement strand
GCCACATCAATGGAGCAATGAGCACACGGTCATTCATGCGCTCCGAAACTCGTCGAATGATTTCGCCAAGGAGCATGCTGTCGGTGAAAAGCGGCATGTGGCGGCCGTGTTGTTCGAGGGCAGCGACCGGGAAGACCACCGTCGTGTCTTTGCTGAGCGATTTGACGGCAGGCCAATTGAGATCGGTTAAATTCATGGTGACATCGGAGAACAGGCGGCCCTGGAGCTGATCCCCCGCGCAGGCCACGAAGCGCAGACTCACTGAAAACGTGATTTCAACTGAAATGCAAAACAAAAAAGAGACCGGGCTTGCGCCCGGTCTCTTGATGATTGGAATTCCCCTTGATCGTTGATTCGGCGGCAATCGTCATCGTTCCTTGAATCACCTCGGTCCCACCGTTGCCTGTGCCGAGTTCGCCGCCGTTCATGACCAAGTTCGGAAAAAAGACCGTACCAAAGTTTGCATCTTGCTTGAAGCGTAGCTCCGCCACAGGTTCATTCGCGGCATTGTTGGGGTAGTAGCCACCATTGCCATCGATTCTCAACTCGGCACCAGGAAACCTTTCAGCCGGGCTGTTATTCGGGCTACGCATTCGGCCCCCGGCTGGAACGATGTAGATGTTCTTCGGATTTGCCGCGGCCGATACCGAGGCGGGGTTGCCGTCGCTCCAAAAGCCATCCGTTTCCCAGTCTTGGCGGACCCCGCTTTGACCTGACCAAACAATGACTGAAGCAGCACCTTGGGTGGCTAGGGTGCCTGAAGCTCGGGCGTAGACTGTGGCCGCGAGAGTCGTGATCGTGCGCGTTGTGATTTGCATATGTTTAATGGGTTTAACTATTGGGGCAATAACATGCTCGATTTAACACTCCCATTCGTCCCACCGGCGCCATACTCACCGCAGGACATTTCATACATAAACTGATAGGAATTTGATTTCTGGACGCTGGGCGGTCCAGTGCCCCGTTTCATCGAACATCAGACAAGGAATAGTAGATGTTCCATGACCCCTGGGTGCCTGCGATGGCGATTTGACCGACTCTGCCTTTACCATCATTATACCCCTGATACCAACGGACGTGACCATCTTCAAAAAGGAAGTTCCCTCCTTCGAAGATTCCGCCCGTGCCCGCATGACTGCTCAGAGGAATGCGACCGTTCGCAAGCCAAGTCGTGCCTTGGCTTTGAAGATTATCCATGAAGATCGGGCCATCTCGGTATTCACCATCCATCTTTTCTCGCAATATCCAGTTCTCGGCGTTCGGACAATTCGTATTGACCTTGTAGTTGTGCCCTCCCAAAAGCTGTCGAGAGTTGCTGAACAGCGTCTTGTACCCGATCAAACCGTTCTGCACCGCACTCGCCAGGTCACTTCCATGAACCGAGCGGTGAAACTTATCCGTCGGGCAGAATAACAGATTCTCGATCTTCTTATGAGAATTCGTATCCATCTTTAGCAGATAGTTTGGGAAAAAATTCTTCAACATCGATCCGGAGACCCATTCGAAATCTTGACTGTTTCTGATGTGGTCAACTCCCATGTTGGGGAAACTCCCGTCATGATCCAAGGAATACAGCCGGATCGCGATGCCCCACTGGCGCATGTTACTCGCGCACATTATATTTCTTGCCTTCTTTTTTGCGTTGGACAGGGCGGGCAACAGCATGCTGGCAAGAATGGCAATGATCGCGATCACCACCAGAAGTTCAATCAGTGTAAATGCCACCGCCGCCGAACAACCCGGCCGGAAGGTTGTAGAGTTAGTCGGGGTCTTCATGATCTAGATGCATAAGAATCATTTGTTGGTTGCAGTCGAATCCTCAGGTTCTGACAACGATCTGGTCGAGTAGAGCGGAGGCGCGACCGGTTTAGATTAATGGCTTCTGTTGTGTCTGTCCTGAGGTGCTTCCCATTGTCTAGACAAATTTATGGATAATTTAAGATGGTGTCGATGGCCATCGTCCACATCGGCCCCTCGACAAGTCCCAGGGCCAACCACGCCAGGGCCAGGCACGCGACGACCAGACTCTGCTGCCGGGTTGCTCTGTTTCGCATCGGATTCGGTCTTCATCGAACTCTCTTCCTGTCGTAGGGACGGATCAAGTTAACCTCATCGCGGTTGAGTTCGAGGACAAAGCCGGGGGTCGTGGTAATCTCGATGTATCCGCGCTCGGGCAGTGGTTCGCTTTTGAACATCTTGCCAAAGTTCGCTTCAATCTGATCCGCTTGGTCGCTCATCATCATGAATTCGGCCAGGCGGATATCATCGAAGGCCATCGCCATGTAGTAACCGTAAACCCCGCAGCCGTGCGGGATCCACGGCACCGATTGGGCAGCGGCGAGGGCGACGATTTTTGAAAACTCGGTGGGCCCCCCCATCCACATGACGTCCGGCTGCAGCAACTGGACGCCAGGGTCGATCAACTGCTGGTAGCCGAACTGGGTGTACTCGTGTTCGCCCGTGGCAAAGGTCGCGCAGCCGCTTATGCTTTCTAACCTCCGTCCCAGCGTCGCATGACCCGCGTAATCATCCGGCATCAAGGGCTCTTCGATCAACATCAGGTCGAAGGGCTTCAGCCGGTGAGCAAGGTCGATCGTGAAACCGGGTTTTCACGGCGGCGGCACGACGGTCGATGAAACCGCGGGCGACACCCTGGTTTTCGTCGAGGAGAAGCATCCGCCCGCGCCGATCACCATTTTCCGCAGCCGCGACGACGGACGAAGTTGGGCTCCGGAAAAGTTCGAAGTGAAACCAAACAGCCTCGGTCACCCGCCGCCGTTGCCGTCATCGCGATGATGGGATTGCTGGCAACGCTCTACACCGTGCTCGGCGGCATCGAAGCGGTGATCTGGACCGATGTCCTGCAAACGGTCGTGCTGCTCGGAGGTGCTCACCGAACTCGGCACGAACGACCAGATCCTGCCGTGGTTCGTCGCCACGCAGATGCCGGTCGGTCTGGCGGGCCTTGTGATTGCCGGCGTATTTGCCGCCGCCATGTCGAGTCTCGACTCGAGCATTCGATCGCCACCAGCGTGGTCACCGACTGGCTGAAACCGAATGGCGCAGCACGCAGCGAGGCCGACTGGTTGAGGATCGCCCGTCACGTCACGCTTACCGCCGGATTGTTCGGCACCCTGACCGCTGCCCTGCTGGCCACGCATGAGTCCAAGAGTCTCTGGGATGACTTCCTCGGTCTGATGGGCCTGCTCGGCGGCACGCTGGCCTGCGTGATGGCGGCGGCCTTAGCGGATCGCAGGGGTAAATTGCGCCAAACCTTTATCGCCTCGGCATTGCTTTTCGGGTAAAAACCGCTTTCCTCTCTACGCTGACATGGAAAACAACCCGTCAGAGAACCATCCATTTTGGGGCGACCCGGCCGCGTTCAAGAGCACGCATTGGAGCGTGGTGATGACGGCTCGCGATGCGAACTCGCCACAAGTCACGGAGGCGCTGGAAAGGTTGTGCCGGGCTTATTGGTATCCGCTCTACGCCTACGTTCGGCGAAAGGGCCATTCGCCAGACGATGCTCGTGATTTGACGCAGGAGTTCTTTGCCCGGCTGCTGGCGAGGGATTATCTCAGCGCGGCGGACCGCAACCGTGGACGATTCCGGTCTTTTTTGCTCGGGTCACTGGAGCATTTCATGGCTCGCGAATGGACCAAGGCTCATGCCCAAAAGCGCGACGGCGGAAATGTGTTGTTTCTCGATGCGATGGAAGCCGAGGATCGCTATCGCATCGAGCCAGCCGATGAGCTGACAGCGGATCGGATCTTCGATCGTCGCTGGGCCACGACACTGCTTAATCAGGCCATGAACCAATTGCGAAAGGAATGCGCAGCCAATCGAAAGGCAGAACTCTTTGGCAAGGTAGAAAGCCTGTTGTCTGGCGAGATGGGCGACGACTCTTATGCCAACATTGCCGCGGCGCTGGGAACGAGCGAAGGAGCGATCAAGGTGGCGGTACATCGGCTGCGGCGGCGTTACGGCGAACTGGTTCGCGCCGAGATCGCGCAGACGGTCACCACTCCGGAGGAGGCCGATGAAGAATTGCGTTATCTGTTCGCCGTGCTCCGTGATTGAATCGCGTGTAACCTTTCCAGAATTTTCCGACAGTAAGGGGTGACAGCTCGTTGAATGACATTGAAGTGCCAGCGCTAAAAACATGTTCGCAGTGCGGGGCGAGGCTCTCCGGCGATGGACCGGCGGGCAGTTGCCCGGCCTGTTTGCTTGCCTTGGCCGTCGATATCAGCACCGACAAGGACGAAGTTGCTTCCCCACAAAGCGCCAGTCGTAAATCACCAATCGTAAATCCCAAGGTTCGTTACTTCGGCGACTACGAATTGCTCGAAGAACTTGCTCGCGGCGGAATGGGCGTGGTTTATCGCGCGCGGCAGGTGAGCCTCAATCGACCCGTCGCGCTCAAGATGATTCTGGCCGGGCAATCGGCCACGCCAGCGTTGAAGCAGCGCTTTCACACCGAAGCTGAGGCGACGGCCCGGCTCGATCATCCGAACATCGTTCCCATTTACGAAATCGGCGAGCACGACGGCCAGCATTACTTCAGCATGAAGTTGATCGAGGGCGGAACGTTGGAGCGGAAAGTAATCAGCAAACAGTATTCAGTAAGCAGTAAGGCAAGAGTCACTCGTGGCGAGGCACTGGCCACTGATGACTGGTCACTGAGAGCTCGTGCCGAGCTGGTTGCGACCATAGCTCGCGCCGTTCATTACGCCCACCAACGCGGCATTCTGCATCGTGATTTGAAGCCCAGCAATATCCTGCTCGACGATCAGGGTGTACCGCACATCACCGATTTTGGACTGGCGAAACTTACGGAGGATGATTCCGGCCTGACGATGAGTGCCGCCATTCTTGGCACACCTGCTTATATGTCGCCCGAACAAGCGGCCGGTCAAGCCAAAGGGCTAACGACCTCGGCGGACATCTACAGCCTGGGCGCGATCCTCTATGATCTGCTCACCGGCCGTCCACCGTTCCGCGCGGAAACGGCCGTGGAAACGTTGCGGCAAATCTGCGACGTGGAGCCGGCTCGGCCCAGTGTTCTGAATCCACCGGTGGATCGGGATTTGGAAACGATTTGCTTGAAGTGCCTGAGCAAAGATCCGCAACGTCGTTACGGCTCGGCGGAAATGCTGGCGGACGATTTAGACCGCTGGCGCAATGGCGAACCCATTCACGCGCGGCCCGTTAAGACCGCGGAGAAATTCTGGCGCTGGTGCCGGCGCAAGCCTGCTTTGTCCGGCTCTCTTTTCGTAATCTTAATTCTACTCCTGGTCGTGATCGTTGGTTCGCCCATTGCCGTGTTCCGCATTAATCGCGAAATCCGGCGCGCCGAGGACGCGCGCAAAAACGAAGTCCGCCTTCGCCAGGAATCCGACCGCCTTCGCGAACAATCTGATCGGCGCGCCTACGCATCCGACATGAATCTCATCCAGCGCGCACTGGAACGAAACAACCTGAGCAGCGCCGTCAGCTTGTTGGACCGCCACCGACCCACAAACAAATACGAAATCGATCTCCGTGGTTGGGAGTGGCGCTACTTATGGAACCAATGTCACAGCGATGCTGAGTCAGTTTTCTGTCAAACCAAAAGCCGGGTCCACGCCCTGTCCCTCTCTTATGACGGAGCGTGGCTCGCGGTCGGGATGAGTGGTGGAGTATCGGTTCGAGACGTAACCACGAGGCAGGAGATCGCATTTCTACCGGCGAGAGGTCTCACGGTTCGAGCCGCATTTTCTCCACGAGAACCGCTATTGGCCTATTCGGACGTCCCAAACGATGGGTCCAGGAGCACCAACTACAACGTTCATATCTGGAACGGTCAGACCCGACAATTCGTCAGGACACTTACGCTCAGTTACAACTGCTATGGTCTGGCGTTCTCTGCGGACGGTCGAACGCTGGTTACCTCCCAACAGAGTTCCGAACACCGAGCCCCTTTACGCGGCGTTATAGCGCTCTGGCGGGTATCGGATGGAACCCTCGTGACAAACTATCCAGTATCTCTGTTTGGACGCGCGGTGGGAACGCCGTTCGCAGCGGCGGCGGATCTCAGCGTAGCGGCTTATGCCAGCGAGCAGGACAAGGTGCGCGTCATGAATTTGGCCACAGGACAGGAACTTTGGGAGCACAAAGCGACGGATGATTACGTCGAGGCGCTCGCGTTTTCCCCCGATGCAAGGATTCTGGTTTCGGGGGAGTCCGTGGACCCGGTCATTCGCTTGTGGGAAGTTGCTTCTGGCCGGGAACTCGGGCGTTTGGAGGGCCACAGTGCCGGAATCCACCAGTTGCTCTTCTTGCCTGACGGGAAAACTCTCGCCTCCGCCAGTTACGACCAGACTATCCGTTTGTGGGATGTAGCCGCTCTAGCCAATCGACGGGAAGCGCGCGTCCTGCGAGGCCACACGGATTCAGTGTTCGCGCTCGCGCTCTTGACCAACAATACCACGTTGGTGAGCGGCTCAGGCGATCGCTCGGTCTGCTTTTGGAACATCAGCGCCAAACCTCGCGACCGGAAGGGAACCACCTTGCCGATGCCGGTGGGCGGGTGGGCCTTTACTCCCGACAGCAAGTCCATCGTCACGGCGGAAGACCGCCCCAGCAAAATGGACCGCGTGGCGCGGTGGTCACAAGTGACTGACTTTCAGGAGATGGAACTGCTCTTTCATTACGGCACGAACACCGAGTCGGGATGTTTCTCTGCCGATGGCCGATGGATGGCGAATAGTTATGCGGGTGGGGACATCCGGGTCTGGGATCTGCAAAGTCGCAGCCGAACCTGCCAATTCAAGGCCCATAGCCAGTCCGTCACGCTTCGTGCGTTCACCGCACAGGGAAAGAAGTTAATGCTCACCCATGAATCGGACAACTCACTGCACGAATGGGATCTGGAAACACGGCAGGAGACGCGGTTCTGGCCCTCGGCGCCAGGTCGCTATACCGGTGCATTTTCGCCGGATGGCAATTGGCACCTCACTTCTATTCTCAATCCAGATACCAAATCCGTAACCTCGCTCACCGAATTGCACACCCGTCGCACGACGAATCTGAACCTGGGTTGGTCTGCGGGAGCCGTATTCTCCGCCGATAGCAAACTGTTCGCACTCGCCCAGTGGTCAATGGGGGTGCGGATTTGGGACACGGCTACCCTAAAACAAATTACTCGGTTAACCGGGTTCCCGTTCGCGGTCTGGTCAGCGGCTTTTTCTCCCGACATGAAGCGCGTCGCGACAGCCAACGACGGCAGGGAAACGATAAAACTTTGGGACCTGAAAAGCGGGGAGCAGCTTGTGACTTTGGAATGGCGGGGATCCATGCCAGAGGGGCTGGGCTTTTCCCCCGACGGCAATGTCCTGGTTGCCCATAACGCGCGGAACGTGTTGACGCTTTGGCAAGCACCGTCGTGGGCCGAAATTGAGGCGGCGGAGAAGGCGCAGATTGCTGCTGGGCCTATTCAATCAAAATAGCCGCGGTAGGACAGTTGGAAATGTCATGCCAGTGTTTGCTACGCTTCATCCCACAAGTTCGATGAACAAACCCAAAGTTTCCTGTAACTTTCTGCGGATAATTGAGCAGTAAGGAGGTGAAGATGAAAGCACTTGAATTGGATCGACCGGTAGTTGGCTTGACATCAGTAGTCCGGGCCGCTTTTACCCTGATCGAACTTCTCGTCGTCATCGCCATCATTGCGATTCTGGCCAGCCTGCTGTTGCCGGCTCTCTCAAAGGCAAAAAACAAGGCGCACATCGTCCGCTGCCTGTCCAATCTTCGCCAGCTTGGAGTCGCCAATTCATTGTACACCTCAGACTACCAGGAGAAGTTCCCCTTCACCTCATTCACGCAAAATCGCTGGGCGAGCATGGCGTTCATCGATGTCTGGACGTTACTGAATCCCTACGTCAGAACCAACGGCTCGTTTCACCTTTGTCCGGTAGACCGGGGGCCGCATAACTTTGCCATCGTTAAGGAGTGGTCATCATGGCTCAGGATTCGGACCAACGACCTTCCGTTCCCCAACTCCTACTGGTATTGGATCGCGTTCTGGGCTAAAGGCAGCACTTTTGGTTCGCTCGTTCCGCACCAGAGGTCAACCAGTGAAGTGCGCTATCCGTCGCAGAAGCTCATCACGGATTGCGAGGCAATCGATCCAAAGGATAAGAGCCAATTGGGCGTGATCGCGGGTGCCGAAGGTAGTTTGCCTCAAGCTCACGGTAAAGGGAAGTGGCTGACCGGGTTTGTTGACGGGCATGCGAAGATTACGTGGTATCCGGTCGAGATCGGTGGCGTGCCCCACCACACCGACGTCTTGCAGATCGATCCGAGTGGCCCCGATGGATGGGGCATGGGATCGCTCGACTGGAAGGACGTGCAGTGAGGCCCTAGCCGTAATGCCTTTCAGGAGTTCAGTTCTGGAGTGTCCCGAAGGGACCTGCCGACAATAACCCGGCGTGTCAACGCCGGGCGAAACGGTGCGAAAATTCGGAGTTCTGAATGGACGGCTGAACCGACCGGGCTGGTACTCTCGTTCGGCCGTCCCTTCGGGACTTGTTCCGACGTGACGTAATTCGCAGCGTTGATACGCTGGGCTATTCTCATCTGTCCCTGCGGGACGGCGATCGTAAATTCCGTAGTGCAACCACTCGCAGAATCTCCTTCAAATCCCCTGTAACCTTTTCTGCGCGATTGAGCAGTAACGAGGTGAACAGTGAAAACTCAACTTCTGGAATAGGGCATGAAGATTATCAATCGCACAACTTCGGCGCTCGCGCTCTTGGCGCTGACGGCCATCCAAAGCGTCGCCCAATTGAACTCTCAACCTTATGCCTTCAGCACTCTCGCTGGCGGAGGCGGCTATAGCACGAACCAGGCTGGCAGTGCCGCGCGCTTTGCGCTCCCTCTCTGCGTGGCCGTGGATAGCGCGGGCAACGTCTACGTGGCGGACTCAGGCAACAATTCCATCAGCAAGGTGACATCGGCAGGCGCCGTGACGACGCTGGCCGGACGACCGGGCAGTTTTGGCACCGCGAACGGGACGGGGAGCGCCGCGCGGTTTAAGCAACCTTCCGGCGTGGCCTTGGATAGCTCAGGCAACATCTATGTCGCCGATACACTCAACCACACGATCCGGAAGGTGACGCCGACGGGAGTGGTGACGACGCTAGCTGGGCAGGCGGGCAACCGTGGCAGCGCGAACGGGACGGGGAGCGCCGCTCAGTTTTATCAACCTTGGGGCATCGCGGTGGATAATGCGGGCAACGTCTATGTGGGGGACTCTTGTAACCATACGATCCGGAAGGTGACTCCGGCGGGGGTGGTGACGACTCTGGCTGGATTGGCGGGCAGTACTGGCAGCGCGGACGGCACGAACAGGAACGCGCGGTTTAATTTCCCAAGCCAGGTGACGGTGGACAGTGCGACCAACATCTATGTGGCGACGGACGGAGACCATACGATCCGAAAACTGACGCCGGTCGGGGCCAATTGGGTCGTGACGACATTGGCCGGAGTGGCGGGCAGTTCTGGCAGTGCGGACGGCATGAACAGCGACGCCCGGTTTAATACTCCTTTCGGTGTGACGGTGGACAGTGCGGGAAACCTCTATGTGGCGGACACCGTCAACAGCTTGATCCGCAAAATGACGCTGGAGGGAACGAACTGGCTGGTCACAACCATCGCCGGATTGGCGGGCAGTACTGGCAGCGCGGACGGGACTAATTCTACATTGTTATAATTTTCTTCCGGCTGGCTTCGCGACGGAACTTAGAGTCCATCGCCAGCTTCCGTCGTCGATGTCGCGCTTTGATTCCCGCTTCCACATCCGCCGCGCTTCGCTCCTCTTGGAAGTACCACGCCACCATGTCCACCACGTCCCTCGTCGATATCAGCGGGTTTCCAGGCTCCAGCCTC
>SXSK01000024.1 GCA_005793375.1 Verrucomicrobiales bacterium | reverse complement strand
GGTCTCAAGCAGGAGCGACAAGTAATCGGCCGGATACTCCGCATGGGCACCAAGCCACAACAGGAATTCACCGGGCTTCGCGTCCAGCGCTTGGTTGAGCGCTGCGGCCTGCCGTCGCATGGGGTTGAGAAAATACCGGACGCGCGGCTCACGTGCGCCCCAATCTTGGATGACTTTGGCTGTGCGATCCTCGGACGCGCCGTCAAACACCCAGACCTGCCAAGAGACGGCCTCCAAGCCGGTGAATTGGAGGATGGATTCCAGACACGGCCCGATGCGCGATTCCTCGTTGCGCACCGCGATGACGACGGTGACCGATTCAGGCATGGTCCGCCAGGATGCGCACTATTTCCTCAGCCGCCCGGCCATCGCCGTAGGGCAGTTGGTTTACCGGCGGCAATGCGCTCCCGCGCGCGGACGCCACGGCATGGACAATGGCATCGGCATCGGCGGGATTGGCGAGGCGGTTCCATCCGCCCTCGACAAGTTCCACCCATTCGGTTTCGGTGCGCACCGTCACACATGGCACACCATGGAACGCGGCCTCCTTTTGCACGCCGCCCGAGTCGGTGAGAATGACGGCGGCCGATTGCTCAAGGCGCTGCATGTGCAAATAGCCGACCGGACTCTCCATCCGCACGGCCGGATTGATGCCCGCGAGCGCCAGCTCTTTCCTTGTGCGAGGATGCACGGGCCAAATCACCGGGAGGTTCAGGTTGATTCGTTCGAGGGCCGAAACGATGGCACCGAGCCGGGCGGCGCAGTCGGCGTTTTCCGCGCGGTGAATTGTGGCGAGCAGGTAGCCCTTCTCTTTCAGCCCCCAGTCTTGAAGAATCTGGGATTGGCTGCGGGCCAGCGCCCCATAGTGCAGTGTCGCGTCGTACATCACATCACCCACCTGATGGACGGAAGGGCCAGCGATGCCCTCCCGGGCAAGATTCTGAACAGCCTGCTGGGTTGGAGCAAAAAGCAGGCTCGAAAGATGGTCTGCGACGACGCGGTTGAGCTCCTCGGGCATGGCTCGATTGTAGGAACGCAAACCAGCCTCCACATGCGCGACCGGCACGCGCAACTTGGCCGCCGCCAGTGCGCCTGCTAAGGTCGAGTTAGTGTCGCCATAGACGACCACCCACTGCGGCTTTTGCTCGAGGATGACCCGCTCGAGTGCCGAGAGCATCCGGCCAGTCTGGTCGCCATTGAGCCCGGAGCCGATTCCCAGATTGTATTTCGGCCTTGGGATCTCCAACTCGCGGAAGAACACCTCCGACATCGTCTCGTCGTAGTGTTGCCCCGTGTGGACACAGACTTCATGAAGCCGCCCGTGCCGCGCGATGACGCGGGAAACCATGGCGGCCTTGATGAATTGCGGCCGAGCCCCAACAATGGTGAGGAGGGTCACTTTCGCTTGCCGTTGCCCTGTGTTTTAAATAAAGGGCTTCTAACCGTAGAGTCGCTGCTTGAGCAGCGTTACCCGCAATAGATTGCCGACGGCAGTGGGCAGCATCCTCCAAATCTGCCTCCGCAATCGCAGGTACAAACTATCACCGGCCCTCAGGGAGCTTTGGCTGTGGCGCCCCAGCATGGCGCCCCATTCCGAAGCGCCAAACCCCTCCGCGGGATGCGCGCCACGCTTCTCCCACTCTCGATTCAAATCTTCGTCAATGTCCTTGATGAAGGATCGGTATGAAAACTTGCCACTTTCGACAATTTCCCGCCTTGTCCGATCCGCCAACTCCTGTAGAAATGCATCATCGCGCAGTTTGGAAACCACTGCAGCCATGTTGGAATGATCCTTCGCCAAGGGGATGTAATGACGATCCGCCGCCAATACGCCTGAGTAGGCTCCCGGGTACATGATCATCGCAGTGCCGAAAGCCGCTGACTCAAAGCAGCGAGGCGAGATGGCAAACAAGGGCACATTGCCATCCTCACGGAGCAACTCCCCGGGAACGTCCTCGAATCTGGCGAAGGGATGGAAGGCCTGGAAACGATCCAGCCGATATTCAATCTTGCCCGTAAAATCCACCAGGCTCGTTCCGCTTTCGGTGCCCAGCGTCGCCCGGCAATTGGCAAGAAACTTAAACCAATGCTCACCGTACAGACGGTCGCGCTCCTTCGATGAAATGTCACACCGCAATCCAAAGGCGGGTGCGGCCCTATCAAATTTTTCTCCTATCCAGGCCTTCTCCATCGCGTGTCTCCCCAACCAATACGGGCACTTCCGTGCTCGATACCCCACGTCAATGGGCCTGCCTTTGATGGGCTGAAGCACAACGCGCTCCATCGCTTCAGGCACGAATCCAGTCAGAGTGGAACGAAGCTGAACTTGGTTCCCAAGTCGGCCCCCATAGATTTGCCTCATGACGGGCTCTGGCGCGACGGAATAGAGCAGATCGATTCCCAAGCTCTGGATACTCGCACAGAGCCGGTCAACCCGCCGGTATTCATCCTGCACAAAGAGGATCTTGAGCCCGCGGTACCGGGCGATTCTCAAGGCCGTTTCCCGGGGAAGATAAGTCTCTTGGAACACCGGAATGGAATAGTGAATCACTAAAGCATCGAATCGCCCCAGATCCAATTCCTCCGGAATCCCCTTTACCGACGACCATTCGCAGACTTGGTGGGACGAATACCTGCGAAACGAATCGATGTGGTCAATGATGGTGCCGGCGTTGCTGCCATCCTTGGGCCGGTTGCAAAGAAGGAGGATGTGCCGCTTGGGTTTTTCGGGAGTCATGAACCCATGGCTGCTGCCATCTGAGTGCGGTGTTTGTTCATCACACTGCGAATGGTTTCGCGGTTGGCTTGAGTCCATGTCACCGTCCGGGCCAATCCTTCCTCAAGCGGGATGGCGGCTTCAAATCCCAGCGCCTCCCTAGACTTCGTCGTGGATCCAAAGCGCCGTCCTGAACGATCCCAATCGCGAGCGGGCCTTAGGTCCACGGGCGTCGTGTTCCCCGTAAGCCTGTTGATGATTGCGGCCAAATCCCCAATCGAAGTCTCCATGCCCGACGCGAGGTTGTAGGCTTCCCCCGGGGTTCCTTTAAGCGCGCACGCCACCAAGCCCCGGACAAGGTCGCCGACATAGATGAAGTCACGGCTGGCAAGACCGCCGTTGTCGAGCGGCAGCGCCTCTGCGTGGATGGATTTCCAGATGAACGTCGGCACCACATTGCGCCAGACCGTGTGGGGCGTCCCCCTCCAGGAACCCGCGCCTAGGATTTCCCGGGGGCCGTACACGTTCTGGAAGCGCGCCTTCACAAAGGGCAGACCAAATCGCTGGAAGTAGTAATTGCCATACATTTCCCCGACGAGCTTGGAGATCGAATATGGGCTGTCATGAAACAGCGAGACCGGCGCGTCCTCGGGCGTGGCCAGCGCTTGACCGAAAGTCTTTTCCGCCACAGCGCAACCCGCAGCGGCATACACCACTTTTTTTAGCCGCCCCATCGCCTTGAGCCGCTCGAAGAGTTTGAGCGAGGTCAGCAGGTTGTTGTCGTGATCGGCCAAGGGATCGGCGATGGAAGACTGGTTGCCATGAAAGCACGCCAGATGAAACACGACATCCAGATCTCCGGGCAGCTCCCGCAAGATTCGATCCTCCGTGATGGATCCACACAGGAATCGCACCCGCGCATCGTCTGGGACATTGGCGCGCTCGGAGGAAAGCAGGTTGTCCACCACCAGTATTTCCTGAGGGACGTGACTCTCCAGCAGGTGATGGCAAAGGTTGCTGCCCACAAACCCTGCGCCGCCCACCACGAGCACTTTGGAATGATTAAACATGCCGGTCGAGTCGGAGGGAAAACGCTTCAGGCCTTGGGCGCACTCAAGTGGGAGTAGACGGCTGCGACGCCATTCGAGTCGTACCACTGCAATTGGCGCGCCATGGTTTGCGCAAACGAAACGCGGGGACGCCAGCCGAATGCGTCGCTCGTCCGGCTCGGATCAAGGACCGTTTCCCGCACATCATCAGGCCCGGGCTCGACTTCCAGAGGAGGCGCAGGCACCAATCCTAAGTGGGACGCCACCGCTTCGAATACATCCCTAATGCCATGACCCTCTCCGGTGGACACGTTGAAGATTCCACAAGGGGCGTTCACTTCGAGCACCAGGTCCATCAAGGAAAGGAAATCGCTCATGTCCAGAAAGTCCCGCACGGTCTTGCTGCAAAAGCAGCTCTTCCCCTCCTTGAGGCGCCGATAGAAGGTTGGGATGGGGCCGATGGAAAGCCGCGGGCCGCAGATGTTGGCCAGCCGCAACGAGACGGCCGACAAGCCCGACTGCATCAGGTACGCCTCGCCCGCCACCTTCGAGATGCCATAGCTGGTGAAGGGCGCCACCGGGTGATCCACCGGAATGGGCAGGCGCGTCGCGCGGCCGTAGCACAGCGCCGTCTGAAAATGGACCAGCCGAGAGACCCCGTGCCGCCTGGCCGCCCTCGCCACATGAAGGGTGCCGACGACGTTGGTGGCGATATCCTCGTGCCAATCGTTGGGATCCTTGTATGCCGCCGCGCTGTGGATCACGTGCGTGGGTGCGAACTGGTCAAACGTGCGGTTCACGAGCTCGCCATCGGCAATCGTTCCTTCCACCACCGGGTGCGGGGAAAACTGCGGGATGAGCTGCCGGCTGCTGGTGGCAAAGTTGTCCATCACGCAGATCGCATGCCCCTGGGCGGAATAGTGTTCAACCAGGTTCGAGCCCAGACATCCCGCCCCGCCCGTGATGAGGATTCGCTTGCCCATCAGGTTTCCTTCTGGCCGTGGCGCAAATGGGTGTATTCGCCCAGCGTCCCGTGCTTTCGGAAATAGTCGACGGCGGCGGCCACCGTGAGTTCCAAGGGGGTGAATTCAATCTTCCCAAAGTCCGCGAACGTGCGCGAAGGATCCAGGAGGATGGACGCCACGTCGTCGGGCCCCAGCTCGCGGATCTCGGGCTCGGGGCATGGGGCAATCCCCATGGCGTTTACGACGGCGGCGTAGAGATCCTGGATGGCGATATCCGTTCCCGAGGAGAAGTGATAGGCGCCATTTCCCACTCCGTCACAGGCGCGGAGAACGACGCGCGCCAGATCCTTCACACAGACACAATCGCGCCGCGCCTTGGTGACAAAGCACCGCTTCCCATCCTTAAGGCGCTGGTAGAAGATGGGGAGCGGCCCGGCCACATTGCGCGGGCCCACCACGTTGGCCAGCCGGAAGGTGACGTAGTCAAGCCCGCTCAGCTCCAGATAGTATTCATTGGTGGTTTTGGAGATCGCGTAGCTGCTGCCCGCCGGATGACGGGGATGATCCAGACGCACGGGTTGTTGGGTCGGCTTGAGGCCGTAGCAAAGCGCGGTCTGGAAGTAGACAAATCGCCTCACGCCGTGCCGCCGGGCGGCCAAGATGACGTTGGCTGCACCCACGCAGTTGGTAAGGGCGTCGTTATACCAATCGTCCGGATCCTTGTAGGAAGCTGCCGCATGGACTACGGCGTCCGGCCTGAACTCCGAGAACAGGCAGTCCACCGCGGCCTTGTCGGCGATGGTGCCAATCACCATCTTGAGGCGGGGATGATCGGCCAGATGCTCGCGGCGGCCCGTCGCCAGGTTGTCGATCACCAGAACCTCATCGCCGCGCTCCACCATCATCTCGGCAACGTGAGATCCGATCTGCCCAAGCCCACCGGTGATGACTACTTTCATTTTCCTTTTCCTTGTTGAGATAAGAGCCGTGTCAGGAAACTGCCATGGGCACGCCTCATTTTTCGAGTCTGCAATACAGATCCAACCCCACCACGGGTCCCAACAACAATCGGATTCTTCTGGGAATGAAGAAGAGGTGGCGTGCTCCTCCGATGTTCTTTTTCCAGATTCTGCAGCGCGCAAACGCACGACACAGATGCCCAAGCTCGGCCTTGGTGACGAATTCGGTCGCGGGCGCGCCCTTTCCTGATGAGTCGCGGTCGTACAGGTTCGTCATCTGAGTATTCGCATGGGAGTTGGCATAGGCTTTCTTATCCGAAAAGACCTGCCTGAGCGTGACTCGCGGCTGGAGGATCCATTGCCGGTAAGAAGCCGCGTTATACACCATGATAAGCGCATGGCCTCCGGGCCTCAGCAGTGAATGTACATTCTCGATGGCGGCGGCGAGATTGCCGGTGTGGTGCAGACAGCCGATGGAAACAATCCAGTCGAAGGACCCGGGCTGGAACGGAGGTGCGAGGATGCTCCCTTGGCGGACATCCCCGCGCAGTCCCATCTGCTCCAGGCGCTGGGCGGCCATCGCCACAGGGCCCGCGGCGATGTCCAGCCCGTGGAAGCGGCAACCCGCCGCTGCCAGCCTTTGCGAGAGGCTCCCGTATCCAAGGCCAATTTCGAGGACGTCCTTTGTGGCCAACCCGTCCATGGGAAGGAAGGGAAGCAGGTAGGGATAGTAATCAAAAAACCACGCGTCGAATCGAGCCAGGCTTTCCGGTGAGTGATCCTTGATCCCAAGCTGCTTGGCGTGATGTGTCCCGTACAACTCATCCCAGAATTGGGCGTTTTTTTGATCGACCCTGGGTTGCGCAGGACTGCTTTGGTTCATGGCTGGCTCCTCTTGCCTTTGCTGGTTACTGGCTTGCGATTTTCCTGCGCCATTCCGTGGCACGGTCATGGAAGGCCTGATACCAAAGCTCCAGGCTCAACAGGCCCCAAGTCTTGCGCGAGAATCGGGCTTCACTTCCAACGTTCTCAAGCACGGCCTTGGCGTTCACGAAGGGGCGGTGCTTGCTGGCCATGTGGTGAAACGTATCCCGCACAAATTCCTTCAGATCACCGTCGCACCATTCCTTGAGCGGAACGGGAAAGCCCATCTTGTCGCGCCGGTTGAGGATCTCGGCGGGGAGGTCGACTGCGAAGGCCGACTTGATGAGGTGTTTTAGGTTGCCGTCTTTGAACTTCACGTTGGCAGGGATGGTCGCGGCAAACTCCACCAAGGGATGATCCAGAAGCGGCACGCGGCTCTCCAGCCCATGAGCCATGCTCATGCGATCCTCCACTAGCAGCAAGGCTGGCAACAGGCACTTGAAATCGAAGTGGGTCATCTGGTCGAAATAAGCTTCCTTCTCAACATTGGCCGGGTTGTTGAAGATGGCGGCAAAGTCCTCAAAGACCTGCTTGCGGTCGAGCGCCGTCCAATCAATTTCGTCCTCCATGTCGGTGGAACGATCCACGAGCCTGAAGTAGCGCTGATCCATGGGGTCGAAAAGCCCGCTCCGCCAAAACTCCTTCATGAGCGGCTTGTATTCCCGGAGGAGGCCCAGGTTAGGCACGATGGACTCGATGGTGACGACGTAGTTTTGGTTGTTCTTGTAGTTGCCCTCGATGGCAGCCTTCATACATTGCTCGAAGTAGGCCACCACATAGCGGGCGTAGCCCCCAAAGATTTCGTCGCCCCCCTGGCCGCCCAAGACCACCTTGAGGTGGCTGGCCGCCAGTTTTGAGACCATGTATTGGGGGAACGAGCCGGGCCCGGCCACCGGGAAGTCCAGATGGTAAATGACATCGCGGATATGCGTCCGGAAATCCTGAGCGCGGATGTCGGCGATATGGAGCTTGCCGCCGGCGCAATCGGCCGCCGCTTGCGCGTATCGGCTTTCGTCGTAGCCTGGGAATTCGGTGAAGCGTCCGTGGAAACCCGGAGAGTCGGAGGTGCCATCGCGGTTGGCCAGAAGGTGAATGAGGCTGGAATCGATGCCCCCGGAGACGTAGCTTCCCACACTGACGTCGCTGCGCAGGTGCAAGCTGAGCGATTCTTCCACAAGCTCGCGCAGGCGGCGGCGAAAATAGGCCGGACTGTGGTCCCAGTCGATTTGGAAGCGGACGTCCCAGTACCTCCAAATCCTCACCTTGCCGTTCTCGATCGAGAGCGCCTGTCCGGGAAGCAGCTGGTGAACCCCGTCAAAGAGCGTCTTTTCGCCAAGGGTATACTGGAAGGTGAGGTATTCCGCCAACGCGCTCGGGTTGGTGTCGATGGAGGGCAAGAAAGGCAGCAGGGCTTTGGCCTCGGAGGCGAAATAAAACACCCCGTCCACCTGGGCATAATAGAAGGGCTTGATCCCGAATCGGTCTCGTGCGCAGAAGAGGCGCTGCCGAGACTCGTCCCAGATTGCGAACGCAAACATCCCGCGCAGGTGGCCGACGCAGGCGTCGCCATGCCGCACATATGCGGCGAGAATACATTCGGTGTCGGAATGGCTCCGAAACGCCCACGAGCCAGCCAGAGATTCACGCAGCTCGCGGTAATTGTAGATCTCCCCGTTGAAGGAGATGACCGCCCCATTCTCCCCATGCATGGGTTGGGCGGCCGCTTCCGAAAGGTCGATGATGGCAAGCCGCCGATGCACGAGCCCGACACTCCGGTCCTGCCGTTGCCATTGGCCAAACCCATCAGGCCCGCGATGGGAGATGAGTGTGCCCATGGCCTCGAGTGCCTCCGGCAGCCGCTCTACAGGGCCGGAATTGGTATTAACGATACCTGCTATGCCACACATTCGTGCGCCTCCCCCTTCTAAAGATGACCCTGCCGCAATAACTTTGCCCGCACATGGCGTCCTCTCCGGCGCGACGCCACTAAACGCACCCCGGCGAGGTCCACGGAAGTGCGGGCATCCACTACGTCGATTATCTCCGCCCTGCTCAGATTCCCCCTAGCGCTTCTGCACCACCACGTTAATTTCGACCGAGTGCACTACCCTCTCGAGCAACTTGCGGTGCAGTGGGCGGGACATTTTCCGGAAGAGCCCGAGCAATTTCTTGTGCAAGAAATCCCAGCCACGGACGGGAATCGGATACTTGAGTAGGCTATAGGAATAGAGGTAGAGCCCCGAACTGAATTCGAGCACTTTCTCGCGAAAGATGCGCGTGAACAGGAGCTCGAGCGAGTTGCAGTCAAACGCCCTGAGGTGCGCGTACTCGTACGGGTAGTCGCGCTGAAGATACTTGCCAAGATTCTCCCGGTTGGGGACGCGCACGATCAAGTAGCCTCCCGGTTTCACCACGGACAAGCAGTTCCGTACACACAGGTTCAAGTCGAGGACGTGTTCCAAGACGTCGGTGCAGGTAACGATGTCGAAGTAGCCCTTTTGGTAGGGGATGTCTTCGATTCTCGACATCACCACGTTGATCCCCTGCTCCCGGGCGCGCTTGAGGTAAGGAAGGGCGATGTCCATTCCGTGAAGCTCGGCTTTAGTACCGGCGAGGCCGGCTTCGATCTTCTTGAGCAGCCTGCCAAGCCCCACCCCGATGTCCAACAATCTCAGGGTGCCTTGGGGCCCGGCATGCCTCGCATACTTCAAGGCTAGCCCAAGGGTTCCTTCCTCCATTTCAAGCCAGTCTTCCTCATCGATCCAAGGGTTGTCCCTTGTTGCAGTCATGCCCTGAATGTGATCAGTCGCGATCTTGAAATAGTTGTCCACGTAACTGTCGACCTCCGAGAACATAGGAATGCCATCGATCTCCTTCAGTGGCTCGCGTGCGAATGGACTTGATGCCGCCGTTCCGATGCCATTCATGATGTTCATGTTAAAATCCGGTAGAGGCCACCTTGGTCGCCTTGGCACGTCTTCGGGAACGAATTCCTGTCGTGCTCATGCAGCCTTCGCCTTCACCTTGAGCAAGGAAGGGAAGGAGCCGACAAGCCGGACTTGCCAGTACGCAAAGGCTGTCAGGCCGGCACAGAGCAAGATGGAGAATGTGATGGACCAGATCAGCCGATCAGGCACCAGCAGCAGCGAAGCTGCAGCAGTGCCCAAGTAGGTCAGGGCGGGGATTGCGAGCCTGCGCCAAGGATAGTCGATTGCCACGTAGTCCCGCTTACGATGTTGATTCCAGAGCCATTGTGAAAGGGGCAGGAAGGTACTGGATACGGTTAGGGCTAGCCCCGCCCCGAAGAGTCCCCAGTGCGTGACCATGATAAATCCCAGGGGCAGCGAGACCATTGCCGAGATTCCCTGCCACAGGCTGACGAACCGGACCTCCTTCTGAAAATACATCCCTGGAGCCAGGAGGCTGAAGAGGCCGACCAAGAACTGTGACATAGCCGAGAATCCCACGACCAAGTAGGCTTGATGGAATGGGGGCTTCGTCAGCAGGAGTATCATCGGGTGGGCGAGGATGAAGAAAAGCACGGTGATACCCCCGACGATGATGACGTAGTAGTAGGTGATAACTCCAAAGGTTCGCCGCGCGTCCTCCGGCTTGTCGATGTACGACATGAAAAACGGGTACCACGCCTGTGTGACGCCGCCGACCACGATGGTCATCACCATGCCTATGTTGAACCCAATGGAGTAGATTCCCACCTGATCCAGCCCTTCGAGCCATTGCAGGATGTACCGGTTCCCCTGAAGTAGGATGAAAATGAATGCAAAGCCCGGGACGAGCGGGATGCCAAGCCTAAGCAATTCGGCGCCGATTGGCTTGGCGTAGGCGATGGCAGTCCCTCGCGCGCCCGCGGCCAAGAACATCAGGAAATTCAGTGCCTGCCCGACCGCCTGCGCCGCAATCATGCCTTTCACGCCCCATCCCATGTGGGCCACTGCGACGACGCTTAGCGCGGTGGACAAAAGCGCGCCCAAGAGGGTGATGCGCACAAACTCCCTAGTCTTGCGGTCAAATTGCATCCGCATGGTGAACGGAGTCGCTAGGATTCCGAAGACGGTGCCCGTGAGCGTGAGGGAAACCAGCAGGCTGTGTTCATCCGTTCTTGTCACCAGCCTGCTGAGCGGCGCGGGCACCGCCCAAGCAAGCACCAGAAGCACGCAACTGCTGGCCAGCAAAAGCAAGAAGGCAGTCCAGACCGTCGCCGACTTCCTATTGGGATCATTCCCCTGAAAATAAGCGGGCCCCATGGCTGCGCCCATTCCCAGCCCGAATACCGGCTGCGCGACCATCGCCAGCAGAGCCAGCATCGCCATAATCCCATAGTCTGCGGGCGCGAGGTAAGCGGTGAAGAGCGGAAGCAGCAAGAGGCTGATGAATCGCGAAACCATGGAGCCGATCCCATAGATCAGCGTATCCTTTCCCAGACCTAAAATCGCCTCCTTCATGCCGCGGTCGCTGTCTGTTTCGGTTCGGCGACTCGTCTCAGCCGGGCGCGTACCAGCCTACCCAACCCCTCGTGTAGGCTGATTTCGGCGGCAAATCCCAGCTCTTGCGCGGCACGCCTAGGATCGCCGATGCGGTTGCGCACCGGCACGCGCACGTCGTCGAAATGGATCAGCCCGGTGTCCGAGGACATCATGCCGATCTTGCGGATCTTCTTCGCC
>SXSK01000263.1 GCA_005793375.1 Verrucomicrobiales bacterium | reverse complement strand
CAAGAAGCCATGCGCTTACTTTCAAGCGTGGCCATTGTGAAAAATCAGCCGAGTTCTCAATATCCCGCCTGCCTATTGTTCTTCCGCGGGTCCATCCTTCAACCAATCCGGCCAAACCACTTTTCTTGAAACTGCCCTGTCAGGCGAGGCCCGGCAACACTTGATTCAAGCCTTAATACCTGGCGATTGTTAGCGCGGACAATTAGGGGACTCGCATCAGTAGTTCCGAGGAAGTCGACACTCGAAACCGTTCCGGCGTTTCCGGTTCGACTCCAGGCATCGGTCGAGCCCGGTGGGCCGATGGGACCTGGTGCTCCGGTATCGCCTTTGTCCCCTTTGGGACCGAGTGGTCCGACTGGGCCAACCGGTCCCTGAGCGCCGATATCGCCTTTATCCCCCTTGGGACCGGCGGGGGTCATCGCATAAAGAGCATAGGGTGCCGGAGTGAGGGGTTGCCGGGGATTGAGCAGAGTAAAGGTATCGCTCCCCGTAGGGCGGACCGCTAACTCAAGAAAGCGTGGCTCCCCCGAAAAGATTCCAGCGCCAAAGTCGAGCTGCATGGCGAAGAGTCCCCCACTCACCACAACCGCTTCATTCGTGACAGTAGGGCCAGTCTGGGAACCGCCGTTGCCGGCATCGAACAGCCTGGCCCTAACATCAAAAGTCCCGCTGGCGGGGATCCCCTTATCCTGCAGACGACCCTGATACGAGAAACCGGTCGTCTGGCCCACCACCGCGACACCCAAAATGAGGCCTAGAAAAAGCGAAATGAAACGGACTGAAGTCATACTTACCGCATGGCATAATGGTGCCCATTTCTCAAGCCAACAGTGGCCGATAGGGAACAATTAAAGTTGGGGGGGGCGGTTCGCGGAGTGCCTGGCAACAATAAGTCAGCGGCTGGGGGCGGAGCATTACGGCGAAGAGCGGGCGGAGATCGTGCAATCCCTGGCGGAGCGTAACGTTGTTGATGAGCGTAGCGCGGGCGATGTTCGCGACACCCAAGGTCATCTGCGGCGGGTGGTCAATGGATACAACGGCGGAATCGGCGGGCGTATCGAGTTTGTGGTATTGGGTCCTAATAATGTCTCTCTGTTTGTGGTACGTGCTTACGCCGGGATTCAGTGGTGAAGGCTGGCGGCGATCTGTGCGACGTGCGCGCCCTGGAAACGAGCTTGTGCAAGCTCCTTGGTGCTGGGCAGACGTGACCCGTCCGCCCCAGCGATGGTGGCCGCACCCCAAGGCGAACCCCCTTTAACGTCGCTGATGTCGGCGAGTTCTGGGCAGGCATACGGCAGGCCGACATAAATCATTCCGTGATGCATGAGCGTGCTGACGAAGCTGATGATGGTGCTCTCGTTGCCGCCACCTGTGCCGGTGCTGACAAAGACGCTGCCGACTTTGCCAACTAGCGCGCCCTTGACCCATAGCCCGCCCGTCTGGTCGAGAAAGTTGCGCATCTGCGCCGCCATATTACCGAAGCGGGTGGGCGTGCCGAAAAGAATTGCGTCGTAGTTGCCAAGCTCCTTCGGGTCGGCAACCGGTGCCATCTGATCCAGCTTCGCGCCGTATTGTTTGGCCACGTCGGGCGGCATGGTTTCGGGCACGCGCTTCAGGGTGACTTCGACGCCTTGGACGGAACGGGCGCCTTCAGCGATGGCGTTGGCCAGTGTTTCGACGTGGCCATAGGTGGAATAATAGAGAACGAGGATTCTAGCCATGTGGTGTCTTGTGTTGCTGGTTGCGTTGTATTCGCGGTTCAGTTGAGATCGAAAAGGATGGCTTCAGTCGGACGAGTGGCGGTGAGGGTCAGTCTGCCCGCTTGCTCTGTATTCGCTCCATCGCCCGTCTCCAGATCGACACCGTTAAGCGTCAATGCGCCTTGCGCAACTTGCAGCCACGCACCCCGCCCTGCCTTCAGGTCATGAGTGACAGTTTGGCCAGCATTCATTCGGATGCGATAGATGTCCGCGTCCTGATGAATCGTCGCAGAACCGTCGCGGCCGTCGGGTGAGATGACTAGCACCTTGGCGGCGTTAACATGCTCCGGCTTCGGATGCCACTCGGTGTAACTCGGCTCGACGCCACGCTCGCGGGGCTGAATCCAAATTTGCAGAAAGTGTAGCGGCAGAGAGCGCGACGGATTGAACTCGCTGTGTGTGATACCGCGACCCGCGCTCATGAGCTGAATCCGGCCCGGCTGGACTTGCCGCCCGTTGCCCATGCTGTCCTTATGCTCCAGCACGCCGTCCAGCACGTAGCTGAAAATTTCCATGTCGCGGTGAGGATGCGTGCCGAAGCCCTGCCCCGGCGCGACGCGGTCGTCGTTGATTACCCGCAGTGAGCGGAAGCCCATGTGCGCCGGATCGTAATAGTCGGCGAAGGAGAAAGTATGGTTCGACTTCAGCCAGCCGTGGTCGGCATGGCCACGCTCACCGGCCCGGCGTATGTTCAAACCACTCGTTGTCGTTTTCATGAACACAATCTGGCGGCATTTTGCCCAGGCGACTAATGCTGAGTACTTGGCCTGAGCCTGCTTTTCGGTTATGCTGTTTGCCGTGGAACTACGACAACTGCGTTACTTCGTGGCAGTGGCTGAGGAAGGCAATATCAGCCGCGCCGCGAAGAAGATCTTCCTGACGCAGCCCGCCTTGAGCCGGCAAATCAAAGCGCTAGAGAATGAAATCGGACAGTGCCTACTGGAGCGTCAGGCGCATTCAATCCGGCTCACGCCGGTCGGGGAAGCCCTGCTCCGCGAAAGCCGCGAGCTTTTGCAGCACGCCGTCCAGATGCTCGAACAGGTGCGCGCTGCCGGACGCGAAGTGCGCCTGCGCGTCGGCTACGCACCCTCGCTCGCTAGCGGTATCCTTTCCGTCGCAGTTGAGAACTTCACGCAGAAGCATCCAAACGCGCGCGTGGAGCTATTCGATCTCTCCACAGAGGAAATGCTCGCCGGACTGGAAAGCAAAACCCTCGATGTCGCCCTGAGCGTCGGGCAAAAGCGCGATGGCCATGGATTGAAGTGGACGCCGCTCGTGCAGGTCTCCTGGCAACTGGCCGTGAACCACCACCATCCGCTGGCAACACGCAAGCAGCTGACCGCTGCCGAAGTCGCTCCCGAGCCGTTGCTCGTTTTCTGCCAGCGCGACTATCCGGAGTATTGGGAGATCATTACTCGTTGGCTGAACGCACACCAAGTGCGCCCAAAATCCGCTGGTGAATACGACGGCGTGGAAAGCCTCATGACCGCCGTGGAGTCCGGCTTGGGCGTGGCCGTCGTCACGACTCGCACCGCGCAACGTTTCCGAAATCGCGCCCAATTCAAAACTCTATCGCCCGGTCCGAAGCCATTGTGCATCGCCG
Organism: Verrucomicrobiales bacterium; assembly: GCA_005793375.1. Taxonomy (GTDB): domain Bacteria; phylum Verrucomicrobiota; class Verrucomicrobiia; order Limisphaerales; family UBA9464; genus SXSK01. The sequence continues at coordinate 3,268 of SXSK01000263.1, read as the reverse complement.
CTGGCTATCGCATGGACCGGGGAGATCACCAACCGCTTGCTGTGTTCGTTGAAGACTTGCGTAACGCCGCTCAAGCCTTCGCCTAAACCGCGCTCGCCAATTTTCACGACTTCTTTCAACCCGGCATCCGCCGCGGTTTGAACGCTTCCGCTTCGGCGATGCCTTGCCGAATACGTCGATCATCGGGTCGACTCCCTTGCTGCCACCGCTCGGTCGGTAATGGGGTCGTAGTGGGGTCGCCCAACCTTCGGCGAGAGCTCGGCAAGATCTTCCGATCGGCCACTCAAGGAATTGGCCAGGAATGTCAACATCCGCACACGAGGATACCTACTTTGGGACAAGGCGGTTGGTCGATTCCAGAAGGTCACATTTTGGAATGGCGGGCCGATTTGGTGAGCCTGACCAAGGGCGGCACGAATGCGGAGGCCATCGTTGTCGGCAGGAGCGCCGATAGCACAATCCACCTGTTATACAAGGGCACCACTCGATCAACGGTTTATGGACACCTGTGGTGGAAACCCTTCTCCCAGGAATGAAGCGGATCCATGTGCCCTCCAAGTCCCAGACCGGTTTCTTCCGCGGCGTGGCAAGTCCATGACGTGGGGGGGTATCATCCGTGACCCCAACGGCTCATGTTTTCACGTCACCAGCGCCGGACACGGTAGTACCGCTGTGTGCCGGTGGCGGTGGGATCGGTGAGTCTTCGATCTTCTGTAGTGCCGGCGACCACGTTGGTGAGCACGAGGGGAACATGGCGCTCCCCGCCCCCCCACCCCACAACCGTACCGTCCGCCTGGCAACTCGGCGATCGCAGTACTTGACGGGTCTCAGGGTTGGAGGTTGCTTTCTGAAACCGGGCGACTCCCCAACCACCGCCGGAACGACGCACTCAGGCGGCGTCCCCAAGCAGTTCGATACATCCGGCCCAACAGCGGTAACCTCACGGTTTCGTAGTTTTCGGGCAGCAAAACCATCGTTCCACCAAAACCGTACTTGAACCAATGATGCGATTGTTTCCCGGCATCCGGAATCTCCGCCCCGTCAATAACCAACCGCGCCAGCACTGGATCAAATCTCTCCATGTCGTAGCATCTCAGGCCCCGGTCGCGCGCCCAATTCAAGGCCGTCCAGACTACCATCACCGCCGGATGCAACTCCGGGAACTTGCCGGACCAACCCGCGCGCTTGGTCACCAGCGTGTCGCCAAAGGTCACATCCAATTCGGCGGCGACCGCTTCGCCGTGCACCTCGGCCAGGAACAAGACGATGTCATCCGATGCAGAAAACAACCGCCACATGTTTCGGAAGTACTCCAGCGCAGGCGGCCGGAACCCGTGCCGTCGACCCGTGGCGCTCAATAAAGCGTGGAACGCGGGCAGGTCGGATTCAGAACCGGTACGGACGCGAAGCTGATTCGGGTCCTGCTTGCGGATGACTCGACGTGTGCTCCGACGCATTCCGGCCAACAAGTCGGCGGCTGGGTACTGCACATCAATTAGCACCGTCGCGGTCGGCGCCACTTCAAAGGGGGTTACCGCAAAACCATTCGCCTGCAACTCCGAAACAAAACCCGCTCCGATCTGGGGCGGTTGCACGGTCAGGTAAACCAGCTTCCTCCGGCGCGCCAACTTCAGCAGTTCGGACATCAGCAGTCCGGGCAACCGCTCGTTCTCTTCAGAAAACACGGGGCCGCGAGGCGCATAACCGACTCGCACGCAGCCCGCCACCCGCCGATGCAAGACCTGAATGGCAGCGACAATGGCTCCCTTTCGTCTTAGCGCCACGCGGTCCGGTTCCCAACCCAGGGGGGCCTTCAGCTCCGCCCACAACGTGGATTGCAGATGATGACTGCCCGGCACCGCTTCAAGAAATCGGTTCCATTCCGCCGCCGGAACGTCGAAACATGCCTCAATGTCACCGGGAATGTGTCCTGTGGTACTCACGCGGCGGAAAGGGCAGGTGCCAGCGATTTGGGCCGAATCCAATCAAACCCCATCACACGCCAGATGAAGAGCCTCTCCACCGGCACGAAGCCCAAAGCCGTAAAACCTCGGAGCGAAGTTGGGTTGTCCACGTTCACATGCCATAGGCAACCTCAATCCCGCGCGTGCGCAGTTCCCGCAAGAACAGTCGTTCCTGAAGAGGGCATTGTGGCGGAACAAGGCCGCCGCGCCTGCCCATCCACCACACCGTATGCGCTCAAACGCTGATCGTAGACTCGGCATTGTTGATGACGGCGCACGGTCTGGCGGCACCCTGCCTGAGTCAAGGCCGTTTTGAGCCCGGCTCCGTATGAAATATTGCTAAGGATTTTCTTTTGACGCTCCGCGAAGAATTGCCATCACAAACAAGAAGCAATGCACCGCCACGTGAAGCGTCGAGGACTAGCTCAGTGGCGGGCGAAACAACCTCGCCGGGGCCCATCCCGCAAACTCGACACCTTCTTCGTGTGCGAAATCAAAGAGCAACTCCAAGCACATCCCAGCCGCGCCATCGCCGCGTTGGCTGCTCGACACTCTCAAAACAAAACACCCTGTCCGCTTGCTGTTCGTGGGATGATCGCAAAGTATGGGCAAACGATGAAGAATACATTGCTTAGTTTGCTGAGTCTCGCGGCAATCGTGTCGCAGGGGCAACAGGTTCCGACCGTGGCAGACCTGGTGGTTTCGCCTGAAGTGAAAGCCGGCATGGTCAGTTTTCGGATCTATGCACCCAAAGCAGAAATCGTGACACTGAACGGTGACTGGATGAAGTTGGGCACGCGAGCCCCCTTGAAAAAGTCAGCGGATGGAGTTTGGTCGATTACCGTCGGGCCTCTAGATCCTCAGGTTTACCTCTATTCGTTCAATGTAGATGGAATGAACCTGGCAGACCCCGTGAACCCCAGGATCAAACTGAGGGCTCGCACCTCAGCGAGTCTGGTGGAAGTGCCGGGAGACGCGCTATGGATTCATAAGAACGTTCCTCACGGTAAAGTAGAAATGCACACACATCTATCGAAGACTTTGGGTGATGTGCGTGAATTGTATGTGTATACCCCCCCTGACTACGACGCGAATCAGCCAAAGAAATATCCAGTGCTCTACCTGTTTCACGGCAACAACGATGTAGCAGCGGGGTGGACGGTTACGAACGGTGTTACCACCCCAATGGGTTTCAAGGAGTCCGCATTGGGGTGTAGTAAATCTTGAACAGTTCGTGGCGACCTTCGGCTGAAGAGCGGGACAGGGATCTGCGCGCATGTTTCGGACCTGTTGGTGAGGAGCCT
>SXSK01000262.1 GCA_005793375.1 Verrucomicrobiales bacterium | reverse complement strand
GTTGCTCAAGTTGACAAAGAATGTCTCGTCCTGCTCGATGCTCGTGTCCGGCAGAATATTCACCGTAAATTGCTTCTGGGTCTCGCCCGGACTGAACGTGATCGATCCACTAGACGCCGTGTAATCCGACGATACCGTCGCCGTCCCATTAGCCGTGGAATAACTAAAGGAAGCCGACCGACCGCTCGCCGCGGAGAGCACCGCAGTGAATCGGGCCGCGACGACCCCTACATTTCCCTCAGTCACCGAAATATCCGCCACGCTCAGCACCGGTGTAGGATCGTTGTCCAGAATGGTGCCGACCCCAGGGCTCACAGTCACCCGCCCATTCACAGGGCTCGACAGATAGAAGTAGAAAATCTCGTCGTACTCATCAACACCGTCCCCGACGACGGGAACCGCCACCAACTTACTGCTTTCGCCAGGCGCGAACACGAGTGTGCCCGATCGCGCCTCATAGTCCGACGGGGCCGACGCGGAACTGTTCGATGTGAAGTAATTGACCCGCACTTCCACCAAGGGCGCCGATGTGAGCGTGACATCGAAGACCATTTCCGCAGTGCCGCTGTCACCCTCGGTCAACTGCGCATTAGCCACCCGGATGGCTGCCAACATCGTCACGTCCCGCACAAGATCTTCCCCATGAGTCGTCGAACGCGCCGTCAAGGTTCCCTGCTCGCTGCTGGGATGGCTTACGACTAAGTCGAAGAAACTGCCGATAGGAATGAAGTCGAACCGATAGAGGCCGTCGGCCTGCGTCACCGCGGACCGGCCGTTAAACCCGCTCATTTGCAAGCTCACCGTAGCGCCGCCTGCAGGGGTACCATCCGCAAAATTGACCCGTCCACGCACCGTCGCCGTGCCCGGCAGACGCAAGGTCGCCGAAACGCTCTGCCCCTGACTCGAAACCGTCCCGCTTCCTCCTACCGTCAATTGGTTGTTGTTAGGATGGGTGGCAACCAGTGTGAACCCGCCGCTGATGTTCTCGATGTCCAGACGTCCAGCACCATCGGTTGTCCCGGCATCTTGGAAGGTAGGTGTGTTCTCGTCCCGATACTGGACCGCTACCCCAGGAGCCGCCGACCCGTCGTTGAAGTTGACCTGGACCCGGACCAACCCCGTCCTAAGAACCCGAAACGCCACCGGCAACGAGGACCGTCCAGCCGTGGTTACAACGACATTCCCATCGGAGATCCCCGTTGGAACCACCACCTGAAGCGAAATCTTGTTGCCGCCAGCAATAGTTGCCGGCGCGCCGCTGATGCGGACCGAATTGTTCTCGGGCACCGGATCAAAATTTCTCCCCAAAATCGTGATGGTTTCTCCGATTGCGGCCACCGATGGGTCAAGGCGAGTGATCCGCGGTGGATTGTTTGCGGGCGCAACCGTGATGTGGATCTCTGTGGACGCAGTATTGTTGTCGCCGTAATCCAGCGCTGTGGCCTGAAGCGTCAGCGCCAGGCTCCCCGTCAAGCCCGGGACCCCAAATAATCCGGAGTATGGCGAGATCGAATCCGTCGTGCGCTGGTCGTAAGCTCCGTCCAACGACAGCGCCCGAAACTCGACACGGCGAACCGCGATATTGTCAGAAGCCGTGGCGAGCACCGCGACCTGGTTCAAGCCGAAGAGGATCGAACGTGCCAGCAGTGCGTTCAACTGGTCGGCAGTGTTGACCGTCGTCAACGAACATCCCGTCTGCAGCGACATCTGGCTCAGGTTGCCGGTGAAAGCACCGCCACCCACGGCAAACGTGTTGATACACAAGCCCCCCGCGGCGGCACGATTCACTTCACCCGCCGGATAAGTGAAATTCCCGTACGAAAGAAACAGCTGCACTGGTGTCGCGGAACGGCGAGAGCGCGTCCCCACCAATTCATCCGTGGCCACTCGGACACCTTCGCTAGCATTGATACTGAAGGTACCCGAAGGACCAGCCGCCAAGATCTGATCCAGTGCGGTTCCCACCGCGGTGAATTCGGTTGTCAACAGCTGGGGAACATCCGCGCCCTGATGGAACCGGGCCACGCCCACTTTGGTGCTGGTGGTGTTTAGTAGCCGTAGCAACTCCTTGGCAACAAACACCTCGGCCTTGAGGACGGAGTCGAGCACTCCATCCCCATCAACGTCCAACCCCGATGACGACGCCGATTGGTATGAAGCGTCAATGACTATCATCACGTCACTGTCGCCGATATTGACCGTTGCACCTTCGCCCGGGCTGGTGATGGCGACAGTCGGTGGCAGCGTGTCGTCCCGCCGGGTGATCGTCACCAAACTTCGAGAGGTCTGACCCAGGGTGTCCGTAGCCACCGCTTCAATAAGAACGGTACTTCCGTCGGTACCTGATCCCAACCGGAAAGAACTGGTATAAGGCGACGATATGTCCGAACCCGCCGACTGGCCATCGACGAAGAATTCCACGCGTGTCACCCCAATATCATCCGATGCGTCCGCACGGAGCGACAGGACGCGGCCTTCAGTCACTTGGTCACCGGCTGAAGGAGATAACAACGTCACTCGCGGTGAATCGTCACTCGTCACAGTGACACCCACGGAGACCGTACGGTGCAGTCCAGAGATGTCGTAGGCCGTCACTTGGAAGCTCAGCGACCGGTTGTTGACCTCGCCCGCGTAGTCCCCGGGGATCGGATAGCTCCAAACATAGGGCGCGGTCGAGTCCGTGCCGAACACCTCGCCGTTGGCGATGAATTCCACCCGCTCGACTCCCAGATTGTCGAATGCACTCGCCCGAAGCGTGACACTGGTTCCCTCGCGAAAGGAAGTTCCATCCTGAGGTGAATCCAAGGTCAGGTCCGGCGCCGAGATGTCGTTCAAAACCCTGATCGTCACCGGCACTGCAGCCGTCTGGTTCGGACCCGTATCATGCACAATAGCTCCCAAAACCAAATTCCGGTCCGCATCCACCCTCGGCAAGTTGTATGTCATTGCGTAAGGCGCACTGAAATCGCGGCCCACATGGGTGCCATCAACGAAGAAATCGACGTAACTCACGCCTTCCTGATCGGTCGCTACGGCACGGAGAAGAATTGTGCCACCCTCAAGGAACCCCGGTCCTGCCGCAGGCGAGTCAAAGGCTACCTGAGGCGGATGATCGATGGGGATAAACGCCTCGACGTTCTCCAGCGCTCCATGTGCACGGATGTTGCCAGGGATATCAACGAAAAGGGAGGGATTCCCCGGGTGGCTGACGCGAACAATGAAGTCACCAACCGTGACATAATTGAGATGGAAGAGGCCCAAGGCATTGGCGACTGCAGCAACGCGGAATCCCCCACCCCGTGCAACTTCCTGAATCTGGACGCGGGCACCTGGCGCAGAACTTCCACCGGCAAATCTTGCCTGTCCTTGGATTCTGCCGAACCCGATCAACGTCAAGTTCTGCGTCGTGAGTTGGTCTCGCGCAATCGTCACACCGGCAGCGCTCTGAATCCCTGTATTGGGCTCCGTCGCCGTCACGGAATAGTCACCACTTGGAAGATCGCTGAATGAGTACTGCCCGCCCGTCCCTGTCGAAACATGGCGAGTGAATCCGTTCCTGAGAAGCTGCACGGAGATGTTGACAGCTGGGTCGCCACCACCGGTGGATACCACACCTGCCAGTGAACCCGTTTCTGGAAAGAAGATGTCCGCAACCGTAGCCACGCCGGGATTAACCGTAGCCCCCACCCCGGCCGACAACCCGGTTCCATTCGAAATCGGAAGGAACGCCCCAACGGTATAAGTGCCCGCTGGAACCACCCGGTAACGGTACCCGCCATCTTGCCCGGGCGCCGTGGAGATGGGATTCAGTAATTGATCGCCGCTGACGGTCACGGTTCCGGAGGTAACCACCTCGCCCGAAGCCCGGCGAATCGTGCCAGACAATAACCCAGAGCCGGTGAAAACTATGTCTTGATTGGCGGTCACCAGCCCACTCTGGAACTCGCCGATGAATTGAGGCGAAACCACACGGCCATGCACGTCCTGTGCCCAGACCGCGAAACGGTCCGCTGGAACCGGCAGATCATTCCCATTTCCAATAACACTTCCGCTAAATGTGAAACCCCCGCTTCCATCCGAAGCATGCGCGTAGGTCCTCCCCAAAAGCGGGTGCTGACTCCGAAACCAAACCGTCGCGGATGGAACAAGCGTCGTCCCATCGCCCGCCAGGGTCCTGCCAGTCAGTGCTCCGATGAGCGGCGGGAGGGCACCAACGCCGCTGCCCCCTTCATTCGGCACCGCAAAATTCAGTACCATGGATCGCTCCTCGGTCGATAGCCCGGCGAGCGCCTCGGGTGGCAACTGAGCCAACCGCACCGCCGCAGCCCTAGCTCCGGCCCGGCTGACCTGCTCCGCAACAAAATGCAGAAGGGCGACCGATTGTCCGGCCGGAATCGTCACATCCTGCCACGTTTGTCGGCTCCGCCCGAAACTGGCATTGAAATCGAGGGTAAACTCTACCACCGAAGCACTCAGCGAAGCGCCATCGCCATCGAAAACTTCGCTCACGGCAGGCAACTGACCCACAAGGAACGGATCGAGATCTTCATCATCATCTAAAGCCACCCACCGATCCCCCGGTCCTGCCAACGCGTCCCCGCTCGATGTACTCACAAGCCGAGGCTCGCGGTTGAACCGGAATCCACCCTGCACCTTGGTGATGAATCGGTAATGGCTTGTCAACCGCACCCCAAACGTCAACGGCGTATTCCCGGGATTGCTCAGGATATCCAGGTAACGGGCAAAATAACCGTCCCGCGGCACGTACACTTTCCGCACGACATTTGCTCCCAACACGCCGTCCTGCCACACCACCAATTCCCGGCCTCCTTCCTCAAAAGGCCCATAGCCGACACCGGCAAACGCCCCAACGGTAGAGCCATCTTGGGAAAGCAGTTCCAGTTGTTGAGCCCCGCGGTTCGATCCGCCCGGGACGAATACCGCGGCGGTTCCCGAAGAAAGCGTGCCATTTCCTTCGATGTCATAATAGAGGCCATTGGCGTCGTAGAGACCGATGGGATTGGGATCGAAACTTGCGCTCAGAAGGATGTTTGCCGTGGCCATCGACTCGTGGGCATCCACCGTACCCGTCCCGTTGCCTTGGTACGTGTTGTTGCCCACTCGGGTGTTCACTTGAACGGTGAAGGCCCCAATCGGTACTGCCCCAACCTGATAACCACCTTTGACATCGGTGTAGGTCACGCGTGACGCAGCTGACCCGGCCGCCCCGCTGATTAGGATCACCGGCATGTTCGGGACCACGCTGCCATCGGCCAGCGTGACGATACCTTCCACCGTGCCGACGCCACCGAGTGTCAAGTATTGCGAGACGGTCTGTCCCTGGGCGCCAAGGCTCAATCCATTCGCCGAAGCTCGGAGATTTCCAACACCGTCGTACACCTTCAGTGAATAGGCCCCAAGTACCAACCCCTGGAATCCGAATTCGCCAGCCGCCCCGCTCACAGCCGATCGGCCCACGGGCCCGCCCAGATTCACCCGAACTCCCGGTATTCGCGTCGAGCCATCCGGTCCAAACACAATCCCCGCAATTCCGCCGGAACTCTGCAGTTGCACGTTGACCTCAACTGTCGCTCCCGCGGACACCGTCCCAGCAGCGAAACCCTGGAGGCCATACGTTGACTCCCGGGCTGACACCGAAAAACGTCCCGCCAGCAACCTGTTTAAGGCCACCGTCCCATCGGCACCCGTGACACCGGCAACACCCCGCCCCACATCTAGATTGACCGCATCGACCCGAACCCCCACCGCTGGATTGCCAGCGCCATCCAGCACGCGAACCGCTAGGTTCCCAAAGCCTCGAAGGCTCATGTTCACCGTCGTCGTCTGGTCCTGGACAGATAAAGTTCCACTTCCTGCCCCGACGTCACCCGTCGACGGATCACTGACGGCAAACGTGTAACTGCCCACCGGGATGAGCCCGAATTCGAAATGCCCAGTGTCATCGGTCGTGGTCCGCAGACCCGTAGGCGAAAGCGTCACCACCGCGCCGCCCACGGGTGTCGATCCGTCAGCTTGGAACACGGTGCCAGCAAAGGAGCCAGAAGGCGTCAGCACGTTCTCGACGGCGACTTCCTGGTCCTGTCTCTCGATCAATCCCGATGCGAATCCCGCCAACCGATCACCAGCTGCACGAGCCAAGACGCTGAAATTACCAACAAAAACATTGGGGAACTCAAACGTGTTGCCATTCCCCGTGTTCAGGCTTGCGCGCCCCCCGAAGACGGACCCGCTGTTCACGTCCACCAACACGTTGTTTGCCGGATTGCCCCCGCCGTCGACCACCGCTCCCACCACGATCCCTCGGCCCAAGTAGGTAACATCCGCAACCACGGTGCGGCCGGTCGTCGAGACCAAGGCTGAATTGCGTCCGCGATTTCCCGCGGTGTCCGACGCGTCCACGTGATACGTGCCTAGAGGAACAAATTCGAAGACGTATCGACCAAGCGCATCGGTCCTCGTCTGCTGTGCTCCGCCGTTCAACACGACGTCGACGCCCGGCCCGACCGCAATCGGGAGAGAACCGGGGGTCGGAATGTTATACACAGTCCCCGCGATGCTCCCCAAGGCCGACAGACGGACATCAATGACAACCGATGAATCATTGGCCAATGTTCCCGAGTTCACACCCCGAAGACTGGTCCGGTAGTCGCGAACCTTCACGGTCACCAGTCCCGCCGTCATGTTATCAAGTCTGTACTTCCCGGTCGCATCTGAAGCGATTGTCCTTTGCAGCGCCCCGTTCACCACCACCACTTGGGCGTTCGGCACTGGAGTCCCGTTCGGGTCCAGAATCGTTCCCGCCACCAACCCCACACTCATCTGCAATTGCAGGGTTCCGACCTCTGTGACTCCGCCTGCCACCGGTGCTGTCGGCTGCGACTGTCCCTCCTCCGTCTTTCCAGCCCGGATGATCTGCGCCCAAACCGTCAGATCGCCCTGTCCTGCCGGCACGTTAGGCAACAGAAATGCCCCGTTCTGATCGGTGCGCGCCGTCAACGATCGAAACACAATCGCGGTGACGCCCGCAGCCGGATTTCCCGTAGCATCCCAGATCATGCCGCGGACGGACGTCGTCGGGCCCGCTACCAGTGGGTTGAGTTCCAACTGAAATTCCATGCCATCGCCAATACCGTCGCCGTCCGTGTCCGCAACCATCGCATTGGTCTTACGCAAAACCTCCTGCCCATCGGTCAACCCGTCGCCGTCCGTATCTGACCTGGACGGGTTGGTGCCTCTCGTAACCTCATCGCCGTCCAACAACCCATCCCCATCAGTATCCCCTGTCAACGGACTCGTCCCACGCTTAAATTCCTCCAAATTTGTGAGTCCATCATTATCCGGATTTAGAAACCGGTCCGCCGCGTCATTCAAATTAAACCCGTACAATCGCTCAAAATCATCCGGCATCCCGTCGCCATCCGAATCGTCCGGGATTAATACCGTCACGGTCACGGCCGCCTGCACACCCTCATTGCGCACCTGAATTATGGCGGTACCCCGACGATGGACCGTCACACGTCCATTCGGTCCGACCGACGCAATCCCAGGATTCGACGACGACCAGAATGTTCCCTCCACCACGGTCGAGATGTCCTTGGTCGACCCATCCGGCAGGATCGCCGTCGCCGTGTATTGTGAGGATTCCTCCCGCAGCGTGAACGTCGTCTGGGGAGCCGTTATCGAAATCGACAACGGCAACGGATCCAACTGTCCCAAGGTCAAGCTGCTAATGGACGCGAGGCTGTTCGGTTGGAGCAAAAAATATCCCGACTGCCCGCCCATCGTCACACCATTTTTCGTGCAGTAAACCCGCACGCGGAACAGGCCGGGCTCAACCGGCACATTCGGAATGGACCACCATCCACCCTCATGCACCTGCGCCGTTCGGTTCAGGATGGTGACAGTGCAGGTCTCGTCGATCTGTCCAAACACATTAACGATGGCAGCAAACAGGATTGCGACACCTGTGAAAATTCGAACTGCCCTGCGCATCCACACCTCGACTCTAGGACCCTCAAGTAGTTGTCTTAACAGTTGATGCATTTGAAGAAATCTTAAGCGGTTTCAAATACGCGTGGTCGGGAATTTCTGTTCGCAATCGTGTAGTTCGACATTGAATGAGCGCTGGACGTACACATGAATCAGGGTTCCCTATATTTCAGAACTTTCTCGTGCCCTTCCTTCGAGAGTGTATCGTAACTCTCGATACACTCACGGATGTCGTCAGTCGCGAACTTACGAAGGCTGACGTAAGTCTCATCCTTCGAATCCCTCATTTTCAGGAGCAACTCCCTGGCCTCAGGCCTGCACGATAAGGCTAGACCCTGCATGGACAGCTTGCTCAACAAAATGTGCAGCTTCTCTCCTTCGTATTTCTTGAATTTCCACCTTAGGTCCAACGCGCTCCATTGTTCTGGCAGCGAGTTTGAAAGCAGATACTTGAGCGCTGAACTATTGCCCCGAGATGCAGCGTGACCTAATGCCTGTAGGACGCTCAATAGCGCATTGAACTTGTCGATCGAAACTTCCCCAGTAAATCGGGTTTCAAGAAAGGTTTTTAGCGAGGTTACTGCCTCGTCAGTTCCTATAATACCAAGCAGTAATACGGTGTTAGCCCAAAATTTTTCCTCCCGCGCATCGGAAAGCACGTTGATCAGCGCAGGAACATCCTCGGCCGCATACTTTCTAGCTTCGGCATACGGCAATCCATGCTTGTAGATCTTGAGTACGTAATCAACCGCCTTGAGGCGCGTTGCACTTGAGTCGTCCGCATTTCCCGAAAAATTGATGCTCGACAGTAGGAGCAGAAGAGTTATTCCAAATTTCATCGTCTGTTAGGGCTTAAATTTCACGCACTCTGCCTTCGTGACTGAGTCCGTGTTCGGAGCAGTCGAATGCATAATGTACCTGACGTCGGTGTCATTATGACCCAGGCCCCGAACATGACCCCATTCGTGAATCCAAACATCGGCTGCCGCTCCTGTTGTAATAATGAGGCTAGCGCCGGATCGTCCGCATCCAAGCACCCCACCAGCCGCATTGCATACCCCAAACATGCTCGTAACTACTTTGACTTGCCCAGCGGCGGCGAAGACAGAGTTCAGCTGTGCACTCGTTGTGATAACATCAAGCCCGTCCCCGGCCGTCCCGAAGGTGCCGGTACGAACGGTGTTACCACCCCAATGGGTTTCAAGGAGTCCGCATTGGGGTGTAGTAAATCTTGAACAGTTCGTGGCGACCTTCGGCTGAAGAGCGGGACAGGGATCTGCGCGCATGTTTCGGACCTGTTGGTGAGGAGCCT
>SXSK01000261.1 GCA_005793375.1 Verrucomicrobiales bacterium | reverse complement strand
GCAAGCGGTTGCGGGCCGCCGCCCGCCTATCGAGGTGTTTGGAGATGACTACGACACGCTTGTAACTTGGTAGGGCTTCCATGCGATCGGCGGCTAACCCGGCATCCCAGATTACGATCCGATGAGAAGGGATGAGCGAGGCTTCCATTTTCAACAGCATCTTGATAAATCCAAAGATCGCGTTGGTGGGGGATCCGTCTGGCGCGTTCAACGAACGGATGGCATGAAACGCCCGGTAGGCGTATGCATGTCCATCCACAAGCAACAATCGATTCGGCATGAGCCCTAGGCTGGGCCGATAGACGCGATGTGCGAGAAAAAAGCAGTTGATGACGTTTTCCATAGATCCCGGTGAGCTCGTGGGTTCCACACTCGAGTGGACGACCGGGGAGATCCGGATTCACGGCCCGGATCAGTTGCCAGCCGTCCTTTATTTGCCTGGGTTGCACGGGGATTGGACGCTGCTGCACCGATTCCGGGAGTGCCTGAGCGGACGGGCGCGCTTGGTGGAAGTGATTTACCCGAGATGGTTCACGGGCACGTTGTCGGAACAAGCCGCCACTCTTCGAGCGGCGCTGCTCAAACGTGGCGTGGATCAGGTTTGGATTTTGGCGGAATCATTTGGCTCTCAGCTGGCCTGGGCGCTGCTCGATCCCAACTACCCGGAACCTCGGTTCCGCGTTAATGGCCTCATTTTGGCGGGTGGATTCGTGCGCCACCCCTGGGTGGGTGGCGTGAAGTTGACCGAGGGAGTCTGCCGCCGGATACCTATGAGGTTGGCACGAGGGATCTTGGCAATGATGCGTCCATTGATTCAGTGGCGGCTGGGGTTCAGCCGGGGAGGTTATCAAGCGTCCCGGCAATTCATCGCGCGTCGGACGGAAGAGGACCGATGTGCCGCAGTGCATCGGTTGAATCTGATTGCCTCTACGGATTTAAGACCGATCGCTGCGGCGACAACCGTGTCGGTCTGGTATTTGACAGGCTTTTTTGACTGGGTCGTGCCCTGGCCACCCGTGCTGAGTTGGCTGCGCCGGCATTGTCCGGGGTGGCGCGGTTACCGCATTCTCGTGGCCTGTGATCACGCCGTGCTGGTCACCCAGCCGCAAGCGTCGGCGAAGACAGTCCTGGATTGGATCAAGCCACCGTGAGGGGGCCATCGAAGAGCGTCAGACTGATAACTTCGGTTTGGTTCTAAAGTGCGATTTCGGTGGCGATACCGCGGACATCCATCTCGAATTCGATCTCCTGAACTGGAGGTTGGGAGACGTGCCAACAGATCCCGTGGCGCGCCGCTAGGCCGATGCGGTCCAAGAGCATGGCGCGGAGTCCGGCTTCGAGGGGATGGATGGTGTAAATGGTCACTGCAGTCGCATCGCTCCAATTCAAGTCCATCCCTGCCAGTCGTTGGTCCATGACATCCAGGACAAAGGACGCTTTGTCGCGGATGGCCTCTGCCATGACTTCCCCGCGGCGGATGATACCTTCGGAACGGAGGACACCCTCGCGCAATTCACCGGCGCCCGCCACGACGAAGGTTTTGCGTTTCAGGAGAGGATTTGGTCGGACGAATGAGAAGGCATGCAACGAAGGGGTGGCGGGCAAGGGGCAAATGGGAGCCACGTTCGTGCGGGCGATGGGATTCAAGCTTTCGAGGAGAATTCCCCAGGTTTCCAGGACCTCGCAGTAGTCGCGATTGAAGTCGATGAAGCCCTGCATGGTGAAGGGAGTTGGGGATCGTAATTCCATGGCACACAAGGCCAAGCGCGTTAGTTCGACTTGTTTGAGATACCGGTCTACGAACTCGAATCCGTCATTCCATGGGAGCCATTTGGCGAGCGTCACGCGGACGATTTCCCAGCCAGGCTCAGCGATCACCCCGCAGGAGTAGGGGGCGATTCCTTTGAGAAACCGGTAACGCGCGGACGTGTTGCGAATCATCATGGCTCGGCGCAGTTGTAAGAACCAGGGGAGCTGCTGGGAAGCCCGATCTATTTGGTTCTGGCTTTTCCATGGTCCCAAGTTTTGGCTACCCCGCCACGTGTTGTTGTTTCGTGAGAAGGTGCCGACGGACTGGCTGCCGCGGGTGAAATCTAACCTGCCCGCCGTGCTGGTAGATCATGCCCACTTGGAACGAAAAGCCGCGACTTCTGCCCTCAACCTCGAAAAGTATCGTCTGCTGTTCGATCAAGTCCACGAACTCAATGCCATTGCCATCGAGGAATTGCAGCATTTTGAGTTAGTCCTCAGTTTACTCAGGGAACGGGGTATCCCGTTTTCCGAACCTCATCCAAGTCCCTGGATCACTGGACTGATGCGCTCAATTCGTCGCGGCGTGCAGGAACAGGTGATCGATCATCTCTTGTGCTGTGCCCTGATCGAGGGACGCAGTTGCGAGAAGTTTCAGATCCTAGCTCAGGAATTGGCGCCTGTTGATCCGGGATTAGCTGAATTCTATGGCAGTTTGGTCGAATCCGAAGGAAACCACTATGCGACTTACTTACTCATGGCCCGCCGTCTCGACGAACACGAAACGGACCGCCGTCTGGATTGGTACCTCGACCTCGACGCCGAATTAGTCCGGCAGCCAAACCCCCGCCCCATGTTGCACTGAACCTGAAGTATGTTCTTTGCTACCGACGATGAACGTCCGAAATACCGTCCGATCATTCTCTCCACTGCCAAGCGCGCGTCGTTATTGCCCGACGCCATCCTCCCGCTAATGTCCACCGTCCTCATGAACGAGTTGTCCCTACAGAACTTATCGCCGCAGCCCGCATCGTCTGTGCCAGAGATGCTATCGACGGCACCTCCGGGCGTTACCGTCCACACGCTCGACAACGGCTTGCAGGTCATCCTGCGACAAGACCACAGCGCGCCGGTAGTCAGTGCGCAGGCTTGGTGTCGGGCGGGCAGTATCGATGAAGGGGCATGGATCGGTGCCGGACTTTCGCATGTGCTGGAGCATATGTTGTTCAAGGGAACCTCCACTCGCGGTGCGGGTCGGATCGATCAGGAAGTGCAGGGAGTGGGTGGTTACATGAACGCCTACACGTCATTCGACCGTACCGTTTATTGGATCAATGCGCCCTCCACCGGGGCCCAGGTTGTCGTCGATATTCTCTGTGACATATTCCAGAACGCGACGCTGCCGGCGGACGAACTGGTCAAGGAACTGGATGTCATACGCCGCGAAATGGACATGGGGAATGACGATCCAGGGCGCCGTTCGTCGCGTCGGCTGTTTGAGTCAGCCTATACTCGTAGTCCTTACCGATATCCAATAATTGGAGTCCCGGACATCTTCAATCGACTGACCCGTGAACAAATCGCCGGGTACTATGCGGAGAAGTATGCTCCCAACAACTGCTTCCTGGTCGTGGTGGGTGATATCTCGGCGGACACGGTATTGAATCAAATTCGGACGTCGTTTGCCAAGTCACTGGCGCGTCCGGTGCCTGCGGGGTTGATCTTGCCAGAGCCATCCCAGACCTCGGGCCGCGAGTTGATTGAGGAGGCACCCGTTGAGTTGGGCCACTTTCACATGGCCTGGCATATCGGGGATGTGCGGCATCGCGATACGCCGATTCTGGATGTGTTGGCCACGTTGCTCGGGAACGGACGAAGCTCACGACTCTACCAATCCATCCGGGAACGTGCCGGGTTGGTGCACTCCGTCAGTTCCTGGATTTATACACCCGGCCATACCGGACTGTTTGGAGTCAGCGGAGTTGCTGATGGGGATCGATTCCTGGCCGCGCGCGATGGCATCCTTGAGGAGGTGGAACGGATGAAGACCGAATTGGTTTCGGTACCCGAACTCACCAAGGCAGTGAAGCAGTTCACCGCTGGAATGCTGGCCTCGCGGAAGACCATGGAAGGTCAGGCTCAGGACCTGGGATCCAATTGGATGTCGGCCCACGATTTGAACTTCAGCGAACGTTATCTCGCTGGCGTCCGGCATGTGACGCCCGAAGACCTCCGTCGCGTCGCGAATCAGTATCTGACGGACCATAACCGGACAGTCTACGCGTTGCTGCCTACGGGCACCGCGCCCAAACGTTCCGTGGTAGTCGAGACCAACATACAACATCCCATCCGTCGGATGGTGCTGGCGACCGGAGCAACGCTATTGATCAAGGAAGATCATCGATTGCCGTTCGTCGAATTCCGCGCGGTGTTTCAGGGCGGGGTCTTGGCCGAGACACCGCGCAACAATGGTATCACGCACCTGATGGCGAAGCTGCTCATCAAGGGCACAACCACTCGAAGCTCGGAAGCGATTGCGGAGGCCATCGAAAGCGTTGGCGGTAGTCTCGAGGCCTACGGCGGCAATAACAGCTTCGGCATGTCCGCGGAGGTGTTGCACAGCGATTTCGCCCTTGGCCTGGACCTGATTTCCGATTGCTTGCTTCGCCCGGCATGGCCGGCCGAATCGCTCGAACGCGAACGAGAAGTGCAGTTGGCGAGTCTCAAAGGGCAACGCGATCATTTGCTTCATTCGGCCTTCAAGCTCCTTCGCCGGGGTCTCGGAGGCGACGCGGGGTACGGGTTGGACCAACTTGGCACCGAGTCCAGTGTAACTCGATTGAGCGTTGCCGACCTCGCTGCATATCACAAGAAACTGGTGGTTCCCAACAATGCGGTCTTTGCCATTTACGGCGATGTCGATACAGAGGCTGTGCATCGTGAAGTCGAACGTGCGTTTGCTTACTGGCAGCCGGGGGAAGGGCTCACGGCACCAACGGCGCCTGGCATTCCCAGACAGGCACGGCTGATCGAGACCCGAGAAAAGGAACAGGCTGTGGTCGTACTGGGGTTCCCCGGCGCCACAATTCAAACCCCCAATCGCTATGCCTTGGAATTAATCCAGGAGGCCTGCAGCGACATGGGCTCGCGTCTCTTCATGCGGATCCGCGATGAACTGGGCTTGGCCTATTACGTGGGAGCCTCGAATTTCCTCGGCTTGGTTCCGGGCTATTTCGCCTTTTATTGCGGCACCTCCCCTGAACACGCGGCGCTCGTTGAAACCGAATTGCTCGCCCAGGCCGATGCCCTGGCTCGGGAAGGAATCACTTCCGAGGAATTGACCCGTGCCAAAGCCAAGATTTTGGGGCAACGCAAGATTGCCCGCCAGGACCTAGGTCACATAGCGTCATCGACTGCCCTCGATGAACTCTACGGACTAGGCTACGATTATGCCGAGCGTGAAGATGCCCGCATCGAGGCCGTCACCGCCGAAGAGGTTCGCGACGCCGCCCGAGAATACCTCAACCCCGATCGCGCAGTCCTGGCGATCATCCGCGGCGAGAATCCGTCCCGTGAACGTACCGTCTGAGTGGCCGCAGTTGGTTCCACCTCCTACCAGACCCGATGTTAACTACCGCATTGCTTCCTGCGACGGACGGCTCCAAAGACCGCCTCCTCATCGTTCTTCATGGCCTGGGCGATTCCATGGAAGGTTGGCGTTTCTTTCCCGAAGAGCTCGGGTTCCCTTGGCTTTCGACTCTTTTTGTCAATGCCCCGGATCCCTATCACGGGGGATTTTCTTGGTACGACATTTACGGGGACCAAGGGACAGGAATTCGTCGGAGTCGAGTCGAACTGAGCCGAGTTCTCGATGCCTTGCCCAAGGAGGGATTCGCCTTGGATAAGACAGTGCTGCTCGGGTTTTCGCAGGGATGCGTGATGACCTTGGATACGGGGCTTCGATATCCCAAGAAGCTGGCAGGCCTGGTCGGCATCAGTGGCTACGTTTTCGAACCGGAGCTGTTACTTGAGGAACTCTCGCCCGTCGCCCGGGAGCAGAAGGTGTTGGTGACGCATGGCACGGAGGATCCCCTGCTGCCGTTGGAACCTACAAGGCAGCAAATCCATACGCTGCAACGCGCGGGGCTGAACATCCGATGGGAGGAATATCCAAAAGCCCATACATTGGACGGTGTTCGGGAGTTGGGGGCGATCCAACAGTTCATTCTAGACTGCCTGCCTAGCTGAGCGACGGCAGAATTCGGATTCGATCCGTGGCTTGCGCTCTGGAGTCTTCCCCTTAACGTTACGCCAACATGAGTCAGTCACCCAACCCCGTTGAATTGGAGGGATTGCGCGTGACCATTGATCGGCTTCTGTACCGACGATTGCCTCCCGATCAGGGTGGCAACCCGCATTCGTTCATCTACTTCATTTCCATTCACAACGGCAGTTCCGTATCGGTGACCATCAAAGGTCGCAAGTGGATTGTGACCCATGATGACGGAGAGGTGCTGGTCTTGGAAGGCAACGGAGTGGTTGGCAAAACACCAACGATTCCGCCCGGAGGCAAGTTCACGTACAACAGCCAGCACCTCATCAAGACACAAACGGCGGTGGCCGAAGGTGCGTACCTGGGCGTGGACGAAACCGGACGACGGGTAGTGACTCGCATTCCAAAGTTCAAGATGACTGTCCCTGGCCAACCGGCCACGTAGTTTTAATCGAACCGAAAGACCCAACTCGATGAGTAAGACGACTCTTTCACATTCCCATCCTAATCCTAATCCTAATCTCCAACCGCATTCCCACTCGCACGGAGCCCACGGCCATACCCACGAGCATTTGGATCACCCGGGACATTTTCATGATCGCGATCAACCACTCGATCGAGATTTCACCCAGCGGGCGTTCACCGTGGGTGTTGGTGGCCCGGTTGGAAGCGGCAAGACCGCCCTGATGCTTCAGTTGTGTCTGAGGTTGCGTGATTCTCGAAACATCGCCGCGGTCACGAATGACATCTTCACCAAGGAAGACGGAGAGTTTCTCACCCGGCATCACGCTCTCCCTGCTGAGAGAATCCAGGCTGTCGAGACGGGTGGATGCCCCCATGCCGCTATCCGCGAGGATATTTCGGCCAACCTACTCGCCCTGGAGTCATTGCACGAAAAGTTTCATCCCGACATTCTATTGTTGGAGTCGGGTGGCGATAACCTAGCGGCGTGTTTCAGCAGGGAATTGGCGGATTACACGATCCAGGTGATTGACGTGTCCGGCGGCGACAAGATTCCGCGTAAGGGTGGCCCTGGGATCACACAGAGCGATCTATTGGTTATCAACAAAACGGATCTGGCGGTAGTCGTGGGTGCGGATCTTAATATCATGGAACGGGATACGCAGAAGATGCGCGGTAGCGGACCTTACGTGTTTGCGCAGGTGAAGCATGGTGTCGGCGTGGATACCATCGTGGATCATATCCTGCATGCCTGGCAGCACGCGACTGGCGTCGCGCATGACCATCAGCATTGAGTCGCTAGTGAAGGGTAGTTGCCTCAGGCGCTGCCTTTTTCTTCCCGCACAATCTTGCCATCTTCAAGTGTAATGATTCGGTCTGCCTGATAGGCGAGCACCAGGTTGTGCGTGGTGATAATCACGGTGAGCCCCTGATCCTGGACAAGCGTCCTGAGCAATTTGAAAATCGATTCGCCGGTTGCCTTGTCGAGGTTTCCGGTGGGCTCGTCCGCGATGATCACTTTGGGATTTGTGATGAGTGCTCTGGCAACGGCGACACGTTGCATTTCGCCGCCGGAGAGTTCTTTAGGCAGATGATCGGCGCGGTTGGCAAGGCCTACGCTGGTGAGGACTTCGAGGGTCGCCTTCCGGTTGGCAGGTTGGTTCAGGAACATCAACGGCAATTCCACGTTTTCAGCGACGGTGAGGGTTGGAATTAGCACTACAGCGACAGTTCACTTAAAGTTTGGAAGATGAAGGGGAAAAGCGCCGTTCTTGGCGCGACGGTTGGAAAGCTGTCGATCGCACCCGACGACATTTTTAGCTTGCGCGGAACTGGCCCGCCCGTTAATCT
>SXSK01000260.1 GCA_005793375.1 Verrucomicrobiales bacterium | reverse complement strand
CCTGAACAGGCGGGGCGAAATGAAGGCAAACGAATGCGTATGGCTCAAGCGGTTTTTTTATGAATCAGCAAATCATTGGCTTGGGAATGAGTTTTTCGACGCCGAGCTTGACAATGCTATTTCCACAAAGGCCTCAGGTTCGAGTTGAATTCCGACCCGGGAGTTCCCAAGTCGGCCCGAAGTGACGCGAAACGCCGCACTGTTGCAGCTGCTCAAGCGACCCAGTGTCAAACCCTCTAGCGCTGACGCAGTTCGTGCTGCACGATAGCCAGTGCTGCCAGTGCCGCAGTCTCGCATCGAAGCACCCACGGCCCCAAGGTCACTGGCACGGCTCCCTTGGCTTCGAATTGTGCCAGTTCGTCGCATGAAAAATCGCCTTCTGGCCCGATCAATATGCTGATGGTCTTCGGGAGTCGCTGATGATCGCGCTGAAACAAATCCAACGCGGAATTGATGGATCGGCTCTCCGGTCGAAGTGATCCCAAGAGTCGTAGTTCTGAAACAGATCCACCCTGCAAAAACGTCGCAACGGTCTGTGGTGGTTGCACCCGGGTCAGCCACGCCGTCCCGCATTGCTTGGCGGCTTCAATGGCTGTCGCCTGCCAGCGCAGTTGTTTATCTCGCGCCTCGTCTGGATCAGGCCGGCTGACACTGTGATCGGTGCATAATGGGTGAACCTCCGCAGCGCCCAGCTCGACCGACTTCTGCAGAATCCAATCCATCGCCTTGGGCTTGGCGATACCGGGAACCAGAAAGACGAGGCACGGTGGCGCCGGTATGAATTCCAGTGCGCCGGGTTGGACGATTACCTCGCGCTGACGGATTGAGAGGATTCGACAGTGCCAGCGTGAGCCGACACCATTCAACACGGTGCACTCATCACCCACCCGCAGTCGCAAGACCACACAGGCATGGTGCGCCTCCTCTGGTGTGAGGGTAAATGGCTCGGTTCGACAATGCTCGGGGGGCATGTAGAACCGGTGCATGTGCGGTGACGTATCCTGTGTGGATCAGTTGAAGAAATCGCGGGCGCGTTCGAAGAAACTTCGGCTGCGTGGATTGACCTCGGTCCCGCAAACTCGGGCGAACTCCTCGAGTTTTTGACGCTGGACCGCATTCAGGTTGGTCGGAACTTCAACGGAGACACGCACCAGCAGATCGCCGTGGCCATTGCCTTGCACATCTTTCATGCCGCGACCTTTGAGCCGGAACATGCTGCCATTTTGGGCTCCGGCGGGGAGTCGGATGATGGCCTTGGCATTGGCACGACCCTTGCCATCCAGCGTCGGGACTTCAATTTCCGCGCCGAGCGCCGCTTGGGCAAAATTGACGGGTACCTCGCAAATCAGGTCGTTGCCTTCACGTTCAAAAATCTCGTGGTCGCGAACGTGAATGACGACATAAAGATCGCCCGAGGGTCCACCGCGCTGACCTGAGGCACCATTGCCGCTGGAACGGAGTTGTGTGCCGGTGTCGACACCGGCTGGAATGCGCAAAGTAACGGTTGAGGGCTTATTGGATCGGCCCTGGCCGTCACATCCTTTGCAGGGCTTCTCAATGACCCGCCCCGATCCTTCACAGCGCGGACAGGGTTGCTGTATGCTGAAGATGCCACGTGAAACCACGACGCGTCCGCGTCCGCCACACTGGATGCAACTGATGGTTTTTGAGCCCTTTTCCGATCCAGCCCCACCGCATTGATCGCAGGTGGCGGGTTTATTGAGAGTCAGCTTCTTCTCGGTTCCCGTGAAGGCTTCTTCAAGGGAGATTTCGAGATCATACCGGAGATGCTCTCCGCGGGTGGGTCCGGATGTATCATTGGGTTCATCATCCCCGAAGAGGTTCCCGAAGATTCCACCCGAACCGGTGCCACCGGCGCCGCGGAAGACTTCACGAAAAATGTCCATGGGGTCGTGAAACCCGCCAGCGCCCCCGCGACTCCCGCCCGCTCCACGAGCGCGTTGATCGAACGCGGCGTGTCCGTACTGGTCGTAAGCGGCGCGCTTTTGCGGATCGCTAAGCGCTTCGTATGCTTCACCCAATTCTTTGAATTTCTCCTCAGCATCTTTGTTACCTTGATTTTTATCGGGATGATACTTCAGTGCGAGCTTTCGGTAAGCTTTCTTGATATCGTCGTCGGAGGATCCGCGTTGGATGCCAAGCACCTCGTAGAAATCGCGTTTGGTGGATGAGGCCATGAGAAATGTATAGGATCTGAGGAGGTACGGCTCGACCAGGGCGGTTAAGCGGCAGCGGTCGGGTTTTTGGCCACCACGACACTCGCAGGGCGCAACAGTCGGTCTTTGAGTTTGTATCCTTTGCGGAGCTGCTGGAGGACATGGCCCTCAGGCCGATTCGCACACTCTTGCTGCGATACCGCTTCATGAAGGGAGGGGTCAAACGGTTGGTCCAGGGCGTTGATTTCCTCTAATCCCAGTTCGGCAAGGGACGCTCTAAGTTGGCCGTGAATCATGGTGACTCCGGCCTTCAGGGTATCGATCGTTGTATTGGGTTGCCCTGCGGCCATCATCGCCATGTCGAAATTATCCACGACTCCCAACAGGCGGCCAACCAGGGACTCAGTCGTCGCTTTTCGGGCGTCTTCTCGCTCGCGAGCGGCACGTTTCTTGAAGTTGTCAAAATCCGCCGTCAAGCGCAGCAGGCGATCCCAGTAATCATCCGCCTTCGCCGCACGAGCCCGTAGATCTTCCAGTTCGTCGGGAGACGCGTTTCCTCCCGCTCCTGGATTCATGTTCGCCGCGGTATCAGATGTCATTTCGCTCATGTCAACCCATCCATGTGGTTGGTGCATTTCGCATTCAACCCAACGTTAAATCCTGTATTTTCAACTGACCGGAAGCGCCACCGTGGCATCCGCCACGCGCCGAGTTGCACTCGATCATCGCGGGGTGGTCAAAGTCGCTTATGGCCAACCGCCCGGTTGGCTGCATTCACCCCAGTAACACTCTACCCAAGTCCGCGTCAACGTAGTCGGCCGATTGAAGTGTGCAATACCTTCGCCAGCGCGATTTTAGCGGGCTGATAGCGACCTCGGCGGTTCTCGATAAACTTCCGGTTTCGGTCTGACTAAGAGGACCTGCCGGCTCCGATGAGTGCGGATTTCGCACTCACCCGGCCCATTCCATTCCAGCGTCACAGTACCACACTGGTGCATATCCAGCACGGGACACCCCCGCCTCATCAACCGTTCGCGTAGATCCGGTTTCAATCGTTCGGACGCCGGATAACTCGACGTCGCTAGAATCATCAATTGGGGTTGTACCGCATCCAGGAGTCCATCCGAGAGGGGCTCGCCTTCCTTGGGCACCCCGGCAATGATTATGTCAGATTCCAGCTCCGGTCCCCTCCGGTCCAGGAGCTTCTGCTGTCCCGTCCGACTGAGGTCGTGACACAGGAGTACCCGTATTCCCCCCCACTCCGATTGAAGTACTAACGCCAAGTCGTCCCCAGTCCGCCCGATGTCTCCCAGTTCGGGATGCAGCGCCGTCCATCCACTCCGTGATTCCCCGGCGCCCCAAGGTTCGGCTGAGCCTGAATTTTGCGCTAGCGCACTTTGGAGTCGTTTCCAAACAGGCGACCGTCCCTGGACTGAAGGATACCACACCCGGACGGGGTGCATTCGTTCCATTAGATCGAGGGCGCCACCCGAGTGCCGCGCATCACCTTGGCCAATCACCAGTGTCCCCAGCCGATCCACACCTTGAGCCTGGAGGAATGGAATAGTCAGAAAGCGGACCGATGTCTCATCTGAGGTGTTGATGAGGAGATCATTCTTAGCACCCGGTGAATCGACCCAGGTGGTTGTTCCACCCGACAGAATGGTCATTCGGAGTCGGGACTCATGAATCCATGCCGCCGTCAGCAGTGAGCCCAGCCATAGGGTAGCCCCACACATGAACCAAAGCCGTCGGTCCGGTCGTCGAGGCCAATTCCGATAAACAGTCCACACGACGAAGTAATACCCAAGCCAAAACCATGGGGGAGTCGGTGTGACATACCTCCAGCCCCCGGGGATTTTGGCCACGGTCTGGCTAACCATTATCATCCCATGCATCCAGACCCAGGCACTCGCATTGAATACACGGCCAAGCCAAGGCAGCCAATCTCCGCAGATCAGGCTGGCGAGGCATGAAATCAATGCCGCGGCACTCAGTGGAACCACGCCGAGGTTGGCCAAGAGACTGATAGGATTGATCAGGTGAAAGTAGTGCCAGATCAGCGGCAATGAGCCCAACCAGGCGGCGACAGCGGTCGCAAGGTTCATTCCAAGCCATTCCAGAGGTTGTCGTAACCATCGCTGCCATTTTGGTCTCAGTTCTTCCGGCAACAGCGGATCGAAATGAACCCATCGGTTCCATAACCATCGAATCCGTTCACCAAACAACCCCATGCTGCAGACCACCCCAAAAGAGAGCTGGAATCCCGGCAAGAACAACTGACCCGGTTCCCAGATCAAAATCGCCAATGCCGCCCCTGCCAACGAATTCATCAGATCGCTCGGGCGGCTCAGTGTCCAGCCGCCCACAATCGCCGTCATCATGACTGCGGATCGCACCGCCGATGGTTGCCATCCGGTCGCGGCCACGTAGAACCAAGTCAGTGGCAGGGTGATGGCTCCACACCAAACTCGCCCAATTCGCAGTAGACGCAGTCCTGCCACAATCACCATGGAGATGAGCGCAATGTGGAGTCCACTGATCGCAAATACATGAATGGTCCCCGATTGGAGGAACGGTTCACGGAGGTCACTGGTGAGCCCGGTCTTCCAGCCCAAAGCCATGGCCCACAGCAGCCCCAAGGCCTCGTCGTCGGATGGGAGTCCACGCGCGAGCACCGTTTGAGCCCAGGGCAGGAACCGCTCACTCAGAGGAGGATCAGTTTCGCGATCTGGGCCCAAGCGCCATTCGGTCATACCTTCTGTGATCAGTTGACGATGAATGCCTTGGTGCTTGAGAAAAGTCGCTGGATCAAATAGTCCCTCTGCCTCCGATCCCCGTGGAACTTGGAGCACTCCAGTGACTTCCACAGATTGTCCCCGGAAGTACTCCAAGCCCAAGGTTCCGGGCAAAGCCGCCTGCACGTTTCCCGTCACAGATACCCATTGGTCTTCCACGAGTTGTTCGCTGAGACACATGCTGACCTGACTGCGAACACGAGGGTTGCCACGATAAACCTCGCGTCGGACAATTGGAGATTCAGAAAGAATCCCCCGGACCGTGACAACTGCAGGGAGTTCGGTCACCTGAAGCCGAATGTCTTGGGGAGAGATAGGGGCAGCGGATTCGATGCCGCGGATGACTCCCGCCAATAAGACCATTGTGAGCAGTGTGGCAGCGCGGAATTGGGGGAATCTCCAATAGGTGAGAAAGAGTCCGATGGCGCATCCAAATAGCACGATCAGAGGGACTTGGATGAACTCAGCCAACCCGATGCCTGCCGCGAGGGCAAACGAAATGGGTACGAGTGGTTGTTTCATTGGGTTGCGCCGCGAGAATCGGAGTTTGGGCGGCAGGCGCCAACACTTTACTGGAGATTTTGGTGGCCTTTACCCTGAAAAGGGTGACAGGGTCCTTGGCGCGGTCGGGTTGGCGGTTGAACTATCGTGGCAAAAAGCCAAAATCGCCCTTGCCTCTGGAGCCTTCGCTCTTAGACTGCGCCCTCATTTTTGCAGAACGTTCAGGATTTTTATGCGTCGTCCGAAGGGTATTAAAACGAAGAAGTCCGTTCGCAAGCGGTTCAAGATCACTGCGAGCGGCAAAGTCATGACTCAGCGAGTTGGTAGGCGGCATTTGCTTTCTGGTAAGAGCGCGAAGCGCCGTCGTAGCCTGCGCGAGAGCAAGGAAGTTCATTCCACGGACGTGCATCGCATCAAGGCGTGCTTGCCTTGGGGTTGATCGTCATCGCCAGCACTCGACCACTGTTAACAAAACCTTTTCTTCTTAAACAGCCATGCGTGTTACTAACGCCCCAGCCTCCCGCAAACGTCGTAAACGGATGTTGAAGCTCGCTAAGGGCTTCCGCCTCAAACGCAGCAAGCTTTATCGCTACGCCAGCGATGCCGTCGACCACGGATTGCAATACGCTTACCGCGATCGCCGAACCAAGAAGCGGACCTTCCGCGCTTTGTGGCAGATCCGTATCAATGCTGCCGCTCGCGCTGCCGGTCTCACCTACAGCCGATTCATGGAGGGCCTGAAAGCCGCTCAAGTCGGCCTGGACCGCAAGGCACTTTCAGACCTCGCCGCCACCGACAACTCCGCTTTCGGCGAATTGGTCAAAGTGGCGCAGGAAGCACTCAAGTCAAAGGCCGCTGCCAAGGCGACCGCCTGAGTGTTGCAGCGGTTTCTTCTCCCTTTCAGCGGGCGGCTTCCAAGCCGCCCGCTTTTTTCTTCAAACTCCGGTTTCTGCGTAATTTCTTTGCGCTCCGGACATTCTTTTGCGGCAATTCCTTGCTGACATGCCACTACTCGACGACTTAGCCGCCATCCGCGAACAGGCCATCGACAGCCTAAAAGCCGCTGCCGATCTTCCCTCCTTGGAACAGACCAAAGGTGCCTATTTAGGTGCCGAAGGTCGCTTCACAACGTTGCTCAAACAGTTGGGAACGTTGCCACGTGAGGAACGACCTGCCGCCGGCAAAGCCATCAATGCCGCTAAACAGGAAATCGAAACGGTGCTTCAGGCCCGTCGCGATGCGCTGGAACTGCTGGCAGCGTTGCCCAAGCATCCGACAGACTTTACTCTGCCTGGCCGCCGTCGAACCCTGGGGTATCTCCATCCGCTCACTCAGGTTACCGAAGATATCGTCCGGGCCTTTCGTCATTTGGGCTTCGCCGTCGCGGACGGCCCTGAAATCGAGGATGAATACCATTGTTTCGATGCGCTCAACACGCCTGCCGACCATCCCGCTCGAGATGCCCAGGATACTTTTTTCCTTGGAGAAGGCGAGACACGACCTCCTCAAGGCAATGGCCGGTTGCTGCGCACTCACACGAGTTCGGTCCAAATTCGAGTCATGAAATCCCGCACACCGCCGATTCGCATCGTGGTGCCCGGGCGTGTTTTTCGCCGCGACAACGCCGATGCCACGCATAACCCAACCTTTCATCAGATCGAGGGTTTGTATGTCGATAAAGGTGTCACTGTGGGAGACTTGAAGGGTACCGTTGAAGCGGTCTTCCACGAAGTTTTGGGCGCCGATGTGAAGCTGCGATTTCGTCCCCATTACTTCAGTTATACCGAACCCAGCTTCGAAATCGATTTTACCAATTCACTGGTAAAGAAATTGGGCAAGGATTGGCTCGAAATCGCGGGCTGCGGCATGGTTCACCCGGCGGTCTTCGAAAACGTCGGCTATGATCCGGAGATCTGGAGTGGTTGGGCCTTCGGATTTGGCATCGAACGGATCGCCATGTTGCGTTACGAGATCACCGACATCCGACGGCTCTACGAAAACGACGTCCGGTTCCTGCGCCAGTTCTAACCCTGTTTATTCCGTCCCACGTTTTAAGTTCCACCGCCGATGAGCGACATTTTTTCGTACCTCAACCCACAGTTGACTCATCTCCCCGTGTATGTGCCCGGACGCCCGATCGATGAAGTCGCCCGTGAACTCGGTCTGGAGACCGCCAACGTCATCAAGCTGGCTTCAAACGAAAATCCTCTCGGCCCGTCACCCAAGGCCCTGGAGGTCATGCAGTCCGTCCTGCGAAATCTGCACCTCTATCCCGACGGTAGTGCCTACCATTTCAAACGACATCTCGCGGAACATCTGACCCTCGAGACGTCCCATCTCATCTTAGGCAATGGCTCCAATGAAATTCTTGAGTTCGTTGGCCACGCTCTGATGCGGCCCGGCGTGGATGTTGTGGTGTCGCAGTATTGTTTTGCTGTGTATCCCATTGTGACTGCGCTTTTCGGAGCGAACCTCATCACGGTGCCTGCGCGGGATTACGGGCACGATTTGGAAGCCATGCTGGCTGCCGTCACGCCGGACACCCGCGTGATGTTTGTAGCCAATCCCAATAATCCTACCGGAACGCTTTGTGCCCGTGAGGACATTGTGGAATTAGTGAATCGAGTGCCGGAGCATGTCTTGTTGGTCATGGACGAGGCTTATCTCGAATTCTTGAATGATCCTGTCGACCTGATCGGCTTGGTTCGCAATGGAGTCCTTCCCAACCTGCTCCTCATGCGGACGTTCTCCAAGATCTACGGCCTGGCCGGGCTGCGCCTAGGATATGGTATCGGGTCGCCCCAGCTGATTTCGGCCATGGAAAAGATCCGACAGCCGTTTAATATTAATGCCATGGCTCAAGCGGGAGCCTTGGCGGCGCTCAATGACACCGACCATATGGCGCGCACCCGCACCAACAATCGCGACGGTCTCCATTATCTTCAAACGGCTTTCGAAAAGCTAGGACTCGAGTTTGTCCGGTCCGCCGCTAATTTTGTCCTCGTCCGCGTCGGAAACGGCGGGAATGTCTTCTCTGAACTGCAGAAACGCGGCGTCATCACGCGCCCCATGGGGGGGTATCAATTACCGGAGTGGATTCGCGTCTCGATCGGGACCCCCGCCGAAAACGTCCGATTCCTGATAGCACTTCGCGAAGTTCTCTCCGTCTAAGCGCCGTCTCCTCTGGAGCGCTGCAGCCTTTTTTGGAGCGCGGCAGCCCTCTGCCGCTTTTGGACCCTTTTGGGAGTACGGCAGCCCTCTGCCGTTTTCCCCGTAGTATTGATTGCATCAGCACGCCGCCATTTCTGAGTCGCTGGATTGGTGCCTGCCGTGTAGAAATAGTGAAGGACTCCCGTGTGCATCTCTCATTTTGCGCCCGCATTTTCCCATCTAGTTATCCTAATCCTAATCCTAATCCTAATCTGGTGGATCAACTCGATTACGAAAATCTTGAGCTGAGCGCGAACAAAGTCTCCCGACTCCACGAGGATTGCCGCCGACGTAGCGGGAACCAAAAACCTATTTCTCGAGAAGTTCGACCTCGCCCTTCCAAAACAGCCCGGGGGATTTCTCGAGGTATTCGTCACATTTTTGAAGAAAGAACAGCGAAGGACCGTCGTCGGGATTCGCTGCCAGGATCGCTTGAAATCCCCGCCGGGCTTCCTGGAATTCTCCTTTCTGAAACTGTTCTAAGGCTCGCCCAAAAGGCTGATCTCGTTTCGCCGAGAGTTCCGCCTGATCCCGACGCCCGCATAACTCGAACACATCCACGAACCGTTCGAACCCCTTGAGCACGAATCTGCCGAGCGGTCGCGCGGAATATTTATCCCCGATCAGTCTTTGGGTTTCACCCGTGATCAACACTTGCGTGCCCAGGTATTTATTGAGCCCTTCCATGCGCGACGCCAAGTTAATGTTCTCACCCAGTGCCGTGTAGTCGACTCGTTCGGAGCTGCCGAAATTCCCGACATTCGCCACACCGGAATGTAATCCAATCCGGGTGATTAGCGGTTGACCATTCATCTCGCAACGGGGTTGCTCGCGGAATTTTAGCGCTGCTTCGCAGGCGCGTTCTGCGTGATCCGATTGTGGATCCGGTGCGTTCCAAAACGCAAAAATCGCATCGCCGATGTATTTCACCACCGTGCCATCAGTTGCCTGGATGCATTTGCCAACCGCCCCTTCGAAGTACTGGTTCATGTGCGTCGCGAGTGCGCTGGAATCCATCCCTTCAGTGATGGTGGTAAACCCCGCAATGTCGCTGAAAAAGACGGTCAGCTCTTGCTTGCGAGCGCCGGGACGCAAGAAGTCTAGGTTTTGTTCCCGCACATACTTCTTGGCGAGTTTTCGTCCTACGTAACTCGCCACGGTTTGTTCGAGCAGTTGATTCTGTACGTACAAGCGCAGCGAATTGGCAGTGATCGAGTAGAAGTAGGCCGTGCCAATCTGAATTCCCCACACCAGCCACGAAGACCAGACCAAAGCGTCTCGGAAGATCACAATGACTGCGGCGACCAGCGTCGCTTCCAGCACTAGAAACGCGACTGTTGCTGTGAGGGGCTTCAATGCAATAAAACCGACTCCGACCGCAGCACCCAATGCCACGGTAATAAAAAGCTCCCAGGAGTTTGGAATGCGCTTCAACCAATCGCCTCGGAGCAAATTGAGGGTTGCGGTCGCCTGGATTTCCACCCCGGCAATGAACTGTTCTGAGCTTCGAAGGGTGAAGTCGGAAAACGGTGTCCGATATGAATCCTTACGTTCAGCGCTGAATTTGGTCAGAGTGCTCGATCCCACGAAAACAACCCGATCCCGAAAAACCGCATCCGGTACCCGCTGGGGGTCGAGAGCGTCGGCAAAGCTGGCACTGGGGAGCCAATTCCCAGGCCCGTAATAGTTCAACCAACGCTCTGACCGCTCCGACAATTCTGCGAGTGCTTCGTTGGTGGCTTGTGTCACCTGCGCTCCCAGAAACTGCGCGGTGATCCATGGCAAGCTGTGTTTGAACGGGGGATAGGACGGTGGCATTTGGCGAACGACTTGATCGCTATCTGGTACCATCTCCACCAAACCCCAGCGCTCATCGGTCGCATCCCTTAGCGCGTCGAACGGGAGATCTGCCGCAGGCTCAACCTGGCCCGGGTCACGGCGCGGATTGGCGCCCACGATTACGCGCCCACTCGCCTTGGCAGCGTTAATTAACGCGCGATCTGCCGCGCTCTCACCGTCGCCAGAGTCGATAAAGACAATATCGAGGATGATGGCTCGGGCTCCAGCTCGCGTCAGCCGGTCGATCAGTCGAGCGTGCAACGCCCGGTCCCAGGCTGCGTTCAGGGGTTGTTTGAGTTCAAAGTGGGATTGTTCATCCAGATACACTACGAACGCATTGGTAATCGACACTGTCGGGCGCAGGGCAAACAAACAGTCATAACTGGTATGGCGAAGCTTAGAGCCAAACTTGAAGGTCAGGAGCGCAACGCCCAGACCCGCGATGAGAATTCCACTGAGTATGGCCGTCTGTGTGAACCATCGACTCGTCGACAACTGGCTTAGAGCACTTAAGGCCATGAGCAATTGTCCGGAACGTTCAGCGCCAACTGCGGTGCCCTTTCCGAATCCCTCAAGCGCGTTTTTCCATGTTCCAGTGTCACGGGTTTAACAGGTAACTCAAAAGATCCGCGGCTTCCTGGGCTGTGAGATCGTTGAGCAACCCTTCTGGCATCGCCGAGACCGCACTCGTGGTCTCGCTCTGAACATCCGCCCGACGCACCGTTCGATCGGTAAGATCTTCGCCGCGCAATACGACTCCTTCAGCGGTTGGACGCACCACGAATCCACTGTGCACCGACCCATCGTTCATCTCGAACTGACGGAGCGTGAATTCGGGCGGTACCACCAGAGTCGGGTGGATGATCTGATCGAGTAGGTCTTTGAGAGGGTACTTTTTTGCGATGCTCGTGAGGTCTGGTCCATAAGCGCGGCCCATGCCGGAAAGTGTGTGACAGCGGTTGCAACTGACCCCGCCCTCCGCGTGAAACAGCCGTTTGCCTCTCGTCGTATCGCCCGTTAATGCCAGTACCCGTTGCGGATCAAAGCCCTCGCCCAATGTGCGCCGCCGCTGATCCGCGGGTAGGAATCGATCGAATAGGTCTCTCACCAAAGGGTTCGCGGATTGGCTCCCCGCCAGAATGGCCGAGGCAGGTAGGCGGCCCGAATTCGATTCGAGCCCTACAGCTTCCAAAAAGGCCAGCCCCCCCGTAGTGGTTTTCAGCAGTTCATCCAACTTCTGTGCAGAGGTTGGGTCATTTGTTAGGATCGAACGTGCCAGCTGACGGTGGGCCGCCACCCGGGCGGAGGCCGTCTGAGCCTCGGCGTCAGGGGCGTTGGTAGAGGCCTTCAATTGCCGGATCCAGGATGCCACCAAACGCACTCCCGCCTCGTCCACCATTCGGGAACCAATATGCGGCATGTGACCCTGTCCTTCGGTGTTGATTCGATAGAACAAACTGCTGCGCGAAGGCTCGCCGTGCGCTACCACCCGCGCTTCGTCCAGCCCAAACCCGCCACGGATGGGTCGAACATCCACGGTGCGTGTTCCGATGGCATCGACTTCGTGATTCAAGTAGGTTGCGACCGATCCCCCGGCATTAGCTCGATGGCAATGGGCACAATTGACATGAAGCCAGGACCGAGCCCGGCTACTTTCCGAAATGGTGCTATCGCTGAGATTCGCCAAACGGGGCAGGGGATTTGGACGTGCTGTGACCCGGATGTAGCCTTCCGTTTCCAAGTAAGCCAATTGGCTCGAACCCGGGCGGGCGCCTCCTTCCAGGGTGAACGAGCGATTCAATTGCTCGAGTCCAAACGCGAGGGCGTTTCCTGCCCACGGATTGTGGCAACGAAGGCATTCGGTACGGCTGTGGAATCGCCAGTTTTGGACGCGCCGACCGCCAGCCGCTTCCGGATCTTGGATCGTCATGGGCTGGGTCAATCCTTCGGCTCCCACCAATTCAGCGTCCGTCTGCGAGTCATTCCAACGGTAAGAATACGCGCGCCAAGTTTGCCCATCGAAATGCAGGAGTTGTGTTTCAATGCGACGCTCCGATGTCGCCTTCCTTGAATCCATCCGGATGGAGAGGGTTTTTGCAAATACGGTGTTCGTTGGGTAAGACCACTTCTCGGACCATTGCGCAGATTCGGTGCCAGGCAAGGCCACCCAACGGCGGGCGGTGGCGTGATCAGCCCACATCGGCGTGTTGATTTGGTACTCGAATACGCCTGCGGTCGGCTGTTGTCCCGCCGTATCTCTAAACAAACCCGACTCACTCAATCGACGTGGAAATTTGGCCGATTGGTCCGGTGCCTCATTTCGCTCTAACTGATAGAGCCCACCGTTATGATCCAGAATCAGCAACTCGCCTGCGGCATCTTCAGCAAAAGCAACCGGACGCGTGGTTGTGTCGCAAAGCTCGACGAACGAGGTCACGTGTTCTCCCTCACTTCGCACACTCCAAAACTTACCCGTCTCATAATCCCCAAATACATAAGCGCCCTTCAGTTCGGGTAACCGGGCGCCTCGATAGAATCGACCACCGGTAATGCTCGCGGCGTCGCTGTGTGGAATGGCTACCAGTGGCTTCCTCACCGGTGTCGGACCTGCCGTCACATCGTTCCTGACACTCGTATTCGGGCCTTCCACAAAGGCCCAACCGCCGTTGTACCCAGGCGTGACCCGATGCAGTAGTTCCCACAATTCCCAACCGACATCGCCAACCCACAACGCACCATCGGGCGCGAAGGACATCCGCCAGGGGTTGCGAAACCCAAACGCAAAGATTTCCGGCCGCGCCCCGGCCAGATCCACAAAGGGATTGTCTGAAGGAATTCCATAGGCGCGTCCATTTTGGGGCCGATCGACATCGAGACGCAGGACGCAGGAGAGGAAGTCATCTACCCCCTGGCCAGTGCGGAAAATGTCCGGGGGATCTGGCGGCGAGGCATCGCCTATAGAGATGTACAGATAGTTGTCAGGCCCAAAGATCAATTGGCAGCCGTTATGCCCTCCCGATAGGAATGTGAGCAATGTGGTTCGCGTCGACCAATCGACTGTAGGACGCTCCTTACGTTCCACGGTGAATCGCGACACATAGGCCCCATTGGTGGTGCCACCGGGCTCGTTGTAATTGATGAAGATAAACCGATTTTCCTGGAACTTGGGATGCACGGTGAAACCCAGTGCATTGTCCAAGCGCTTATGGTGTGCTCGTATGTCGAGAGCGACATGGGTTTCGCGAGCGGCCGGATCCGCATCGAAGCTAAACAGTTTGCCGTCCTGTTGCAGCAGTAAGAATCGCGGCTCCCCTGGTACCGCTTGGAAATCCACCGGCCCCGCAAAATTCAAGTTCGTGAAGACACGTTCGAGACGGAACGGGGCGGGGGGTTCGGGGGATCCTCGAACCGTTGAGGCAGTCCAAGGTTCGCGCGCTCCCCAGACAGTTATGGGTGAGGTCAGCAACACGAATCCCAACCAGAGGAGGCTGGACCTGCTGGAGCCGGCTTGGCACGGGCTGGAATGAGGCGCTTCAGAATTCATCGGCGTACTGTTTTGTAAACTCGGGCGGCGTTGCGACGAAAGTATTTCTCGGAGGTGACCTCGCCTTTTTCGTGAAAGTAGGTCGTGACGACCGATTGCACGGTTGCCAACGGGGCAAAGCGTTCACTGACAGGCCAGTTGCTACCGTAAATCACCCGATCTTCGCCAAAGCTTCCCCAAATCGTATCGAGCACTCTTCGATAGGGTTGCACACCGGAGGGTGCATCGCCATGAGTGCGTCCCGTACCTTCAACCAAGCCGCTCACTTTCATGAACACATTAGGTTTGTAATGGCAAGCGACAATGCCATCCACCCATGCGGCGGGCAGTGGGGCTTCGTTGATGGGAACGTTTGCACAGTGATCCACTATGATTCTTAGATCCGGCACCCGACCTGCGAGTTCCACCACGTCCGCCAAGGCGTCTGGCCCGATCAACACGTCCAACGACAAATCCCGATCCGATAATCGTTTAAGGTCGTCGAGCACTTCTGGACGTTGGACCGCCCGCTTGAGGTCACCACCGCCGATGCGAATGCCACGATACAGCCGGTTCTTTGCGAAACGGGCGAGATGAGATCGGAACTCTGGTTGACCAGGTTTCAGATTGCCGACGAACCCGATGATGAACGGATCGTTCTGGGCAAGATCCAGGATCCATTGATTGTCCTCAACCCAGGAACTGGCTTCAACCACGACAGTTCCTGTGACCCCCAATCGGTCGCCCAGCGTGCGATAATCCGAGGGCAACACCGTGCGATACAATACACGATCATTCTTGTCGGGCCACGGGACACCTTGAGGGCGCGTGGGATCGTAAAAATGCGTGTGCGTATCAATGACCGCTCGGTCTGAGTCGGGGTGGGTTGAGACACACCCTGCGACCGCAGCGCTCGTGAGTGCGAGCGATGCGTTCAGGAATTCCCTGCGGGATTGGATCGGGGATGGCACGAGGCGAATGCTGCCAAACCAATCCCCAAATGCCAGCCACTTTCTTTCGACCGCGGCCGCCCCACAGTGTTGTTATCCTGCCCCTCGATTGTCCTCTGCGCGCCAAACGCATGCTCTAAGCCAGCCCTGGGTGGCTCCCAGGGCTGGCTGGCGACCCAACAACCATCCGAGCCCTGTAAGGGCGGCCATTTTGTTTGGCATCCACATCTAGCCATGGGGCGGCGGGGCATCTTGACTGGGTCGCTTTGATTTGGGGCACACACCATTG
>SXSK01000259.1 GCA_005793375.1 Verrucomicrobiales bacterium | reverse complement strand
TCTGCTCCGGGCGAGTGTGCCAAACAAGATACCGGAGACCCCTGAACTCACGCACCGCCAAGCACGACATTCCCAAGCAAAATGGTGAGAATGTCTAGAGAGCCATTTTAGAGACAAAGATGAGAGCCCTCTGCCGCTTTCTCCCTGGTCACAACACCCAGTTCATTGGTGCAAAAAACCGCATTGAATCGGGGCCGACGTTCGGCGCATATCCACGTTTCAATTGGCCAAAAGCGGTGGAGGGCCCTCACACTCCAAATCCATCGGCGCCTCCGCCGTAGCCACTTGAGACGTTTCATCGTATGGTCCTCAGGTGCATCGACCTCTCCTAGGTAAGTCCATTGTCGTCATTGGCGGCACAACCGGTCTGGGGCGTTCTGCCGCGTTGGCGGTTCGAAACGCCGGAGCGCGCGTGGTGGTGGTTGGACGAACGCCCCGGTCGCTGAGTGAAATAGGGGCGTTGCTGGGTGAATCGGGCGAGCCAGTTTTGGGTGATGCCATAGAGGTCGGCACCGCCGAACGAGCCATCACCCGATGTCTCGAACGTTTCGGAGGTTTCGATGGGTTGTATCATGTGGCGGGTGGGAGCGGCCGTCGGCGTGGCGACGGGTTATTGCATGAGTTGACCGAAGAGGGATGGCAATTCACACAAGACTTGAATTTGAAGTCCGTGTTTCTTTCGAACCGCGCGGCTGTTCGACAGTTTCTGCTCCAAGGCAGCGGCGGCAGCGTTCTCAATTGCGGTTCTGTTCTGGGTTTTTCGCCATCGCCGCAGTTCTTTGGAACCCACGCGTATGCCACTGCGAAGGCCGGACTCATCGGGCTCACGCGTTCGGCGGCAGCGGCTTACGCCAAGCACGGTATCCGCTTCAATGTCGTCGCACCCGCTCTCGTGGCCACCCCGATGTCCCAGCGCGCCCAGAGCGACGACGCCATCCGGTCGTTCATCAAAACCAAGCAACCCTTGGATGGAGGCCGAATGGGAGTGCCTGAGGACCTTGATGCCGCCGTGGTATGGCTTCTCTCGGGCGAAAGCCGGTTTGTCACCGGACAGGTTATCGCCATCGATGGCGGCTGGAGCCATAGTGAGGGTCAGTTCAGCCCTCTTTCATGAAGCTGACTGCGGCGCCGGTGCGGACGCATCTCCGAGTTGCCAGCACCGCATGAAATACTGGGGGGGAAAGCGGCAGCGGGCTGCCGCGCTCCAAATCCATCGGGTCGTGCCTCTCGAATGACGGCGTCTTTGGAGTACGGTGGCCCTCCACTGCTTTGGGGGAATTCCCAGGACGACCGATCTCCAAATGTCCGACAACTCGGTGATGCGCCCCGCCGGTCCATGAAATCGCGTCATTCATTGACACACAGCGACGATTCAAACATTGGTTAAGCGCATGTCCTACCTGCTTGGCCTCGATCTTGGAGGCACCAGCGTTAAAGGTGTCGCTGTCAGCACAAACGGCGAAACGTTGGCCCGTTTTCATGAACCCTTCGAGCTTAGCCAACCCATGGCGTTTGCAGCAGCGGTGTCCAGAACTCTGGATCAAGCGACTGGCGCCCACGGAAGTCCATTGCGCGTGGGACTGTCCGCGCCTGGAATTGCCGCGCGGGATGGATCCTGCATCTCGTTCATGCCAGGACGGTTTGAAGGGCTTGAGGGGCTTATCTGGGGAGAACGCCTCGGCCGCGAGGAGGGGGTGCCGGTTCTCAACGATGCTCACGCAGCCCTCTTAGGGGAAGTCTGGTTGGGAGCTGCTCAGAACGCCCAGGATGCTATCCTGCTGACGCTAGGCACGGGCGTGGGTGGTGCGGTTCTCGCCAATGGCAGTCTGCTGCTGGGGCATGGCGGGAAGGCGGGACACCTCGGCCATATTTCCCTGAACCCAGATGGTCCTGCGGACATCTGCCAAACCCCAGGCAGCCTCGAAGATGCCATTGGAAACAACAATATCCGCGAACGCAGCAGTGCCCGATTCCAGACTACCCACGAATTGATCGCGGTGCATGAACAAGGCGATCCCCAAGCGACCGAAATTTGGATGCGATCCGTGAAATCGCTGGCGGCAGCCATCGCATCACTAGGCAATGTGTTGGACCCCGAAATGGTCATACTCGGTGGTGGTATCGCCCGATCTGGGAGAACTCTGTTAGATCCGTTGGAGTCCTATCTCGACACCATGGAATGGCGGCCCGGGGGCCGTCGGTTGCGGCTAGTGCTGGCAATGCTCGGGGACTTGGCGGGAGCCTATGGCGCCGCCCACAATGCCCTGATTCGCACCAATCCATCGACAATCCTGAACGCCGTCAGTCGCACGTAACCTATGGCGATACTCCAGTTTTGTTGCGCCGTATCAAATTCTCCAAATCCTGAAGCACTCCCGTCTCGTAAGAGCATTTTGAAATGCTTTAAGGAGACTGCTTCACGTGTCGACAAGGTCGATGATCTCGCTACCGTGCGACGTGTTGATGTCTGAGACACTTCCGATCCAAGATTTGGTACCGCAGCTCCAGGCCGAATTTGAAACGGCTTTGGCCGTGTTTCTCCGAGAGCATCCGCTCCGTTCGAGTTACACCAATGGGTTGAC
Organism: Verrucomicrobiales bacterium; assembly: GCA_005793375.1. Lineage (GTDB taxonomy): Bacteria > Verrucomicrobiota > Verrucomicrobiia > Limisphaerales > UBA9464 > SXSK01. The sequence goes on along the minus strand of SXSK01000259.1, from coordinate 1,650 downwards.
CCAATTCTACTCCGAGCTCCAAAGCTTCGTCACCCGACGCGCCAAGCGAATCCGCCCTCTGCTTTTTTTGGTATCCCATCGGATCTTCTCGGGCAGTTCCACAGCCCACTCGGAATCCCTGATGCGATCGGCGGTTGCGTTGGAATTGTTCCATTCGTTCATTCTAATCCACGACGATATTATTGATCGGAGCGACCGTCGCCGAGGTGAACCCACGCTCCATCGATTGCTTGAAGCCGCTTTGCATAGTCACAAACCCAAGGCCGACCGTGCCCGATTAGGCGTCAATGCGGCCATAGTCCTTGGGGATATTCTATTTGCGCTGGCGGTCGAGACCTTGTTGGAAGCTGGATTTCCATCGGAACGAACCCAACTAGCCGTGGGTGCGTTCCTTCGCTACGTCGGGGAAACGGGCCGCGGCGAACTCTTGGATGTGCTGCATGCGGCAAGGGACGTCAGCCGCGTTTCGGTTTCGGAGATCCAGCGGACTTACGCCCTAAAAACCACGAAATATACCTTTGAATGCCCACTGATGTTGGGAGCGATCCTGGCAGGTGCGCCAAAGGCATCCTTAAACGTTCTGATTCAGTTCACCAAGCCTGTGGGATTGGCATTCCAAATCCAGAACGATTTGAACGAATTCCGGGATGAACGGGCGTCGGGCAAAGAGATTGTTGAAGATCTGTTTGAAGGAAAGAAAACGCTGCTGATCCGCAAAGCGTATGATCGGCTTGGCAAATCGGATCGCTTGTTTCTCCAGACATGTTTTGACGCGACCCGCCTCACCGAAGCTGCGGTCAATCGAATCCGAGAATTGGTCCTGAGCAGCGGCGCCTTCGTGGAACTCGAATCCGATGTCAGCCGGTTGTTTGCCGAAGCCATTGCCATTATTAAGAAATCACGCCTTTCCCCGATGCAGCAATCCGAAATATTGGGGATGATGGACTATTTGAAGACCTCCACCCTCGCACCTCCCACGCGTCCACGGGGTTCGGGCGGTTGAAAAGAATCCGTTGAGTCGTTGGCTTCACGAAGCCGCACTTCCTGGGCGTGCCACTCTCACGGCAACCACCAACTCGGTGCTGCTCTCCGCCTATTGATGGGGCGCATCTCCGAGTTGCGCGCCGCATGGGCGGTATCGGACACCACGTCGCGTGCCCAGACTTCGGCCCAAGCGCACCCCAGGGAAATACCAGCCAGACGGAAGGCCTGCAGGGTGTGAAGCAAGAGCCCGCGTCCGGAGTTGCGTGCGTTGCCGATCGGCCCCAGGCCCTCGGTTTTGAGCAACGTATTGGGACCCAGCGAGGTGGTGTCCTGGGCGAGCAAGACCACCGACTCGGCGGCCATGCGCCGCCGGGTGCTATCTTGATGGGGTTTCAGGAGCGACTCAAAGTTCAACTCCGCCCGCGGGTTCTGCAGGAGAGTGTAGGCGGCAACACCCTCGCGGCGCCCGCTAAAGCTGGAGTAAAAGCTCCAGCTCGGATGAAGCCACCGAGCTTCCAACATTGCCCTAAAGCGTCGATTCAGTTTGACGTGGCCCAGGTTCAGTCCATCGAGTTCTTCGTCAATCCATGAGGCCTGGGTGCTGGAGTGGAAAACCGAACGGTCAACAACCCGCGGCAGGGAACGCTGTTGAAGCTGCGCGCGGGC
>SXSK01000258.1 GCA_005793375.1 Verrucomicrobiales bacterium | reverse complement strand
CGGGTGTCTCATTTTTTTGAAGGCCGCCAGCGGGCGGCCGAGATGGGTTTCTCCGTATGTTTTAGTTTCTGTTCGCTGGGAAAATCATTGCGTCGGCGCTGCGAATTCGCAATCTCTTTTTATAACAATGTAGAATTAGGTTGTGTTGAATTCGTTGACCTGGGGTGGCTCTTTGGAAGGTGCGGGCGTCGAGCCATCGATGCGCTTCCACATGGCCATCGGCAAACGATACCACACCGCCGTTGCCATGATGCACCGCCGGGATATGGAAGAACTGTTCTCCAGATTGTCCCGGCATGAACACCAGGAACGCTGGCGTGCAGAGACTTTGCGGCGAGAGATCCTGAAAGAGGAACGTGTCGGAGGGTTTTCCAATGCGGGTGGTTTTCCGATAGTCCATGTATCGAGCCGAGAGGCGGTCAAAAATGCTCGAAGTGGGCCCGAGATAGAGATTCATGGCGTAGCTGCGAATCTGGGGCACGGGGCGACCGCGCTGAACAATGTGTGTGGTCGTTTCCGACGGACACTTGTACACCGCCTTGGTAGACAGGTAATTTGCGAATGCCGCATAACGTCGATCCAGGAGGTAGATCTGGTTGATGAACGCCGGTTGGAAATTGTGATAGGCACCGGCGACCCATAGGGGTTCTTTGATGATGTTCTGCTCGGCACCGTTGGGTACGAGTAGATCGGTGTTGTCCGTGCTATACAGCAACCAGGTGGTCGCCAGTTGCTTTTCATTGTTCAAGCACTGGATCTTCCGAGCTTGTTGTTTGGCCGCCGACAATGCAGGAAGCAGCAGCGCAGCCAGGATGGCGATGATCGCGATGACCACCAGAAGTTCGATCAACGTGAAACCACGTCGCCGCGAAATCACTCCTGGGTCAGGGGGAATCATGGCTGGACTGTAACCCCGAATTGAATGGCGCGGCGAGGGCTAATTGCTGGACGGCTATTGCCCCAACAACCCTTCCTGGGTGGGCCGTAGAACCGTGTACCCGTACACGTTTTAGGGCTGCGCGATCCGAAATACCTGCAAGCCTGACCCAAGTTCCACCTCGAATTGAACTACTCGCACCTGTTCAGCCAAAGGAACCTCCAGCAGGTCTTGCCATGGGCCGTCTTCCAAACGCGTTCGACCCTGCACCCGATAGGCCCGGCCACCCATCGCCTCAAATTGCAGCGTGACCTTGCCATTTTGGAATCGAATGTTCGAGATCTCAAGAGCGGTGGCGGGCGCCGACGCCCGTGTCGGCGAACCTCCCAGTGGACCCAAATGCCATCCCGAGCTGGAGTCAATTGGTCCATTGGAGGCAATCAGTTCCAAGGAATAACCCTCTCCGTCTGCCGCGATCGGCCACGGGGGTTGATCCTCATAAGTAACCTCGTGGATGACGAATCCCAAACGGTCCACCAGGCGAAGTGTGTCGCCCCCATTTCCCAAACCATCGGCAAATTCACCCGCTACGTTGGTGAACTGCGGATAACGCAGGCTAAAGGCATTTTTCCGACGCACCACCACCGCGTGGCCTCCCGAGGGGAGATTCGAAATGCTGGACCCGGTGAAATCGAACAAGACGCCAGCCATGAAACGGACGCCTTCGAGGGACACCGTGGCCGGCCCATAATTCCCGATTTCAACGAATTCAAAATCGTCCGCATCGTCGAACCCAGCCAGCGCCTCGGACACTGTGGGCGCGCCTGGATGATAATGAATCTCGGAAATACGGAGGAAGGACCTCTGACTGTCCTCCGCAGCCGATGTGGTCACTCCTATGGAATCGGTGCCAACAAGTTCCCCGCGGCGATTGAATGCTTCCAGTTGAAGTAGATTGGTGCTGACCGCCAGCGGAACCTCGACACGCCATCGAGTGCCGTCCAGCCAGTTCAAAGAAACCTCTCCAAATCCTGCCAGACGAATCTGGGACACATCCACCCAGCCGCGGCCTTCCAGGGTGATCTGAGCTGTTTCCACGGCAAAATCGACTCCAGCATTCGACATGATTTCAAAGGGAATCTTCGCAGGTAACCGACTCCGCACGTATTGGCTCCGCAATCGAACTCTCGAGAGATGACCATTAAAATTCTGCCCGGCAACCGCGCCGAAATTGGTGATATAGGGTGTCAGGTAATTGGTGCTGAACGCACCCTCGATCATGTGGAGCAGATGGCCATGCAGGAGCCGGGTAAATTTGGGACGCGTTATGATCTTGGTCAGGTTTTGATTGCCCCAAAGCGGTGACGTAGATCCATTCGAAAAAAAGAAATCCCAATCGTAGGGAAGCGCGATGACTTTGCCGTCGCTGGGGCGGGCGTAGAAACCAATGTTATGTGGATTGCCCAGCGTGTAGGTGTCGCCCACTTCAAAAAGCGTCAGTAGAGCGTAATACCGCATCCATTGATCCACATCCATCACTCCCGGCACCGCAGCTTCCAGGGTCGTGCCAGACAGGCTGAAAACCTTCGCCATCGCGATGTAAGGCGAATGGTCGTTGCGAGCGCGGTTATTCCGCAACGTGGTCGAAAACCGATATTGTTCGGGGTCATTGCCGAGGTTCATGATGTCATAATCCCCAACCCACCCAACAGGCATCCCCAGCTTGATGCCATCATGACGCCTATTATGAGTTTGCTCCAAAACGCGGATGCCTTCCATGTTGTAGAGCATACCCCGTGTGCCGTTTTCAAACTGGGACCCCAGGTACACGTCGTTGTAGTGTGCCAACGACAACCGCGCCGCGCCTGAATTGCCAGATCGATGTGAGAAGAGATCGACGATGTCTTCGTACATTCCCGGCACGCCGGTCTGGTTCTGGGTGTGCTTCCCGATGATCTCCTCGATGACGCCGCGATTCACCTGCACCGTGCGGTGAACGCCGCGATATTTGTGATCCGCTGGAAACTTCAAGCTATAAGGAACGGAATCCAGTGAGCTCCGGCTGAACATGCTTCCGTGCAAATGCACCCCGCAATCGTAGTACACCTCGCGGTTGTCCCACACCACGGTTGTTCCCAACCGGTCGTCACTCATCATGTTGGTGCTGGCATCCATCAGGCGTCCGTCGGCCTGGGTCATCACAAAGGCAAACCCCTTCCGAGGCGCCCGCGCAGTGCGACTGTCGACTCGATACAGTGCCCGCGAATTTCTTCCCATCGCAGGATAGGTCGAAACTGCGCCCAACGCGTCGCGACCTTCCACATAGAACTGAACCACCGCATTCAGCGCCTGACTGGGAACGGTAGCGGTGTGAGTCCCATCGGGTTGCAACCCCATCCGTCGTTCTTGCCACGTTCCTCCGTTCACCGACCACCAGAGTTTCATCGAGTCGACTCCATCGGCATCTTCCGCACGTACAGTGACAGTCACAATCTGTCCTACTTTGGGGATCAAGGGTCCATGGACGAATTCCAAATAGGTCGGGCCGAGATTGGTTATGTACCGTGAATTCTGGCGGCCCGGGGTCCCGTAACGAGCGGGTTGATCCAGCACCGTGGTGCGTGCCACTTTATTGTAATAGAGCTCGGCGTGCAGCAACGGGGAACCGCTCAACCACTTTGCTCGGAAGGCGATCTCGTAGGTCCTACCGGCGACGACCGGCACAACCGTGCCTTCCACTTTGAGAGTGCTCTCCAACTGATTATGCATGTAACCCCGCGCATCCGTCGCAACCAACCGCAACACACGATTCCCAGCCTGGTCCGAGTCGTCCTCCACTCGCGAATGGGAATGGTTCCCGAGAAGGCGCCAGTTCAACGCATCGTTGAAGTCAGAGTTCTGGATTAATTGCCGAGACGCGCCATCGGGTTCTTCCACCACAGTGAGATCGTCTATCAGCACCTCACCATCCGCCAGCAGACCCATACGGAATTCATGAAAACCATTGATCGAAGGGGCCTTGACTGGGTTGATCGCCCGGGCTCGATAGACATAACGTTTCCACGCACTCTTCGATCCCTGATCACTCGGAGCCCAGGCTTCAGGTCGCAGGTTGTCCGCCCTCGGATCCTGGAGTTCGAGACTGCTACCCCCTCCATCGGCAACCGACGGCCAAGGCGCGTCATCGAAGTAACGGACCTCGTCCACCGGATTGTCGTCCGCATCGCGCAAGGCGATATGCCCACTGCGGCCGCTGAGTTTGCCTCGCCAGTTCCCCACGATCGGAAGTCCGGCGTACGTTTCCCGCAGCCGTGCCAGGTCGGCGGCCACCACCAAATAACCCCCGGCGGGCAGTGTCGTCCCAGCTGGGAAATCAAATTCAATATCCTTTTCAAACTTCCAACCGGAAAGCGCCACATCACGCGAGGATCGGTTGTGGAGCTCGATCCATTGCTCCTCATTTTCAACAAAGGGTTGAGCCGGTTGGTCTGCTGTCGCAGGACGTGCATAGGTCGGCGGCGCGTGATAGAGGATCTCGTTGATCACAATCTCATCATGCAACGCGAACTGATTCGGTGCACCCGGTGTGGAGGTGGATGGACGTAAGAAGGGTTCATCGGATCGAAAAACACGACGCGCGCGTGGTTTGCCGGATAGTCCCACGGCATCCAACACGTGCAGCCCCCCGGCTGCCACCAGGAATAGCCGGTCTCCAGGTTCCACGGCAAAGCCGAGTTCCTGTGCCGTCAACGATCGATGCGCACCGGCGTTTAGCAGGTCCGCTCCAAACCGGAATTCTCCTCCCTTCGAGGAACGAATCCACAAACCGTCCAAAGAAACCGCCGCATCCGTCGGATTCACCAGCTCGCACCAAAACCTCGGCGAATCCGCTGGCGCCACTTCACTAAAGACCACGGCTGGGATCACCACGGTTTCCGGAAAATTCGCGGCTCCTGGGGTACCCCCAACCTGAACGCTCGCACGCCAATTCTCCGCAGGACTACTGGGGGATCCCGGAAGACGCTTGGACAGAGAAGCCCCGGATCCATCTGCAGCCGTCGGCCACGGCGACGAATCGCCGTACTCAAGCTCATCCATCAATCGTTGGTTGTGATTGCGCAAAACTACCCGTTCGCCCCCATCACTCAACTGTCCCTTAAAAGGACCCAGAACCACGGATCCTGGTACCGCGCCAATCGCATCGGGGTCCGCGGCAATCACCAGAAAACCACCTCCCAACAACCGCGTCCCCACGGGAAAACGGAAATCGACACTGCCCGAAACGGTCCAGTTCGACAAATCCACCAGCACCGCCAATTGATTGTGAATCTCGATCCATTCCAAGGCGGCTTCACCGTCCCGGGGATGGTACATCACTTCGTTGAATGTGATGACCGAATCGGCGAAGGTTGTGGAGTTGAGATAGCGAGGTGCTTCCGCAGCACGCATTTGAGCCGCCCCCGCCAGCAACAGCCACATGAGATGCACCCAACCTGTTTGGGCAGATAGTCGATACGATGGATGCATTCACCTTCAGTATCGGAGATATCGGGTTCTATGCAACCCAGGGTTGAACCTATCAGTTCATGGGCAAGCCAGACCGGGGCTCACACGCGAGTTGAGGCCACAAACCTTCTTCCCACTCTTAATCCTACTCCTACTCTTACTCTTAATCCTAATCCTGCTCGCAAATTACGATTACGATTACGATTACGACTAGCACTACAGCGACGTTTTGAGGGATTTCCATTTTTTGAGTTCTTTGAGGCGGCGTTTACGATGGGAGCGGTAGGCCTGATCGTTGCGCCGTGTGTGATATTTCACCAAAATCACCAGGTAGGCAGGTTCGCGTTT
>SXSK01000257.1 GCA_005793375.1 Verrucomicrobiales bacterium | reverse complement strand
GATCCAAAGGGGACACCACCGCTGCTCCACCTACCCATTCCAAAGCACAATCACCAACTCCTCCCTCGGCTGTTTAAACGAGCCCGGCGGCGGGCTCCGAGCCAAAGCTCGCGCCGTCGGGCGCTTGGACACCCAGCACCCCCAGTTCGCCGCTGACCCCACCAACCTGAATCCAATCCCAAAAGTCATCGACTTACACCCTATTCCACTCCAAATCACCCACAGATTCTGCTGAAGAGCCGAAAATAGGGCCAGCATTACCGGTGGATAGACTAAGAGTTGCGGGCAGTATGGCGGCCAACAATAGTGGTTTAATTCTCATAATTGGGTCCTTATTTGATTGTTGAGTGTCTCCGGGCAAGCGATGGTCTTTGTTAGACCTCACAAGCAGCGGAATGGGATGTGAGTGAAATACTGATACTCATTATTGACTATAGTCAAGCTAATCTTGCTGCAGGCCCAATGGGTGGGGAACGCGCCCCTCATCGAGAGCGGTTCGAACCCAACCTACTCAAATTCAACTACCATTGCACAGCCGTGCTGGTCCAGTGCTGGCTGTAATCCTCTAACTGCGAATGCTCCAAATAGTAGCGACCCGGCCTCAAGCAAACTTCCCGCCGACACCTGAATTGTCATGCCATCAGGCCCTGAACTTTGTTGCCATGAATGTCGGTGAGACGGAAGTCGCGCCCCTGAAATCGAAATGTGAGGCGAGTGTGATCGATGCCCAGGAGAGAGAGAACCGTAGCGTTTAGGTCGTGTACGTGAACCGGATCACGCACGATATTGTAACAGTAGTCATCCGTTTCGCCGAAGGTCGTACCAGCTTTGACTCCGGCCCCAGCGAGGAAGACGCTAAAACAGCGTGGATGATGATCGCGTCCGTAGTCCTCTGGAGTGAGAGTTCCCTGGGAATAGATGGTGCGTCCAAATTCGCCACCCCAGACGATCAGCGTATCTTCAAGAAGGCCGTGCTGTTTGAGATCCTGAATGAGCGCCGCAGTAGCTTGGTCGGTGTCATTGCATTGGCCCTTAATCGCCTTGGGCAGGCCGCCGTGGTGATCCCACCCCATGTGGAATAGTTGAATGAACCGAACGTCCCGCTGTGCCAAGCGGCGCGCCAACAGACAGTTCGCCGCATATGTCCCTGTCTTCTTCACCTCAGGACCGTACAGATCGAGGACGCTCTGAGGCTCCTTCGAGATGTCGGTGAGATCCGGCACACTGGTTTGCATGCGGAAGGCCATTTCGTACTGCGCAATCCGAGTCGAAATCTCGGGATCCCCAATGACGTCGAGACGACGTCGATTGAGCCCATTGAGTTCGTCCAGCGTCTCGCGGCGGATCTCTCGATCCACTCCCGGTGGATTTGAGAGATACAGAACAGGGTCGCCGCTGTTGCGAAACTTGACGCCTTGATGCTTGGAGGGCAGGAAGCCGGAACCCCAGAGCCGATCATAGAGCGGTTGGTCATCGCGTCGCCCTGTGCCAAAGGAGGTGAGAACCACGTAGGCAGGAAGGTCCTTATTTTCGCTGCCCAGACCGTAACTGAGCCACGACCCAATACTCGGTCGCCCTGGAAGCTGCGACCCCGTCTGGATGAACGTGATCGCGGGATCGTGATTGATCGCCTCGGTAAATACGGAACGTACAATGCAAAGCTCGTCCGCGATCTTCCCAAGGTTCGGCAGCAATTCACTCAGCCACGCACCGCTCTGACCGTGCTGTCCAAATTGAAAAATGCTGGGGGCGACTGGGAAGGTCGCCTGCCCAGAAGTCATGGTCGTCAACCGCTGTCCCTGGCGAATTGACGCAGGAAGATTTTCTCCGCGACGGTTTACCAAAAGCGGTTTTGGGTCGAACAGCTCCATCTGAGACGGCGCGCCCGACTGGAACAAGTAGATGACCCGCTTCGCTTTGGGAGTCCAATTCGGGAAGTCCAGGGGTATGGACCCATCCTTTGGTGGGCCCGAAAAGGTACCTGCGGCATTGGTTTGATTCAGCAATGAGCCCAGCGCTGCGAGCCCAATGCCGGAGGCAGAACGTTGGAGAAAGGTACGCCGAGTGATCGATCGCTGAATCTCGCCATTCAAGAGCAGGAAGAGTGGGTCATGACAGTTCATCGATTATTCACGGGTGACGGTTTCGTCGAGGTTTAGCAGAACGTTTGCAGTCATGGTGTAGGCCGCCAACTCCGCCGGATCCACTTCCGGACTGGGACGAGCAACACCCACTGCCATCAGTTTTTTTGCCGCGTCGGCACTCCCTCGGAAAAATGTCAGCCGTCGTGCGAGTCCAGCAGACAACAAGGCGATTTCCTCCGAATCAGGGGTCCGTGATGTGACTCGGCGAAAGCCCCAGCCGATGCGACTCTCGGGTGTTGGACCACCGGTGGTAATCATCTGCTCCGCCAGTTTCCGTGCCGCTTCGATGTACGTCGTTTCGTTCAACAACGCGAGCGCCTGAAGGGGTGTATTGGTCCGCGTGCGTTTGACGGTACAAATCTCTCGAGTCGGCGAATCAAATAGGAGCATGGTTGGGGGAGCCGAAGTGCGCTTCCAGATCGTGTAAAGTGTGCGACGATAAAGGCCATCACCGGCGTCCGCTTTATAGTTGCGCAAGTCACCGTAGACACTGGTCTCATCCCATACCCCAGCTGGCATATAAGGCCGAACGCTGGGTCCTCCGGTCTTTTCCACGTACAGTCCACTCAGGGCTAGTGCCTGATCGCGTAGCAACTCCGCGGTGAGGCGGAACCTCGGCCCTCGCGCCAGCAGTCGGTTCTCAGGATCCTTCTCAAACAGTGTCGGAGTGACCTTGGAGGACTGGCGGTAGGTCGCGCTCATCACGATCAGTTTCTGCATCTCTTTCATGTCCCATCCCAGCCGGACAAATTCCGTCGCGAGCCAATCGAGAAGCTCTGGATGGCTTGGCCACTCCGCCTGCGAGCCGAGATTCTCCGTAGTCCGCACGATGCCAATCCCAAAAAACTTTTCCCAGGCTCGATTCACCCAAACCCGAGCGGTCAGCGGATGCTGACCCGAGACGAGCCATTGGGCGAGGCCGAGGCGGTTCAAGGGAGCACCAGTCGGCAGTGGCGGCAACGCTGCGGGGGTTCCGCGCTCTACCTTCTCGCCCGGCTTGTCATACTCACCGCGAATCAGCACGCGAGCCTGGCGAGGCTTGGGAAGCTCCTCCATGATCATCGTCGTCGGGAGGCTTGCCCGCAGTCCCCCAGCCTTCTTTCGCACGGCGGCGAGAGCCAGCTCGGCCTTCTTCGCCGGATTATCCGTGTTCTCGCGAAAAAACGTTGCCAGAGCCTTTTGCTGTTCTTCAGAGCGGTCTTTCGGGACGGTTTCGAGCGCGATTCGAATCGCTTCCGGCACCTTGCCGCCATCGAGAGTCACAGCAGTCGGTGGAAGCGCTGTGGTACTGACACGGAATCGTCCAATATTGTGGCCGGCAATGCCGTTATGTTTTAGGACCACGGTCAGCGTGGCATTGGCTGGAACCGCCAGCGGCGTTTTGGCGACAAACATGGCCTTCCGAGGAAGTCGCTTCGCCGGATCTGGTCCGTCCACCGCCCAACCCGAGGTCTTTTTACGGCCATTCCCGGGGTTGGATGTCTCCGGAAGAACGCGTTTGACTTCATAACCTTTCTGCTCGTAATCGGCTTCGGCCCGGGAAAAGTCGGCCGTCAACGGTTGGGCAAGGCTCGGCGCATGGATCTTGGCTAGGACTTCTGTCAGGACGAAATTGCCGTTGGAGTAACGGCCCAGGCTTTGGTTCGGCAACGAAGGGTCGGGAAAAACCTCGAGTAATACGCCACTGAATGTCCCAGGCTCAACCGTTGCGGTAAGCACGTAGGTGTCGTGGTCCGGATTCTTCCCGCTCGCGAGCCACGATCCGTCCACCTGCTGGGTAAGAGTGGCTCCGCCTTCGCTTTTGACTCCGGTTGGCACAACCTGCGCCCAGGTCTTGATTCCTTGTTTGAGCTGCTCTCGGAAGCGCCCCTCCCATTCAATCTGTAATGGCGGCAGTTCCTTCTCAGCTTCGGACAGGCGGCTATCCGCGGCCTCGATCGCCTTGTCCAGCAAGGCCAATTCCGCTGTCTGCTCCGGGGTTGGCAACGCAAGGACCGGCTTGGTATTCATTCCGTCGCCGTCGAGCACTCCACTCTCATTGCAGGAATTGAAAATGGCATAGAGTTGATAGAATTCCTTCTGCGTAATTGGATCGAATTTGTGATCGTGGCAACGGCAGCAGCCTAACGTCAATCCAAGCCACGTCTGACCCGTGGTCTCGATCCGATCAATGATGGTTTCAGCAAACCATTCCTCCACAATACGCCCACCCTCGCCGTTTAGTCGCGTGTTGCGATTAAAGCCGGTGGCTATGATCTGGTCAGCAGTCGGACTCGGCAACAAATCGCCGGCCAACTGCTGAATAGTAAACGCGTCGAAGGGCAAATTCTGATTGAAGGCATCGATCACCCAATCGCGCCAATGCCACATTTGGCGGGACCCGTCCGACTGGAAGCCATTGCTGTCGGCGTATCGGGCAAAATCAAGCCACTGCGCCGCCATCCGTTCACCATACCGCGGGGACGCCAGCAACCGGTCTACCAATTTTTCATAGGCACTGGGCGAAACGTCTGCAAGGAAAGCGTCCAACTCCTTGGGCGTCGGAGGGATGCCAGTGAGATCCAGAGAGACCCGGCGGATCAAGGTTTCACGGGGCGCTTCCGGCGAAGGGATCAGCCTTTCTTTGCTTAACCGCTGGACAATAAAATGATCGATCGCGTTTTGTCTCCGACCCGTTGCCGATTCCACCACCGGAATGTGGGGACGTTCGGGCTTAATAAAGGCCCAGTTTTCTTGGTATTCCGCGCCCTGAATGATCCAACGCTTCAGTGTCTCAACCTGCTCGGGCTTAAGCGCTTTGCGACTCTCAGGAGGTGGCATCAGTTCGTCCAGATCCTGATGAACAATCCGATTTATGAGCTCGCTGGCGTCGGGCCTGGCAGAAACGATTGGAATCTTGCCGGACTTAGCCGGCTTAAAGACCTGATCCTTCACGTCGAGCCTCAATCCACTCCGCCGCTTTTGTTCGTCCGGCCCGTGGCACTGGAAGCAACTGTCTGATAAAATAGGCCGAACATCGCGATTGAAGCTCACCTTGCCCATTGACAGAGTCTCGGCTGCAAGGGTGGAGGAACACGCCGTCACGGCAAGCGCCGCAGCAAGCACCGTCGGCGACAGAAAGAATGGGCGTGCGAATTTCAACATCGAATGGCTTTAGACCGAACCATACAGAGAGGGCCGAGCTTTTGCGAATAGTTCGGCGCAAATTTCCGCCTCGACCACCGATCACACTTTAAGCCTCTTAAATTCGTTCAATACCAATGGGTTGTCGGCCGGTTATGAGTTGGCCACTGACAACTCCACAGGGCTACTGCATTCCATTCCCTATCCGCGACAATGTGCTCAACGATAACCGGGGTTTCGAAATGTGCTGTGCTGCCAGCCTTGTTGATGGGCCAATCCGCCGTATCACCCAACGCCCAGGTGTTCTCGGTGCCTTTAACCCGCAGTGTCGTTCGGTCGGTTTTGATCCAATCCTTCTCATCGGCAATCGCGTACCCTCCCAAATCGTCGGCGCGCACAGACGTACCCAGATCTAAACACAAGATTGGAGTGGTGATCCGCAAGAAACGTCAAGCCGAGCTTCCATACTTGGTCGACCTTGCCACCGCAACGATCATGGACTGAAAACTTACGGATCAGTCTCTGATGTAGACTGGCGCGAGAGCTCCGGCACAGGTCGGCGTATCTTCACCTATGCAATAATCACACTTGAAAGGAATCTCTTATGGCTTGTTACATCGCACTGCTGAAATACACCAACCAAGGCGCGAAGGACGTCAAGAAATCCACCAAGCGCGCCCATCAATTCGATAAGCTAGCCGCCAAATCCGGAGTAAAGGTTGTCGGTCAATACTGGACAATGGGGCGATACGATGGTGCCCTGATTTTGAGCGCCCCTAGCGAAGACAAGATCCTGCATCTACTCGCCGAGTTGGCTTCCCTGGGCAACGTCCGGACCGAAACAATGCAGGCATTTGTCGATAAGGAATTCGATGCCATCGTCGGCAAAAGTTGACTACAAGAAGGAGGCTGAGCCCTTTGCGGACTCGTATTGAAACTCTTGCATGCAAGTGGTAATGGAAGGAACCGGAGGGGTCTCGCGGAGGCGCGGAGGCATTAGCTTCTTCGGGCGGTTTTGCTACTCGAAAAATTTTATGCATCCAAGGATGCGACCCGATCGTTAATTGAGTTGAACAGTAAATTACGACTCGGCGACTCGAAATGGGACTCATAAACCTGAAAGACATCCTCCGACGTCGAACGTCCATCTCTTAACTCCGCAACACGTATGAATCCAACACTGCGCTTCGTTTTCGCAACCGTCAGCATTCTTCTCGCACCATCCGCGGCTGCCGAGCCCTCGGCGGCAAATGAAGTCATTACAGGAACCACCGGAGAAATCGTGGTTGGGGAATTCGCTGGTGGCGATGGATTTGGTCACTATCTGATCGATATCCTCAAGAGCAGCACCTCCATTTCGGGATTTGCGGTCTCTTCTGATGCTCCAAACGCCGCCGCCTTCCGCGATGGATGGGAAGGGACGCACCTCTCCATGATCGAGTGGAATGCGGGCACTCCGCTAGGCATTGGAGCCAGCCTAAAGACCACGGATATTGGCACCTTCGAAAACCTGTTCGGTAACTCTGAATCCGGGGCCAATCTTTACTTCAGCTTAAATGATTTGCTCACCGACGCTTCGGATCATGACCAAGTCACCCCGGGTGTCTGGACTGACGAGCCGGAATTCGTTTTCTTCGGCGACCTAGCATCTGAGTTTGTTGCCTTCGGTGCTAACGGAGCCATTATTGACAAAAGTCTCGCGAGAGCGACGCCTGACGAACGGTGTTACCACCCCAATGGGTTTCAAGGAGTCCGCATTGGGGTGTAGTAAATCTTGAACAGTTCGTGGCGACCTTCGGCTGAAGAGCGGGACAGGGATCTGCGCGCATGTTTCGGACCTGTTGGTGAGG
>SXSK01000256.1 GCA_005793375.1 Verrucomicrobiales bacterium | reverse complement strand
GTGGTACTTCCAAGAGGAGCGAAGCGCGGCGGAGGTGGAGGCGGGAATCAAGGCGCGACATCGACGACGGAAGCTGGCGATGGAATCTAAGTTCCGTCGCGAAGCCAGCCGGAAGAAAATTATAACAATGTAGAACTAATCCGTCAAATGGGGAAAGGCAATGCACGTCTGACGTTTGCCATGACCAATCGTGGGACCATTGAAATCACCGATACCTTGACGGTGGATGGGGGCATGACCCAGCCGCTTGAGGGAGTCATTCGATTGAATGGCGGGGCGCTTATCCTCGGGGGCGGGCGGGGGGCGCTCTCGGGACAAATCCATGGCCCTGGACTGGTGAGCCAAGGAGGCGGAGGCGGCTTCGAAGAGTTCATGAGCAACGGCCAGTTGAGCCCGGGTGGCACTTCTGGCCATGGAATCCTGACACTCGACGCGACCAGCATGGGATTGGGTGCAGATAGTCGACTGATCGTGAGGATCGGTGGTGTCGAGCCCGGCACGCAGCATGACCAGCTCCGTGCCACGGAAGCGCTTAGGCTGGGAGGGAATCTGCGAGTCGAATTCGTGTCCGGTTTTGCCCCTGCTATCGGTCAAAAATTTCTGATTGTGAGCGCCAGTCCGAGAGTGCTGACGTTCCGTAATGATTTCGAAGTGATTGGTTTACCTGCCCGGCTGAAGGTTCGCCTAATTTATGTGAGCAATGGCGTCGAAGTGGAGGTCCTGGCTGACCCGTGACCCGAAAAGCCCGATCTCTGTCGAGGCTCGTTCCAAGTACAGGGATGTTTCTTCGGAAGGTCTAGATGGCGGCCGACTATCAAGCCAGCTCGGAGGATCCTGCAGGGTGTGAGCTCACAACTGTGAGCTGAGGGATACGTGAGCATCGAACGAGCGTACTCACCGCAGTTCAAAAACGCCTTGACTCACCAGCTCGCGAATTTGAAGGGTGCCGACACGACTCCATTTCTTGAGAATGAACCGTCCTTGTCAGCATCGGTGGATGAGATCAACCAACGATACCATTTTGGTTCATCGTCGCGGTCCTCGTGGTCTTAGCAAGCGTCGCTCAGCTGGCTCCGATGTCTTGGTTGGCATTGGATTGTGGGTAAGCTTTGCGAAGTTTTTGGTGGCATTGTGTTTGGGATCTTCCGCGTTTGGCAGCTTGGGGGCTGAGTCGGGTGTGCGGTCTATTGCGGTTGGCGTGGAGCAAAGGGCGGATGCCAGAGCTGGTTTCAGCCGATTGACGTCATTGGCTACTGGGATTGTGTTCACGAACGTTCTGACTGGAGACGCGTACCTCACCAATGCCGTGGCCCACAATGGCTCTGGAGTGGCGATCGGGGATGTGGATGGAGATGGGTGGGCTGATATCTACATGTGCCGACTTCAGGGACCGAATCAGATGTTCCGAAATCTTGGCAACTGGAAGTTTGAGGCGGTGGGGATCGGGGATGCGGCGTGCGCCGGACAGATGTCCACTGGGGCTGCGTTCGCGGACGTTGACGGGGATGGGGATTTGGATTTGTTGGTCAATGGGATTTCGGCGGGGACTCGATTGTTTCTGAACGACGGGCGAGGGCGATGGACGGAGAAACGGGATGCGGGGTTGTGGCGTGGAGCCTCCAGCACCTCGATGGCATTGGCGGACATGGATGGCGATGGCGACCTCGATTTGTACTGCACGCACTACACGGACTACATGCATTTGGTGGATCCGACGACGCGGTTTGCCATGGGACAGCGAGATGGCCGATGGGTTGTCGCCAAGGTGAACGACATACCGACGACGGATCCGCGGTACAAGGACCGGTTTGAGGTGATGTCCGACGGGGAAATTCGCGAAAACCCCGAAGCGGACGCGTTGTATCGCAACGAGGGCGGAGGGCATTTTACCGCGATTCAAGCGGAGGTGGGTGTGTTTCTAAATGAAATGGGGCAGCCGGTGCCACCACCGCGCGATTGGGGGTTAGCCGTTATATTTCGAGATCTGGATGGCGATGGCATTCCGGATCTTTATGTATCCAATGACTACGCGTCTCCGGATCGATTTTGGATCAATGACGGCCGAGGCCATTTTCGCGCGGCCGATCCGCTCAAATTAAGGCATACGGCTTACAACTCGATGGGCATTGATGTTGCGGATGTGGATCGCGACGGGCTGGACGACATTTTGGTTGTGGATCTTTTAGCGACACGTCATGAGCGGCGCCAGCGACAGTTGGCTAAGACCCCGCCCGATCCGAAGGCGCGTGAGAGCCTGATGGGTCGGCCCCAGTTCAATCGGAATATGCTTTATCTGGGGAGGCCCGGCGCCACATTTGTCGAGGCCGCGCTTTGGTCCGGAATCGCCGCCAGTGAATGGAGTTGGAGTCCGGTATTTCTGGATGTGGATTTGGATGGATACGAGGACCTGTTGGTGACCAATGGCTTTGAATTCGACCTGATGGATCAGGACACCCACGACCGGATGCAAAATCCGAAGCAACGCCCGAGTCGGGAACAGATGAAACGTTGGATGCAGAACTTTCCCCAGTGGCGTTCGCCGAATTTGGCGTTTCGGAATCGGGGCGACGGCACCTTTGAACCCAAAACTAAGGAATGGAATTTCGATCAGGAGGGGTTGTCTTCTGGATTGGCACTGGGGGATCTGGATAACGATGGCGATCTGGACGTCGTGGTGAATCACATCAACTCGGCGGCCAGTGTTCACCGCAACGAGGCTTCGGGTGCTCGAGTGAGTGTTCGGTTGCGTGGGACGGCTCCCAATACGGGGGGCATTGGAGCCCGTATTCGACTGTTGGGTCCTTCGATCACACAAGGCCAGGAGATGATCTCCGCTGGGCGTTATCTCTCAAGCGACCAAGCGATGCGAGTGTTCGCGGCGGACCTTCCCAAGACCAACACGCTGATGGTAGAAGTGCGTTGGCGAAACGGGCGGATCAGTCGAGTCACCAACGTCGAACCGAATCATATTTATGAAGTGAGCGAGGTGCCGGCTCGACCCGACGAACCGATTGCGGTCGCAGCTGAGAGGACAGGTTCTGCCTTGTTCGAGGACATGAGTTTGAGATTGAATCACGAATTGGTGGCGGAAGCGTTCGAGGACTCCGTACTTCAGCCGCTCATTCCCAGACGGTTTAGCCGCTTGGGCGTCGGTGTGGCCTGGTTTGATTTGAATGGCGATGGGTGGGAAGATCTGGTGATCGGCGCCCCGCGCAATGGTTCGCCGTCCGTCTTTCAAAACTTCGAGGGGAGGGGGTTTGCGATCATGGATGCCGCGGCGGTTCCGGGTGGACATCGCGGCATTGCGGGATGGACGGATGGAAGCGGTGCGCGCAAATGGCTGGCGGCCACCGCCAATCTCAACGCCAATCAGGAGGTTTCGAGCCAATTAACCGTCCAGGCCGGTCTCAGTACAGCGCCCATACAGCGGCTTGAGATTGGAAAAGAATCCGTGGGACCCCTGGCAATCGGTGATTTGGATGGCGATGGCGATCTCGACCTGTTTGTCGGCGGACAATATCGCCCAGGACGCTATCCGGAACCGGTACGTTCCACGTTGTGGATCAATGATTCAGGGACGCTGCGACCCGCGGCGAAAGCGAGCGAACCCTTCGCTTCATTGGGATTTGTCAGCGGTGCGACCTGGGTGGACCTGGATGGCGATGGGGATCAGGATCTGGCGGTCGCGGTTGAGTGGGGGCCGATCCGCGTGTTTCGCAACCACGGTGGCGTATTAGAAGACGTGACAGCAGCGATGGGGTTGGCGGGTCGGACCGGTTGGTGGAGCGGTATCACGGCCGGCGATTTTGACGGGGATGGACGGGTCGATTTGGCTGTAGGAAACGTGGGTCTGAACACAGGTTATCAGTTGTTCCAACCAAGCCCGATGCGCATTTATTTTGGGGAATGGTTGGCCCCAGGTCGTACAGAAATTTTGGAGGCATGGCAGCGCGAGGGAAGGTGGCTCCCGGTGAAGAATCGACGGTTGCTTGCCGCGAGTCTGCCTGATCTAACGACGCGGTGCCCGACTCACGAAGCTTTTGGGCAGTTGACAGTTCCCGAGATCCTTGGATCCAGTCACAAAGCGTCAAGATTCCTGGAAGTTGTCGAATTGAGGTCCGGAATCCTACTGAATCGCGGTCCGAAGTTTGAATGGCGACCGCTGCCGCGCGAGGCGCAGTTGGCGACTGTGTTCTCGGTGAATGTCGGGGATGTGGATGGTGACGGTGCCCAGGATTTATTCCTGAGTCAGAATCGATCGGACCTGCTTCCGGAACTTTCTCGGGATGATGCCGGACTTGGATTATGGTTGCGGGCAAAGGGTGATGGAAACTTTGAAGTCTTCGGTGCGGCTGACACGGGTATATCGATTCATGGGGAACAACGGGCCGCGGCACTTGCTGACTTTGATCATGACGGCCGGGTCGATGTGGTGGTCACTCAAATCAATGGACCCACGCGGTTGTTCGCAAACCGCAGGGGTAAACCTGGAGTGCGTGTGGTTCTGGAAGGTCCCGCGGCGAATCCGGATGGCGTGGGTGCGCAGGTTCGATTGGCCTTCCGCGAGGGACGTCTCGGGCCTGTGTCCGCCGTGCAAGGCGGTTCCGGCTATGGCTCTCAAGACGGCGCCACTTCTGTGTTGGGCTTTTCTACACCCCCCATCGCCGTGCGGGTGCGTTGGCCGGGAGGCCGCGAACAAACTGTGCCATTGAAAACGGGGCAGATGGAAGTCCGGATTCGCTACGAATCGCGTTGAACGGAACCTCTACACAAGACAATTATTCGACGTATTGGATCGATATGCCACGTCTGGGGATGCCATTTCATTCAAGGCAACAACCGATTAGGCAACGCTGCGGAGTCGCTCGTGTTGCCGTTTGGTGGACAATCTGCTTTTTGAATTTTCAACTGATGGTTCGAGCGGCTGACATGATAGGGGCGGCAACCAATCTGTGGTGGTCGTTTCGACCCATTGCTCGTCCGGTGGTGCCTGAAGGGCCAAGGGATTTCCCGATGAGAGAGAATCCCATCGATGCCTTCATTGACGTGAAATTGGCGGAACGAGGCCTGACTCCGAATCCTCGAGCCACGCGGCGAGAACGGATCCGACGGGCATCCATTCAATTGTTGGGTTTACCTCCCAGTTATGAAGAGGTGCTTGCTTTTGAGAACGATCGTCGCCCTGACGCTTGGGAACGGTTGATCCAACAGATGTTGGCCCGCCCCGAGTATGGGGAGCGCTGGGCACGACATTGGTTGGATGTGGTTCGATTTGCCCAGAGCAATGGTTACGAACGGGACGGTGAAAAGCCTGAGGCTTGGCGGTATCGCGATTATGTGGTTCGAGCCTTTAATAATGACAAACCGTACGATCAGTTCGTTCGCGAACAGATAGCGGGCGATGAGCTGGATCCCTGGTCGGCGGATGCCGTGATTGCCACGGGCTATGCCAGACTGGGAGTTTTGGATGACGAGCCGGACGACAACGAAATGGCGGTGTTTGATGAATTGGACGATGTCCTTTCGACGACGGGTGTGGCGTTTCTCGGGCTCACCCTGGGTTGTGCGCGTTGTCACGACCATAAGTTTGACCCGATACCGCATGCTGATTATTACCGGCTGTTGTCGTTCTTTCGGGGTGTGCAGCCCATGCGGCATCTGAGCGACCCCGTGCAATCCACGGCGCATGTTCCGCTGGCGTCGGCACCCGAAGTGCAAGCCTGGCGATCTGAATGGCTCGGTCGATTGAAGGCACTTGAACTTTCTCTTAACAATGCTGCAACGGAAAGTGAGAAGAAGCGGGCCAAGTCTCGACTGGAAGAAGTGAAACGGGAATTGCCTCCGTTTGAGCACGCCCTGGCGTTGCGAGAAGTCAGTGCGATGCCGGAAGCCACCTTCGTCCTCAAGAGGGGAAACGCCTATTCCCGAGGGGATGCCGTGCAGCCCGGTTTTCCCGCGGTCATCCTAGGGCGTCCAACTGGAATTGAAACTTCAGGGCAGGAGGCCTTGGAATCGAAGAGCCATTTGACCCAATCATCCGGCCGGCGACTGGTTCTGGCCGATTGGATTGCCAGCCCGGAAAATCCACTGACAGCCCGCGTGATCGTCAACCGAGTTTGGCATCATCACTTTGGACGCGGAATTGTTTCGTCGACCGGAGATTTTGGACGAGCGGGTATGATGCCTACGCACCCCGAATTGCTTGACTGGCTCGCGGACGAATTCATACGGCAGGGGTGGTCCATCAAACGATTGCATCAGTTGATTCTCACGAGCGACGTTTACCAGCGGAGCTCTGCGACGTCTTTGGAAGCTGGCCTGCGGGCCAATGCAACGGATCCGGCGAACGAGTGGTTGTGGCGTCAGAACCTGCGGCGAATGGAGGCCGAGACTATTCGGGATTCAGTTCTTTACATTAGCGGTCAACTCAACCGAGTCCCAGGCGGGCGTGGTTTTTTTCCAAGACTCAGTGGCGAAGTCTTGGCGGGCGGATCAAGACCTGGGACCGACTGGGAAGTCTCGTCCCGTGCTGAGCAAAGCCGCCGCAGCCTGTACGCCTATATCCGCCGTACACAGGCGGTGCCATTTCTGGAAGCCTTGGATTACGCGAATAACACCTCACCGCTCACAGAACGTCCGACGACCACGGTGGCGCCTCAGGCGTTACTTCTGTTGAACGACGACTTCATGCACGACCAGGCGGTCGCGTTTGCGAAACGATTACTGAACGACGCCAAAAGCACTGGGGATTTAGCCCGGCCTGGCGCCACACCGCAGGACGTGGGTCATTCCAGACCGTTCAGTGACCAAGGGGTTCTCCAACATGCCATCCGCGTGGCGTTGGCTCGCGATCCATCGGCACGAGAGCTTGCTGTCGCGCGCCAGTTTCTCGATCGGCAGCGCGAACAGTTTGGGTCGATGAAGAGCCGGCTGACCTTTCGTGCTGACGTTCCTGGGACCATGAACGTTTCATACTTCAACCAGCTTGCTCCGGAAGCGTTTGTGGTGGCGCCAGATGGCTGGACGCGCCACCGGGGGCATTGGCCTGACAGCTATGAAGGTAACCGAATCATGGAACGGTCGAATGGACCGTTTGCACTTTGGCCGAACACGTCAATGGCTGACGGTCTCATTCAAGGGCGTCTCACGCTGCACACAGGACTGGAATCCGGCGGCATTCTTCTGCGTGCGACGGCTGATGAGGGGCGCGCTCGGGGGTACGAAGTCGTCTTGGATGCGCGGCAACAGCGGATCGGATTGAACCGCCTGGGAACAAACACCAGCCATCTAGCGCTCCGTGAGGCTTACCTCCCTGTGGGAAGTGCATTCTCGTTCAAAGTTGAGCTCGAGGGGGCGACAATTCGTGTCTGGTTAAATGATTCCCTGAATCCCGCGCTTGTGGCCACCGATCCGCTCCCACCCGAAACTTCAGGGCGACTCGGATTCCGTGCATGGGGTGCGCCGTTGAGTGTGGATGCGCTTCAACTACAAAGCCACGGTCAACGCGAAGCGTTGATGCCGAGTCCCGAGGCCAGTGATCCGGATCGCCGTGCTTTGGAAGCTTTCTGCTTGTTGCTGTTGAATCTGAATGAAGTCGTGTATGTGGATTGAGTCATGAGCAGCCACCCTCCAAACCCGGAATCGATCTGTGTTGGAGCGCGCCGCCAGTTTTTATGGCAGATGGGCGCGGGATTCGGTGGGGTCGCGTTGACGGGGTTGCTGGATGCGGATGGTTTTTTTGCCTCGCGAGCTGCGGCATCGTCCCTAATGGAAAACCCTCTGGCGCCCAGGCCGCCACACGCGGGGGGGCGTGCCAAGGCGTGCATCTTTCTTTTCATGTATGGCGGTCCTCCGCAGATGGACCTGTTCGACTATAAACCAGAACTTCAGAAGCGTGATGGGCAGTCCATCGACTTGGAGCAGCGCCGCCGCGATGTGAAACCCGGCAAGTTGCTGGGTTCTAAACGTGAGTTTCGACAACACGGAAAATCCGGACTGTGGGTGAGTGATGCGTTGCCCAACTTAGCGACTCAGGCCGACAAATTGGCGGTCATCAAGTCCCTGTATTGCGACTCGTTCGCCCACGGGTCGGCCATGTTGCAGCTCAACTCAGGACGCATTATTCAGGGATGGCCGTCGTTGGGATCCTGGCTGGCTTATGGTTTGGGCTCTCCCAGTCAAAACTTGCCGGGGTACGTGGTGATGTTGGATCCACGCGGTGGCCCCATTAGTGGCGCGGCGAATTGGTCGAGTGGTTTTATGCCGGCAGCCTATCAGGGGACTGTCTTTCGTTCCGGAGGTCAGCCAATTCTGAACCTTGACTCCGCTTCTGGGCTGACTCGCGACATGCAACGGGATTTGATTGATACAGCGAACGCGTTGAATACGGAACACCTGATGTCGCGGCCGGGATACAGCGAATTGCAGGCGCGCATTCGCAGCTACGAACTGGCCTTTCAACTTCAAGCGACAGCGCCGGAAGCACTGGATTTATCCCAAGAGAGTCACGCAACGCTCCAAGCCTATGGGGTGAATGAATCCAAGCCAGAGTACCATCCGCTCGCGCTCGGCCCTGCACCTTTTGGACGTCAATGTCTCATAGCCCGCCGGCTTGTGGAGCGAGGAGTGCGCTTCATTCAGATTTACCACGGGGGTGGGCATCAACAGCAGAATTGGGATGCACACAACGGTGTTGAAGAAAATCTGCGTATCCATTGTCCCGAAGTGGATCGTCCGATCACGGCGTTGTTGCAGGATTTGGAGCAACGCGGACTGTTGGATTCGACGGTAGTGGTCTGGGGTGGCGAGTTTGGACGCCAAGCGCTCAGCCAAGGGAATAAGGGTGGACGGGACCACAATCCATTGGGATTTACGTATTGGTTGGCTGGCGGCGGGACAAAGGGCGGCACGAGTTACGGTGAGACCGATGAACTGGGCCATTCAGCCGTTGTTGATCGGCATCACATTCGCGATCTCCACGCGACAATTCTTCACTTGATGGGGATAGACCATCAGAAACTGACGTTCTTCTATGGTGGCCTGAACCAAAAGTTGACGGGTGTGGTGGAGGCGGAGGTGATACGAGGGGTCCTGGCGTAAACGCCTTTCTTGCTCCAATCCGCGAGCGAAACATGAGTCACCGCTGGGAATCTGAGTTTGTGAGGTCGCACAGCGATGTGCTGGCGAACAGTTATCGCCGAATCACAGGACGATCGATGTTTCCTGGAGTTCCCGAAATTCAAGGGCTGGAATTGGCGCAGCGCCTTTATGAGGCGCCCTTTGTGGTCGTGTCGCACGGCACGCAGGTGGACCCGATTTTGAATTATGGCAATGCGACTGCACAACGGCTGTGGGAACTGAGCTGGGATGAGCTAACGAGCATGCCGTCGCGTTTGACAGCCGAAGCTCCATTGCGAGAGGAACGGGCGCGATTGTTGGCGGCGGTGACTTCTCAGGGGTTTATTGATGACTACACTGGGATTCGAATGACCCGATCGGGCCGCCGGTTCAAGATCTCCCTGGCGACCGTCTGGAATCTGGTGACCCTCGATGGCCAGCACTATGGTCAGGCCGCCCTTTTTAGTGAATGGGCTTGGTTGTGATGCGTAGGTGGTGATGGCCGGGTCAACTGTGAGCGCAGTCGGGTGATCCATTTGCCAAGCGCGATACTCGGTTTTGAAATGTGAGTTTAACCCTCAAATCCCGATTCACTGCATTCTGAGAACAAAAGCGTGACAGGCCCGAGGAACTGCGTGACATCTTGTACCCCATGCTCTGGTCACGATTTCGTCAAATCGGCACTGCCTATCAGCAAGCGAAACGCCTGCGGGATATCGCCGGTGTGTTGTTGAAATACGGTTATGAAGATTTGGCGAAACATCTGCCGTTGCCGCGGGCTGAACGCTTGCCGTCGCGGCGGGTGCGCGAGCAGCAGGCCGCGATCCACGAATTAAGTCATGCCGAACGGCTTCGAAAGGTTTGCGAAGAATTGGGACCGTCGTTTGTGAAGCTGGGTCAATTGGCAGCGGCGCGCACGCGGATTCTGCCGACAGAATTCACTGATGAACTGGCGAAGTTGCAGGACCAAGTCACGCCGATTCCCTTTGCGGAGATTCGAATCTTGGTGGAGAGCGAATGGAAACGCCCCCTGGGTGAGGTGTTCGCCGAGGTGGAAGAACAGCCGATCGGTTCGGCATCCATCGCGCAAGTTCATCGCGCCGTGCTGGTAAGCGGCGAGGTGGTGGTCATCAAGGTACAACGACCTGGCATTCGCAAGACCGTGACGGAAGATTTGGGAATTCTGCGACAGTTGGCGGGGTTGGCGGAAAGGAATTTGCCCGAATGGCGTCTTTTTCAACCGGTGGCGTTGGTGGATGAGCTCGCACGAAGTCTGGAAAAGGAAATGGACTTCACGTGTGAAGCGGCGCACCTGGACCGGTTTTCCTGGCAGTTTAGAGAAGATCCGACCATTTACTTGCCGCAGTTGGTGCACGGGTTGACTACGAAGTCTGTTTTGGTGATGGAATTCATCAGCGGCATCAAGGCTTCGGAACTGGATCAACTGGATACGGCTGGAATCGATCGAAACGAGCTCAGTTGCCGTATTGCGGATCTGGTCATGAAGCAGATCTTTGTGCATGGTTTTTTCCATGCGGATCCGCATCCGGGCAACGTGCAGATCATGCCGGACGAACGAATTTGTTTTCTCGATTTTGGGCTGATGGGATTCCTGGACTTACGAACCAGGGAAGCCTTTGTGGATTTTGTCTGGGCGATCGCCTGTCGCAATGAACCGGGGGTCGCAACCGCGTTATTAAAGTTGACTGAATCGGAAGTGGATCCTCCACGCGGGTCGTTCGAAACCGACGTCGCGGAATTCATGCATCAGCATTTTTACCGTCCAATGGGTGAACTGCGGTTTGCGGACCTAGTGACCCAGTTGGTGAAATTGACATCCAAGCATCATCTCCAATTGCCACCAGATCTGGTGGTGATGCTGAAGGCGATGAGCGTCACGGAGGAGCTCGTCAGGCGGTTGAATCCCGAGTTTGATCTGATCGCACAGGCGAAACCTTTCATGCGGCGATCGAGGACGGAACGGTTGCGTCCTAAGCGAGTAGTGGCTAGCGCGCTGGCAATGGCTGAAGAAATTGGAGACGCAGCGCGCGAATTGCCTGGAGAACTTCGGCGCATCATCGCCCAGATAAAGTCAGGACGCGCCCGGGTAAATTTTCATCATGAAGGGTTGGAACCGGCGTACAACGCCTTGGAACGTTCGGCCAACCGGCTTTCATTTGCCATGGTGGTGGCATCGTTGATCATCGGATCGTCGTTGACGATTCATTCGAAGGTGCCACCCCTCTGGGGTGATGTATCGATGTTGGGTTTGTTGGGTTATTGCTTGGCTGGTTTGATGGGTTTTTGGTTGCTGATAGCCATTCTGAGGCACGGGAAGATGTGAGTCCTTTCCCAAACAGGGTTGTTGCGGTTTACTGCCTAGGGGGGCTGTGAAAAATTCCATAGCATATTGTAGGAAATGCTTGCTTGGTGACTGACAATTGGGGATCTACTCCGGCGACATTGCCGTCCTTGGGCTCAAAGAATTCCACGGGCGCTACATCGAACTGATCTCTAAGAAACCAGATAAGAAGCCAAAACGATGCCGACTCCAATCCTCCCATTTTCGAAAACTGTCCTTAAAGATCTTCCGGCGAGTATCGTTGTTTTTTTAGTGGCAGTACCGCTTTCGCTGGGCATTGCGCTGGCCTCTGGGGCTCCCATTGTGGCGGGGTTGATCGGGGCCGTCGTGGGTGGGATTGCCACGGGATTGTTGGCAGGGGCGCCTTTGCAGGTTTCGGGGCCCGCGGCGGGGCTTACGGTGGTCGTGGCAGGCATGGTGACGCAGTTTGGATGGGAGACGATGTGCCTCATCACTGTATGTGCGGGGATCGTGCAACTGGCGTTGGGATTCCTAAAGGTTGGCCGGGGGACACTGGTGATTGCACCGGCGGTGGTCCACGGAATGCTTGCCGGCATTGGGATCTCGATTGCGCTCGCGCAATTGCATGTGGCGCTGGGTGGCTCGCCTGCGAGTTCGCCAATTGCCAATGTGTTGGCCATTCCGAAACGGTTGGCGGACATGAATGGATCCGCAGCAATTCTGGGCTGTTTGACCATTGCCATCTTGATTGTGTGGAAGAAATTGAAAGTGCCCGCCTTGAAGTTGCTCCCCGGGCCTCTGGTGGCGGTGTTGGTTGCGACGGTGGTTTCGATGGTCCTGAAAATGAATGTCAAGCGTGTGGATTTGCCCGAGACCCTGTCGCTGACTCAACTCAAGCCGCCGACGGATTGGGGTGGCTTCGCTGTGGCGGTATTGACGCTGGCGATCATTGCCAGCATTGAGTCGCTGTTGTGCGCTGTGGCGACGGACAAGCTGCACTCTGGCGCTCGGGCAAATCTCGATAAGGAACTCGCCGCTCAGGGGGCGGGCAATCTGATTTCTGGGTTGCTGGGTGGGTTGCCCTTGACGGGCGTGATTGTGCGTTCCTCGGCAAACATTGTTGCTGGCGGTCTGACGCGCTGGTCTGCTGTGTTTCATGGCGTTTGGATACTGTTGAGCATCCTATTTCTCGGGAGCCTCATAGAAACCATACCGTTGGCGGTTTTGGCCGGATTGCTAATTCATGTTGGAGTCAACTTGGTTAATTTGCATCACATTCGTGATTTGCAGACGCATCGCGAAGCGCCCATTTACTACGCAACGATCCTGGGCGTGACGTGTATCAATCTGTTGGCGGGTGTGGCTATTGGTATAGGAATCTCGGTGTTCTTTGCCATTCGCCGATTGTCCACCACCGAGATTCAAATTGAGAACCGTGGGGATAAATGGCACGTTGTGATTCATGGAACGATGACGTTCGCCTGCGTTCCCAAACTGAACAACGAACTGTCGCGCATCCCGGTGGGTGCTCCGGTCGACATCGATCTCGCCGTCGATTTTATAGATCATGCGGCGTTTGAAGCTCTGCACGGCTGGCGTCAGGTGCATGAAAAAACCGGGGGTCATGTGGACATCGACGAGACCCATGAGGAATGGTACAAGCCGGCTTCGGAAGGGAAGCCACGACAGGGCAAATCGTTGCCCAAAGATTCGGGAAATCAGTGAGGTTCATCCAGTTGTTGAGTTGTTATGCACCCGCCGAATTCCAATTTGAGCCCCGTGGCTGGTCCCGTCGACTCGGCTGCCCTGGGTCAATTGGAGGAAATCATCCGGCAAGCAGCCCACTTGCTGCCGGCGCAGGGGCCGATTGGGGTCTTTATCCACCACAACACGCTTCATGCCTTCGAGCACTTGTCCTTTGAGGATGCGGTGCGTGAAGGCGCCAGGGTATTCGGGTGCGAACCCTATTTGACAGAGGACCGCTATCGGGAAGAGTTGCGCCGTGGACGGATACGCTTCGCCGAATTGAAGACCGTCCTCAACCGAGATCTTGGAGAAAGTTCCGAGGAGACGATCAATGGACTCTCGACCCGATTGGAACTGCGATTGGCGATGCTCGAACGTCCGATGCGCAGTGGGGATGGTAGGGAACTGGACTGGTTCATGGCGGAGACCGATGCTCTATCCAAATCACGGCTGGATATTTCTGAAGTGCAACGCCGTCGTTTGATTACGGAGACGCGACACTGGGTCATGAGCCGACTTCGCGGATCGCTCCCGGGCACAAAGCATCCCGCGTGGCTTGAGTTGTTATTGAATCGTTTTCGCGAAGAACGCATTGAGGAATGGGGAGAACCACAATGGGAAGCATTCACGCTCTGCGCCTTATGGGAAGTCTGCCAGGAAGGAGTGGAAGTCAGTGGGGCTCGATCGGGTTTGGACACCAAACCCATTCGGCATCGGGATGTTTTGTTGTCGGTTTGTGGCACCGACACCGACCTGCTCGTTAACGATGTTCTCATCCGATTTTGTGCGGCGTTTCTGGATCAGGGGATCGCACACTGTGAACTTCCTGAACGGGATCTGGGGATGTTTGCGGCCTTTATACATCTTTATGAACGGGGCAATTGGGCTTCGGCATGGTGGCTGAGTGGGTTGGATGGAGTGATCCAACGGATACGGGATCAAGGCATGTCGTCGCTGACGAGCATTGACGAGTCGTTGCGGCTATTGGGAGTTCACGACGAAGAACGGGAGGCCTATTTGTCGTCAACCCTGCTGGCACTGAGAGGATGGGGAGGCATGATTTGGCATGTGGAGCAGCGGCCAGACCGTGTGCACCATGCCGTCCGAGAGAAAAGCCTGATGGATTTCCTGGCGGTGCGGCTGGTTTTGGAGCGTTTGGCACTGGGGGCAGTCGCTCAATCGATCGACGGGTACTGTGGGGAGCTTGCGGCACTGCGTGTTGACTTGGCTCCCCGATTGCCCTCCATGCGGTTCACGAGTGACAAACAACGAGCCTTTTTGGTCTTTCAGTTGGGGCAGGTGTTGGGGTGGACGCCGGAGCAGCTGTTTCATCTGAGCAAACCTGCCTGGACGCACTTGTTTGACGAGGTGGAACAGTTCACGGAACTCGAGCGTCGTCGAGTCTTTCATCTCGCTTATGAACATCGCTTCAGGATTCAGACCTTGGACGCATTGAGCGCTCTCCCCTTACCGCCTCCAGTTCCCCTCGAACGGGCCTCCTTCCAAGCCATGTTTTGCATTGATGAACGGGAGGAATCGATACGAAGACACGTGGAGGAAGTCGCGCCCACTGCCGAGACATTTGGGGCCGCAGGATTTTTCGGTGTCGTGATGTACTACCGTGGTGCAGCCGCCGCCGATTTTGTCCCGCTATGTCCGGTGGTTGTCCGTCCGAAGCATTGGGTCTCCGAGGTGGTCGATCGGCGGTTGTTGGACGAAGCGCGTCGACGACGAAGCACTCGGCGTCGCATTGGAATGGCGTTGCAGCGCTTTCATGGCGGAAGTCGACGCGTGGTCAGTGGTGCTTTCCTGTCCGCCTCAATCGGACTGCTGGCGACATTGCCTTTGGTGGCTCGAGTGATGTTCCCTCGATTGACCGCACAGTTTCGAGGGTTCTTCGGCAGTTTTATAGCGCCCCCGCCATTGACCCGTCTCGTCTTGGAACGGTCGACGCCCGCACCCGGTCACGACCTGTCCCAACACGGATTCTTACCGGAGGAAATGATTGAGATGGCGGATCGCCTCCTGCGCGATGTGGGCCTGACGTCCAAGTTTGCCCGGATTGTTTTCATATTTGGTCATGGTTCCACGAGCCTGAACAATCCTCATGAATCGGCGCACGATTGCGGGGCTTGCGGTGGCGGCCAGGGTGGACCAAACGCTCGCGCCATTGCGGAGATACTTAATGATCCACGAATCCGTTCCGCGCTGAAGGAGAGAGGACTCGAGATTCCCAAAGACACGGTTTTTGTCGGTGGAATCCACAATACAGCCAATGACAATCTGACGATTTATGACGTCGATCGGGTACCTACAACGCACCAATTTGAATTTGAGGTGGCAGAAAAAGCGCTGCTTGAAGCGTGTCAACGAAACGCACATGAGCGCGCGCGTCGCTTTGGTTCCGCTTCGCTTGGGTTGAGTCCTGCATCGGCCAAGCGACACATGGAAGGTCGCGTTGAAGACCTGTCTCAGGTCCGACCGGAATGGGGGCATGCCACCAACGCGATTTGTATCGTTGGACGACGTCAGAGGACGCGAGGACTGTTCCTGGATCGGCGCTCTTTCCTGGTCTCCTACGACCCGACCCTGGACGATGCTGAAAACACGATCCTTTTCAGGATACTGGGCGCAGTAGTTCCGGTATGTTCAGGAATCAACTTGGAGTATTACTTTTCCTACGTCGATTCACCCGGTTGGGGGTGTGGTTCCAAACTGCCTCACAACATTACTGGATTGTTGGGTGTCATGGATGGTGCCTTGAGTGATCTGCGCACTGGATTGCCTTGGCAAATGGTTGAGATTCACGAGCCGGTGCGGCTGTTGTTTGTCATCGAGACCACTCCAGCAACAATTAGGCGGCTTTTGGACAAGAACCCGGTGATCCGAACCATGGTTCAAAATCGATGGGTGCAACTCGCGGTCATGAATCCCGATTCCGGCGATATCGAGATCTACACGCAAGGGGTATTTGAGCGTCACTTGCCGAATGGGGTGGGGCTGCCGGTCGCGGCGTCCTCCAGTGAGTGGTACGCGGGGTGGCGGGATCACCTCGATTTTGCTCTCATCCGTTCTCCTGGACAAGAGAAGAATACGACGGAACCGCAACCTGAATGACCCCTCATGCCAGCTTCTGATCTCGTTCTGACCATTGCGGGCCTTTTGATTGTTTGTGCGCCAGTCTTTCTACTGGTGACTTTCTTTGCCACGTTTCTTTTGGAACGAAGGCTTGGAGAGCAGACTATAAGCCGGTTGATACAGGGGGTGATTGCCGTGGGACTCTTGGCGGGGTTGGTGGCGGCGATACGCATGATTTTCCAGGGTTTGGCCCACTATGAAATCGAGCTTGGCGATTGGGTGATTACGCCCCGGTACCACCTTAAATTTCAGTTCGTACTCGATCCATTATCTCTGTCTTACGTTCTGCTGACGTTGGTGTTAGCGGCCACCATTGGGGCGTTTTCGACTCGGTATCTACATCGCGAGCGAGGGTACAATCGGTTTTTTGTGCTCTTCGCAATATTTCTGACCGGGATGGTGGTGGCTGCACTCTCGGATACGGTGGAAACGCTTTATGCAGGATGGGAACTGGTGGGGTTGTCGTCGGTCTTGCTGATCGCTTTCTTTCAGGAACGTCCGGCTCCGCCGCGAAATGGACTTCGTGTTTGGATCGTTTATCGCGTATGCGATGCGGCATTGATGTTGGCGGCGATTCTGATGCACGAGATCAATGGAGCCGGGGATTTTGATCATTTGGTGGGGAACCATGCCTGGCCGGCGCACGATCCGCTCCTGATCGGCCCGCACTTTGCTTGGCTGGGCGTGCTATTCCTTATCGCGGCCGCAGGTAAGTCCGCCTTGGTGCCATTCTCGGGTTGGTTGCCACGGGCCATGGAAGGCCCCACACCTTCCAGTGCGGTTTTTTATGGTGCCCTGTCCGTTCATCTGGGTGTTTTTCTTTTGTTGAGGGTCAGTCCGGTCCTGGATAGTTCCGCGTGGCTCGCTGCATTGGTGGTGGCATTGGGGTTGGGAACCTCGGCTTTTGCCTATCTCGCGGGGCGCGTCCAGACGGATATCAAATCCGCGTTGGCATTCGCGTCATTGACCCAGGTAGGGGTCATCATCGCAGAGATCGGATTTGGGTTGCGTTATGTGGCGCTGGTTCATCTGTTGGGACATGCCTGCCTTCGAACCTTACAGTTCCTGAGAGCTCCCTCATTGCTTCATGATCATCACCAGTTGGAGAACGCCATTGGAACTCGACCGCGAGATCCGGCTCCAGAGTGGGAGCAACACCTTCCCGCCTCGGTTCAGCGGGCGCTTTATCGATTCTCGCTGGAGCGCGGTTACCTCGATTCGCTCTTGGATCGTGTAATCGCGCGGCCATTCGTCAGGGTATTTGGAGCGATGGATCGCCTGGAAAGGTCTTGTGACAGGCTCTTGAATGGGCCGGACGACCCGGATCATCCTGCGCCCCGCGAAGGCGGTGGGCGAGGGGGCGATACGGTCTGAGAAGCTCGAATTAGAACTTGCTGAGTGGTGCGCTCATGACCGGTAACTTTTTAGAGGCGCGCTTGGAATTGTTGGGCACTTGTTTCGGATGAACTTTTTGAAAATACCATGGTTGGAGCTTCAACTGTTGCTGCCGCTGGTTGGGGCGGTTGTGGCGGGTTCATTTTCCAGTGCGGTTCGTGCGTCGCGCTGGACACTCGGATTCATGATTGTGGGCATGTTCATCTCTTTGGGCGGGCTCGCTGCAAATGTTATAGTCCAGGAGCCGGGCCGGCTGGTTCTGGGTCAATTTAGATTGGACGGACTGGTGTTGCCCATGTTGCCGGTTCTCAGTGTGCTACATTTCCTGTCCCATTTGGGGACCTCAAAATCCCGGATGACCTCGCAGCATTGCGTTGCTGGATTAGTGTCCATGGGGCTGACCTCCGCTGCGGTCAGCTGTCAAAGTCCATGGCTTTTTGTAGGCATCCTCTACGGCATGATCCTGTTGCCGCTTTGGGACTTGAAGGCGCAGGCTCAACCCATACGTGGATTCGTCGTGTACATGATTCCAGTCCTGGCTCTTCTGGCATTGGGTTGGTGGAGTTATGATCCCCTCTCACGAATCTGGTCGATGGGCTTCCTAGGATTGGCGTTGACGATTTTTGGCGGGATTGCCCCGTTCCATGGCTGGCTCCCTGGGTTATTCCAACGAGCCAGCCTGGGCACAGCCATGTTATTGGTTCTTCCAATGGTTGAGGTGGTTGGCGTCTTACGGTTTCTAATACCTCAGGCGCCCGAGTGGGTGCTGAAGGTTGCCAGTGTCGGTTGTCTGGTAACTGCGGTCTACTCCGCAGGCATGGGAATCATCCAGAGCGACCCACGCCGATTTTTGGCATTTCTCGTATTGAGCCAGACTTCATTGGTGATGTTTGCTGTCATGATGCAATCTGCCACGAGCATCACGGCAGCGCTGTGTTTGTGGATATCGGTGTCGATCTCGTTGGCAGGCCTAGGTTTTTCAATCCGAGCGTTGGAAGACCGGTTTGGCCGTCTATCACTTCGGGAGCACCATGGCCACTATGATCAGGTGCCGGGTTTAGCGATTGGCTTTCTCATGGCTGGTTTGGCCAGTGTTGGTTTTCCTGGGACCATCGGATTTGTGCCGATGGAGTTGTTGGTGAGCAGCAGTGCCCAACAGGGGCTGGAGTTCAGCATCCCACTGGCCTTCACATCCGTGCTAAACGGGATCGCGATTCTGCGCGCCTATTTTGCCTTGTTTACTGGCAAGCGGCCAGTGACCTCGGTCTCCCTGCGTATGACACTTTCTGAGCGCTGGGGAATTGTCCTGATCGCCTTGCTTATTTTTGGAGCGGGTTGGTTCTCGCCCTCCATCGTTGAGTCGAGGCATCGGATTGCCGAGCAGTTGTTGATTGGGGTTGGTGGACGAGCGGCGCCAGCCGCAGAGTTGCCAATTCCTTAAACGGATTATCGGGACGGTAAACGCTGGCAATCGCTGACAACTTGTATCAGTCTGGTATTTGAATACTCCATGAAACAAATCGCACCTGCCCTATTGGGCCTTTTGACCCTGTTCGCAACTCCGGTTTTTGGAGCCGAACTTTCCTTTGAACCTGCTCTGGGCATTTTTGAAGACCCCGAGAAGAAACCCCTAGGCCCTTGCCACGGTGGCGTGGTGATCAGCAAGACCGGGGAGATTTATGTCACTACCGACACGCCGCGAGGCATCGTGGTTTACTCTGCTGATGGCAAGTATTTGCGATCGGGGGGGCCGAGCCGAATTCATGCATTGGAGATTCGGGATGAAAAGGGAACGGAGTACATCTATGCGGCTCGTGCCTCCGACCACGAAGTGGTGAAGTTGAAACTGAGCGGGGAAGTCGTTTGGGTCATGGGCGCGCCAGATGAAGCCGGGCTCTACAAGGAGGGTGCTGGGTTCAATCCGTGCGCTGTGACGGTGGCCCCGGATGGTTCGATTTTCGTTGCGGACGGCTACGGATCCAACCACGTGTTGAAATTCGACAAGAATCGCCGGTTTGTGAAAGCTTTTGGCGGGGCGGGGATCGAGGAGGGCAAGTTCATGACCTGCCATGGAATCGCGGTTGACGTTCGTTTTGACCCTCCTCGGTTGTTGGTCTGCAATCGCAATAATGATCGAGTGGAGCACTGGGATATGAATGGTAACTTCATGAAGGTCATTCAGAAGGATCTCCGCATGCCGGCGGCGGTGCACATCCGGGGCGAGTATGCGGTCTTCCCTGAGTTGAAGGGGCGCGTGACCTTGATCGATAAGCAGGGGCATATCGTGGCACAACTGGGCGACAATCCTACGGTGCCGCACCGTGCCAACTTCGGGCTGACACCGGACAAGTGGAAGAATGGGATTTGCAATTCACCGCACGGGGCCTCCATCGACAAGGATGGCAATGTGATTGTTTCGGAATGGAGTCAATTCGGTCGGATGCACAAATTTGTGCTTCGGAAGTAATTGAGTCGCCGCCAGTAGGCGACGACGCGGTAAAAATCAGGCGCGGACACTGTCCGCGCCTGATTTCGTTGATGGACACGGTGAATTGGGCGATTTTCCAAGCGAGTCTTGAGCATTTGTTTTGGCGTAATACATTGGTAATTAAGATATTAACAATCGATTTCATGTGTCGAATTAGGACTTTTGGGTGGAATGAAAATTGGATGAAGGTCTTCAGAACTGCCATTAAAGGGTGTTGAACGGTGGGGGTTTGGGTGAAGTAAATGTGTCAGATGTTGGACTTTGCCGAAAAACGCGTTGACACCTAGGAGCCCCCCCCCTATCAAATCGCGCCTCAATTAAGAGTTGCAGATGCCGGGTTTTGGTTTCCACGACTCCGGGAGTTGTTTGGAAGTCGACGCCTTGTCGTTTTAAGTGGCAGCATTTGGACGACACACATCGGGATACGCCCACGTAGCTCAGT
>SXSK01000255.1 GCA_005793375.1 Verrucomicrobiales bacterium | reverse complement strand
GTGGTACTTCCAAGAGGAGCGAAGCGCGGCGGAGGTGGAGGCGGGAATCAAGGCGCGACATCGACGACGGAAGCTGGCGATGGAATCTAAGTTCCGTCGCGAAGCCAGCCGGAAGAAAATTATAACAATGTAGAACTAATTGGCCCCGGGCAAATGATAGCTCCCGAACCAGCGTTGACTGCCCGAGTTGGATCCCATGATTTCAAAGGATGCCGTCGATCCCGGTCGCCACCGCCTCGCATCCCAATCCACGTCCAATTCCAGGATGCCGCAGCTATCTTCAGCGTTGGCTTCGAGTGCCGAGTATCTCAACCGCGACCCTTGATTTCCCGACCACTCGGCATCCTCAAGGACCACGTCAAACTCCAGCAAAACCTCCCCACCCAATCTCAGCACAAAATGACCCTTCGGTTCTGAAATCAGACCCATAGCGGCCGGCCAACGAAACCGCAGCAACCCATCGGTGGGCTGGGGAATGGCACTTTTCCAAACAAGTTGTGATTGCCCGGCGTTCTGCCGGCAATAGAACAAGGGCAATCTACCCAGCCAACCCGGGTACCGAAGCACCTCATTGCTGCTTACCGGTCGCGTTAGCCCAGAGGGTGCAGAAGCCATAAACCGCGCCCTAGCGGATTCAATCTCCACGGCATTGGCGCCGCCAAAAATTCCGGGGGCTCCCTGGATCCAACCCACTAAGTCAGCGAAATCTTGAATGCTCATCCCTTGTTCGAGTCCTTCTGGCATCATGCTCAGTGGAGATGCGACCAGATGTTTCACTTGGCTTTTGAGCACCGATTCGCCCGCCCCCCCTGCCATCGCCAGTGTCACCGCCGTCGCCGACTCTTCCCGGATCACTCCCGTCAGGAACCGTCCATCCCGAGTTTCCACCGAATAGGTCACGAACCTGGGCTCAATGGCTGTGCTCGGGTCCAGAATCGCCACCAGGAAATCCTCGAATGACTTGCCGCGGAAGGGTGCCAGATCCGGTCCCACAGCAACTCCACGACCTCGCAATGCATGACAACTGGCACATAATCGCTGAAATTGGGCTCCGCCGTTGGCCATGTTGGGTGCCTGAGAGCGCGCGGATCGATACCGTTCTAACACCGCCTTGCGATCCAGGTTTGGCGGTGGAAACAGGCTTTTCGAGCGTTTGGAGAATTCGGCATTTCTGTGATCTCGAAGCTGCTGGCGTTGGGTCGGAGTTAATTCGCCAGCACGCACCGTTCCATCAGCCACTGCGTCCAATAATGCAGCCGTCCAGGTCTCACGGCCCAGCATGGAGGATAGGAATTCACCTCGCAGCGATACGGGAATAGCTTCCCAATGGTCTAGAGCGTCCAGAGCTACCTCCGGGGAATGGATGTTCCTTAATGAGCGTATCCATTCTTCGCGGAGTGCTGCGGGAAGATTTGAGGAAACGAGGGAGAGAAATTGTCGGCGACGACCCGCGTCTCGGTTGGAAAGCAGAGAGAGATAGCGGAGTGCGGGCAATTGCCCGTCCTCCGGCCTGCTTCCACCGATATATGCAACCGCCCGATCCGACGCCTGAGTCCGCAAGGATCTTAACGCCGAATCGGCATCCACCCCGAGGTCTCGCGTCAACCTCTCCGCAAGCCCTGGCACTCCCTCCAACACCTCCAGAAAGGTGTACTGTTCATAAGCCAATGCATCCAAACTCGCCAATTTCTCCACTAAACTACGCGCCACACTCCCTAGAACTGCGACGTCACCTGCACCTGAAAACGAACGGAGTAATGGACCAAATGCCTGACGAAACTCCGACGCCCGACCTATACCCACCAGTCTCCAGTCCTCCCAGAATGTGACGGCATGGGGCACTACGGAGGAGTAGACTGCCGCACGCAGCCGAGCGTCCGCAATGTCTCGCTGCAACAACCGTGCCAGCAATGCGCCCGCGGAAGGATCGGAATATTGACCCAGCGATAGCGCCAGCTGGTGCCGGACCCCTAGATCCGGATCTTCCGCCAGCTGCCTCAAACCTTCCGAGAGCATCCCCGGTCGATTGGTCGCCACCGCTGTCGCCAGTTCACTGAGCACAATAGCAGACCGGCGTACCGCAGGATCGGAGTGTTGAAACAGCCAGCCCAACTGATCCAGAGTTGGGATGCCCAACTGGTTCATGAGGTGCAGTCGTTGAATCTCCCCAGCCGGTGGCGTCCCGGTAGTGGCGCTCCCTTCCTGAGCCAACCACTCCCGGACCGGCTCGTTCATCGAACGACTCAGCAACTCGCGATGCACCAAATCCCGCTCAGGACCGCACGATGATCTCATAAGTCGGATCAATTGCGGCGTCGGCTGTTTCCGGAAATTGGAAAGTGCCTTCCGGCCCCATTGCACCGGCTTGAGTCGGTAGATGCGCCCCATCTCCGCCCCGGCCCGCACGTCCAATTCCCGGAGCCGTTCCGGCGGTATCCACCGGGGATGCTCCAGCACAAATCGGTAAAAATCCACGACCCAGAGGGCTCCATCAGGACCGGTCCGCACTTCAACCGGGCGAAACCAATTGTCGGTGCTCGCCAGAAATTCGGTATGAGCTTCGCTGTCCGGCCGCCGGGCAGCGAAGCTCACACCTTCTGGCACCAACACCGCGCGCCGAACCAGATTGTGGACGGGTTCACAAACAAAAGCGTTCCCAGCAAATTCATCACCCAGCCCGCTGCTCCGATAAATCTCCGGACCGCAAGCTGAAGTCAGATGATTTGCGGTATGGGGATCGTTAAACCGAGAAAGCGTGCGACTCACCGGAAAGATGCGGTTTCCATCTCGATTAAGCATCACGCGGGCTTCGGGCGGCGCCAGGTAAGGGTTGCGTCGCGCTTGTCGATCCGTCACAGCGAAATGCCAGAGAAGGGTGCTGTTGTCGTTGCCAAACCAGTTCCCAAAGTCGTCGGACGTTCGCCCCTGCTGGCTGACCCCCGCCAATGGCTCAAAGTCGCCGGTGGCGGGTCGCCAGCGAAAATCGCGATTGGTACAATCCACCGTCGCAACCGCTGTCGGAGGTTCCATGCTGGTTGTCGTTCCTAAGACTCGAATGCTCCCCCCAAACAAACCGCCGCTTCCATACACCCAGCCATCCATGCCCCACCGCAATCCATTGACCCGTGCTTGAAAATTATGCGTCGCAAAACCGGTCAGTAGCACCCGTTGTTCATACCTTCCTCCCGCCCGAGGCTTCAGGTACAGAACCTCAGGCGCCGCACACACGATCACGCCACCGTCCCATGCCATGAGGCCAGTCGGATACGCCAACCCCTCAGCCACTGGTTCAGCGCGATCAAATCGTCCATCTCCATCCACATCGGTCAACAACTTCA
This sequence comes from Verrucomicrobiales bacterium, assembly GCA_005793375.1. GTDB lineage: Bacteria > Verrucomicrobiota > Verrucomicrobiia > Limisphaerales > UBA9464 > SXSK01. Next base: position 9,948 of record SXSK01000255.1, on the reverse strand, counting down.
CTCGCCCTCCTGGCCTACCCTGGCCGTCCAAACCGCTAGGATAATCAAACATTTCACAGACCCACAGCCTCCCATCGGCACCGAAATCAATCGCGACAGGGGATTGGACCAACGGCTCACTTGCCACCAACTCCAACTCGAACCGCGCATCATGCTGAAACGAACGGAGCGCTGCTGCGGAACTCTTGGGATGCGGTGATTCGACCTGTTTCGCATCAAGCCTCCAGTCGGGGGGTAGCTGGTCTTTGACCGCCTCAATGATTAAGTCCTCCGTCTCCGGGGCCAACCGCTGAGGCCGGTCATAGTACCAAAGCGACGTTTCTGCTTCATACCCACCTTCGCTCAAGATACGACGCGATGGAATGTAGCATGGAACCGAGTTGGCATAGCCGTTGATCCAGAGGCGGGACGAATCGAGTTCCGATTTTAAACGCAACGAATAGTCCACCACAACTTCCCCTGCCAAGAACACCACCGCCAACTGGTCGCCAAACCGCCAGGTTTGCACCGGATATGATAACGTGGGCGACGGCGGTTCTCCGCGGTCCAGACGGGCCAGCCATTTGCGGGCATGGTATCCAATGATACCGGAGTTGGTCGACCGGGCCTGCCATTCCTGGCGTGTAAAATGTCGTTCGAAGGGAATCTGAATGGTCTTCAACTGACAAATGGGGGCGTCCGTAACCGGCTGAAGTTTGGTCGAGGCCACTCGACCCGCTTCGGCCGCAAGCTCTTCGCCATGGCGGTTGGCCAAGATCAAGGAACCCCGCGGTTCCGGATTGGCATCCGCCCCGCAACCAATCGATACCAACCCAATCGACCCAGGATGCTCCTGCTCCATCCGCTGTGAGGCCACGCCCGCCCAATCGCCATGATGCTGATTAAACTCGCCTCCCAACGTGGTACAGTGGCACGCATAGCTGACCCACAAGGCGCGCAATGATCCATCGGAGGAAGTGACCCGCATTACGGGCAATGCATGGTCCACCGGTCCACCCGGCGTCCTCCGGTTCTTCGCAAACCCAACCTTCCCCTGACCCCATTCCACACGAGATGGTTTCCGATCGTCGAGAGCCCGCGCCACCGATTCTTCGACGCGGTCAACAAACCACCGCGTATAGATCTCGATTTCGTGCTGATCCTCCACCGTCATATCCTGTGCAAAAATGTTCGGAGCGGCCCCCGTCAAACACGGCGCACTGTGAGTGTGCGTCACGGTTAACGCGATCTGTGCGCCATCCAAGCCGGTCCGCCGCGAAACACGGCCCCGGATCTCTTCTGCAATTGCCGCGGGTAGAATGCAGTTGTCGATCGTCACCACCACCGCTGCGGTTCTCCCCTTTCCCATTGCCAAGGCGCGGGCATGGATTGGAATGGCCGCGTTGGTAGGCGCCGGCATTTGGGACCTGGCGGCGTAGCCCATCATTCGGACGGCGTTGGTCGGTGTGATATCCACCCGGGACACCCCAACCTGCATGGATCCGTGCTCCCGTGTGGATACCAAGGAGCACCCCAGCCACGAGGTGAAGCCCAGGAGTCCCATGAGGCAAAGCCCGAGGTATGGAAGGGGCCAGGGACGAAACCGCAACACCCGTTGCCTCACAGCACGCACCCAAACTGTTTGAGCCGAGAGAGCACCAAGGCGAGCGACACGATTATTGGGTGGGAACATTGCAAATCCAAACCTCCTGCGTCAGGCCATCGGGCGTCAAGCCCGTCGCGTCGCTAAAATCCTGACCCGCTGGAAGTCTCTATCTCACACAATATTCCAGACCCAGTTCTCGTTTCGAGGATCATTAGAAGTCGGTATTGTTCAAACTGGTGAACCCTGATTGAATTGAGCACGTGAGACGGCCGAGCGGTCCAACTGCAGTCACTATTGCAGATGAGAGCGTTGCCGCGGCGTTTCTCATGCATCAATTAACGCGTGCCAATTTCCGGGAAACCTGGATTCTTGCGCCCACTTCAGTTAAGTCATGGCAACAACTCTCTTGAAAAAGAAAACCGTCGTGAACGATCCGGTCGAACCTGCGGTAACACCGCCGGACCTCACCACGGAGACCACCTTCCTGACCAAGCCGAAGCTGGTAGCGAAATCCAAGAAGCGCGACATCCCTGAAGGCCTGTGGGACAAGTGTCCCAAATGCAAGTCCTTGATTTACGACAAGGAACTCGATGCCAATCTAAAGGTGTGCATCAAGTGTAACCACCACTTCCCCATTGGAGCTCGGGAACGGATTCATTCGCTCGTCGAAACCTGCTCGTTCGAGGAAATGGACGCTCAGATGGAAAGCATCGATATTCTGAAGTTCACTGGAGTCGCCTCTTATGAAGCCAAGTTGGCTGCCAACAAGAAGACCTCCTTGCTGAAAGATGCGGTCATCACGGGCATCGGCAGAATCGGCCACCATCGAGTTGCCTTGGGTGTCATGGATTTCAGCTTCCTCGGAGGGTCCATGGGCTCGGTCGTGGGTGAAAAATTGACCCGTCTGATCGAAGCCGGGACAGACCGGGGTATTCCGGTGCTCATCATTTCCACCAGTGGCGGCGCGCGCATGTACGAAGGGATGTTCAGCTTGATGCAAATGGCGAAAACCTGCGGTGCTCTCGCCTATCACTCTCGACGCCGACTGCCATATATCAGCATTCTCACTCACCCAACCTATGCTGGCGTCATCGCCAGTTTCGCTACGGTAGGGGATCTGATCCTCGCAGAACCGGGTGCCATGATCGGGTTTGCGGGTCCTCGAGTCATCAAAGACACCACTCAGGCCGAACTGCCACCCGGCTTTCAGACTGCCGAGTTTCTCCAAGAACACGGCCTCATCGATGCCATTGTCTCGCGCAACGAGATGAAAGATCGATTGATGTACTATCTGGATTTCATGAAGGTAGGCGGCTTGGCCACAGAATAAGCGCCTGCGCCCTGGTCGAAAACTGGAGTCCAAGATTTCGGCGAATGACGGCGAATTAGTTCAGTTCCCACACGACTTCGCACAACCGGCCCAAGGCTTCACCTTCACGCTTGGCTTTCAACTCCCGCCCGTGATGAACCCCGTTGACAAACACGGCAAACGCCAGGCGACGCCCACTCTTGGCCGTTATGTAACCCGCCAGGGCCTTGCTCGTCAGCAACGTGGTATCATTCAAGACATTGTCCCAAGCCAACGTGCCGGTTTTGGCCCGCACATGGCCTGCGGCTGGATGTTCTTTGGAAATCGAAGCCAGTGTACCGTCTTTCCCAAGAACTGGTAACGCGTCGAAGAAGTCGCCGAAATCCGGGCGCGCCATCATCAATCGCAAGAGATCAACGGTTATTTTTGCCGTGACGTAGTCGGAACGTGTTCCACCCGCGCCCCCTCCAAACGAAAGAGACTCAACCGCGAGCCCCATCCGGCGAAGGACCTCAGCCTGGCGCCTCAGCCCCGCTTTCAACGTTCGCTCCTGATGATGGGCTGCCAACAGCATTGGGAGCGTGCTCGCGTGAAGATTGTGGCTCACCTTAAGTATGAGCCGCAAATGGTCGCGTAACGGAGGTGAGATCAGCGTCGCCACCACCTTCCCAGCTCGCACCTCTTCGCGAGGCGGCATGGTGGAATTAGAACGAGATCCCGCTGCCCTGGCTCGATCATCTGTCACCTTGACCCCTTCCTGTTCCAACACCTCGACGAACAATCGCCGAGCGAACTCTCTCGGATCTTCAACCTCCACAATACGAACCAAAGGTTGACCGCCAGCCAAAATAGTTCCCCTCACGACAACCCGGCCGTCACCGTCCTGATGGATCCGAATGGTTGTTGTCGCATTGGTGCTGGTGATCACCTGGGCATCGAGCGTCCAAGTGCTCGGGGCCGGACGAATTTCTACCAGTGCCGGCTGGCCAAGAACCGTTGGAGTCACTCGCACATCCAGCACATTGTCGTTGATCAGGATGGGGCTCAAACGACTTGGACCGCTCCCACTGCTTGAACCAGAGTCAAACAGCCGATCATCCACCAGGACGGCTCCCTGCACGGAGCGTATTCCGGCATGACCGATCTGTTTTGCCAGCGCCCGCAATCCGGCCAAAGGGTCCGGTTCAGTCCACTCGGTGCACTCCGTCCAATTCGCATACGTATGATCCACGTTTCGGAAGGCAATGCCACCCGCAGCATCCGTCCGTCCGCCCATCGTCAGATCACCGCTCGCTACCAGGATCAATTCACCGTTCAAGACTCCGCCCGGTCCCAATTCTCCTCGTTGAATGACGTGGGTTTTGAACCGATTCGTGGCGCCGAACTCGCCCAAAACCGCGGCTGTAGAAAACAGTTTGGTGACCGAAGCCGGCACCATCAACTTCTCCGCGTTTAATGAATAGAGCGTTTCGCCGGTAGCCAAGTCCACGAAATGGAATGCCCAATGCGAGGGTTTGTATTCTGGGCGATCCAAAACCTCGCGAAATCCAACCGGCAGCTCCAAAGTCGCTCCGCAACACAAGATCCCTTGTGAAAAGACACACGCCAGCAAGAGGCTTCGCATGGGAAAGAGTGAAGGGAATACCGGCCAAGAATCAAGCGAGTAAGCGCAATGCCGGGACACATTGCTGATTGCCATCAACAAATCCGCCGTTGTTGAGCCGAATTAACCCACCGAAAGCCCGCTCCGACCCGCTGTTAAGGCCCGGAGTCGTCGACCGAATTCATGAGCTAACAGGATCATTTCAGCAGCTTCGCGTGCTGCAAGCTGGCGACGGCAGTTCAACTCCCAGAGCCCCAGCCAGTGTTCGAAGTGTTCGGATGTCAGGCCTAAGGGGATATGAACACGTCCAAATCCTCCAGCATACTGGGAGGGCCCGCCGGTTTGCAGCGCCCAGAACTCCCCAATCTTCATTAGATGGGAACCCCAGTCCTGGATACGCGTTTCAAAAATCGGACCGATGACCTGATGCTGAAGCACATCCGCATAAAAAGACTTCAAGAACGCTGCCAACCCTGCCTGCCCTCCCAACCGGGCATACAACGTCGACTGAGCCACATCTTCGGTCATGGGTTAGTAGTGGTCATGGGTTAGAGGTCATGCAGCCGCACATTATGTTCGGAACAGAACTTCCGCCAGCGAGTCTTGTCGCGATAATAGTGCCACAAACTGATCGGACCCCATGTTAACCCCCTGGCACGTGTCTGCTTTCTCTCCAACGCCTTTCGCAAAGCCGACGCCCCTCGCCCCGGAAATTCCGTCCACGTCCGGCTAATGGCCCACAAGAAATGCGCATCACTGCCGCCGTATTCCGCGATTGGACTCGACCGACGTCGATTCATCCAAACTGTCCGGCAATTATTAAAAGTCTCGGTGGGGGTCGAATTTCGGCATTCGACGGCATCGAATGGAAGGGTCAAAAACTTGCTGCCAACTCCCGCGAATTCCCGCAGACCCGGAAGCCACGCGTAGGGATGCGGCGACAGCGCCAAGCCGCCTTGCTCATGAATTGCCGCCACAGTCTCTGCGGCACTCATGTCGCGCGGAATCATTTTTTCCACCCACAACCCAATGACATGCCCATCCAAACTCGAAACCTCAATTCCCGGCACGAGATCCAGCTCGGCTAGGTGATCATTGGCAGGAGCTTCTTTGAAATCTCGTGCCCGGAGCCAACCATCCAGAGTGTTGTGGTCGGTGATGGCCAGGACATCCAAGGATGTATTTACCGCCACATAATTCAGCACCATCGCCGCGCTCATCATCCCATCGCTCGAGGTGGTATGAACATGAAGGTCCGCGTGTCCCATGGCCGTCCAATACCCTCTTTTTCCCGCCCACGCCAAGCTCGCGATGCCGATTACCGATTTATTTTGACCAAGACCGCCGGAATTGGGCGCGATCGTCGCGTTCATTCACTGGGACCCTCGAACGGCCAGCCGCGGTCCGTCGACACGTCGAGGGTTGACTATCAGCTTGCGGAACCCAACAACTCGGGAATTGGCGCGCCAAATGGCAGGATTGGCATGGGACGCCCGGTGTAGTCCGGCAGTGAATCGTTATAGTCGATCCCAAGATGCTGATAGACAGTCGCCCAAATATCGTTCGGAGTGATTGGGCGTTCGGTGGGGTACTCACCCTTGGAATTGGTGGCTCCAATGATTTGCCCAGTGCGCATGCCTCCGCCCGACACAATCAAACTGCCCGCCTGAGGCCAATGATCGCGTCCCGGTTGGGCCACACCTGTCTGGGATCCTTTGGTTTGTTCCAGCCGTGGTGTTCGTCCGAACTCACCGGTCACAACTAGCAAAACCTCTTTATCGAGTCCTCGGTCGTAGAGGTCTTGGATCAAAGCACTCACGGCTTGGTCGTAAACCGGAAACCGCCAGCGCGCATCGTCAAACATATGACAATTTACCGCATGGGAATCCCAGTTGTACGTGCATGGTTTTGGCATTGGTTTGCTGGGAAATGGATTCTCCCAAACCATCGTCACAAAGGGACAACCCGCCTCGACCAACCGACGCGCCAGTAAGCCCCGCTGCCCGTAGGCACTCCAACCGTAACGATCCCGAACCGCTGTGGGCTCCAGGGACAGATCAAAGGCTTCTCGCACCGAAGCACTGGTCAGCATCGTCACCGCTCGCTGACTGAACCGGTCCATGGCTTCCACCAAACCGCTCTGATCCAAATCCCGACGCAATCGGTCCATCCCTTTCAACAAATGGGTGCGATCGTCCAATCGAACGGCCATGTCCGCCGTCAATCCAAGGTTCTGCACTTTGAAGTCTGGCGCACTGGGATCTCCCACCACCATGAATGGCGTTTGTGCCGAACCCAAATACGCCGGTCCCAAACAAAACGTATCAATATGCCCACGTCCACCATCGACACCCGCCACAACCGGTGGCAATGCCCCCCGATGCCGTGCTTCCAACATCTTGGTGACGATCGAGGTTACCGCTGGCGCATCATTGACGAATTCCGTCGGTGTCGCAGGGATTCTACCAGTCATGAAGCGTTTATGCGCCCCTCCATGATCGGCGAATTCGTGGTGCAAGGACCGTATGATATTGAACTTGTCGGCAATCTTGGCCTGGAGCGGGAACAACTCGCAGATTTCCATGCCTGGGACATTGGTCCGAATCGGGTGAAAATCGCCCCGATACTCCGAGGGAGCCTGCGGCTTCATATCGTAGGTCTCCATGTGGGGAGGCCCTCCGGGTAACCACACGAAAATCACGGACCGCCGAGGCATCGGACGACTGGCTTCCGAGGCCAGTGCGCGGAGGCGCAACAGATCGCTCAACCCAAAGCCAGCTAACCCCAAGGCTCCAGCCTCAAGAAAACTGCGTCTCGAGACAGGCCCGGCACATTGTCCAAACGAACTGGGGCGGCGGATCATGGGTTCATACTGGCCTGAATTGCCGGAAATTTGGAAGGCCAGATTTGAGGTATCAGCCAGGCGATGGCCCTGGAATTACCGAGCCACCTTTTCGCCCCCGGTAGGTCCACAGGAAATAGACGAGCAATACGGCCACCGATGCGGAAAGACCGCCCCAAAATCGAGACCAATTGGTTCCATTGTCTTGTGAGCAAAGCCGAAGCCACAAACCGGACCCAAGATAACCCACCAGGTTTCCCAAACCACTCGTCAAGAGATACAGTAACGCCTGGGCTCGCGCCCGCCATGCGGCATCCACACGCTCATCCAAGTAGATCTGACTGGTGATGAACACCAACGTATAGGAGCAGCCGTGGAGCGTTATGCCCGCCAAGATCCACCCCTCGCCATCCATCGAAGCCAGCCCATATCTCAACACCCCAAAACCCAAGCCTGCGGCGAATATCCACTTGATCCGCCACCGCGCCAACAACGCGGCCAACCCAAACATGGCCAACACTTCCGTGATCTGCCCCATCGACATCCAGGCACTAGTGCGTTCAAAGCCCAACTCCTTCAAATGGGGCGGTGTATGCGGAAAAAACGCCGCCAAAGGAATATTCAACAACGCTGCCGTCATGAAAACCCCGCGGTGATCCCGGTTCCGAAGTAGGGACAATGCATCCAGCCCAAATCGCTGTCGCAGTGTCACCCGCTCCGTGTTCGGCGGAGGTTCCACAGCCGGCAACAGGAATGTCAGTCCCACGACTCCGAGCCATGTGAACGCACCCGAAAACCCTGCCATCGTGGAACGATCGGCATGGATGGCACTCACCCACCAGCACCCCGCCATCCATCCCAGGGTCGCCATAGCCCGCAGTGGCCCAAATTGTTTGCGGGCGTCCTCCAGTCGAGAAAACACAATCGTCGAAGCAATGCTCCAGGACGGTGAGGAAAAGAGCGCATGAACTTGAATGATCCCCAACACCACCCACCAAGCCCACTGTTGCTGGATCGCCAAACTGGCAAGTGCCATCGCGCCTGCCGACCCTATAGCCAGCATCCGCAAGATCCGCACTGGGGCCAGATGTCGATCTGCCATGGCCCCAACAAAAAGCGGGGCAACGAATGCGGCGATTGACGTTGTCGCAAACGCATACGGGCGAAGCGCTTTCAGTCCATGAGCATCCAAGACCGTGCTGAGAGACACCGCCCACATGCCCATCGCGGCTCCCTGAATAAAAAAGAGGAAGACTAATTCCGCAAACTCGAACCGACGTCCGTTTCGCTGCACGCCAAAGGGGAACGAGGAAGGCTCCCGGTTGCAAGAAGGCAAGTGCCATCGCGAGTTGATTCGTCCAACCGAAATCAGCCTTGAGTCCGGTTTTTTCTTCATCAACGCCGCGCTAGATGTCACGATCCGTCCAATGATTCCCCGTCATTCCTTGATTTGCTCATTGGCCCTGGTTCTGGCCTGTGGCGTTCTTTCCCAGGCGGCCCCACCCAACCCATCGATGAGCCCTATCGCACCCGGTGCGACTCTGCAAAAAATCTCCGGCGACTTTCAATTCACCGAAGGCCCCACTTGCGACAAGGCGGGCAATGTATTTTTCACCGACCAACCCAATGACCGGATTCTGAAGTGGAGCCTCGACGGCACCTTGTCAACGTTCCTTCAACCCGCACGACGCGCCAATGGCATGTTCTTTGACCGCCGCGGCCAACTGATCGCCTGCGCGGACGAACGAACTGAGCTCGTGTCCATTTCGCCGAAAGGTGACGTCTCGGTGCTTCTCAATTCAAATGCGGGCAATCCCTTGAACGGCCCCAACGATGTGTGGGTTCGCCGAGACGGATCCCTGTTCTTTACGGATCCCTTCTACAAGCGCCCTTGGTGGTCCTACGACAAGCCCCCGCAGACCGTCCAACAGGTGTATTTCTTGTCCAGTGATCACAAAACCGTGCGCCGAGTCACCGAGGACCTCAAACAACCCAATGGCATCATCGGAAGCGCCGACGGCAAGACCTTGTTCGTCGCAGATATCGGCGCTGGAAAAACCTATCGGTACAAGATCCAGCCCGACGGATCCCTGACGGGAAAAACTCTGTTTTGCGAAAAGGGCTCAGACGGCATGACGCTCGATAAGAAGGGGAATCTCTATCTCACCGGGAAGGGTGTCCTCATCTTTGACAAGATGGGTACTCAGATCGAGACGATCCCGGTTCCTGAACCCTGGACTGCTAATGTTTCATTCGGAGGGGCCGACCACAAAACGTTGTTTATCACCGCCAGCAAGGGCCTGTACTCGATAAAATTGCGATACAAAGGGGAAAACCCGTCCAAATAATCTGGAGGCATTCCGCCTCCCGGTCTCGCCTGCTCTACTGACGACTCGATTTCGCAAGCAGTTCCTGGCAATTCGCTCGCGCCGAGACGGACGTTCGACCGTTGACTTCCAGAATGCGAAACCGAGCTAACACTACAGCGACGTTTTGAGGGATTTCCATTTTTTGAGTTCTTTGAGGCGGCGTTTACGATGGGAGCGGTAGGCCTGATCGTTGCGCCGTGTGTGATATTTCACCAAAATCACCAGGTAGGCAGGTTCGCG
>SXSK01000254.1 GCA_005793375.1 Verrucomicrobiales bacterium | reverse complement strand
GCTGACTTCGCTGATTTCCTGCGTAGCTCGCTGATGTCCATGGTCCGGTCGATCCCGGTCGGGTTGTGGATTGACAGCGACCTTCGCGAGCGATTTCCGACGCTGCGGGAAGCCCAGGAACAAGCCATCCGCCGCCAGATCGACACTCATGCCAACCTGCTGCTTCCCGACTTTCAACAGAATGTCCCGGCAGTTCCACTCGGCATCAACTTCGCCATTAACGCTGCGTTTGCGAAGTTCTGGGGAGGAGTCTTGGGGGAATCTGGATGGACGCTCCCATACTTGGCGGTAGGGGCCTATTGAATTGATAGGAATTCCCTTTTGACGCTCCGCGAAAAAAAGGCCCGGCATTGACTGTGCGCACTGGAACGACGAAACGCAGCCCATCGGCAGAAGCGACTTCGCCGCCTCCCTATTCATGGCCAATGGGATTTTGTTCTGCTCGTTGACCAATCGTACATTGGCTTGGATCAATGTTTCAGCTCGAAAATAGTTCTGTTGCACCCAGGAAAGGCGATTGCGCGTCAAGGCTGGCTGGTCCTCTTGGATCAATGGCTCCAGGCCGATATTGCAGGCTTCCGCAATCAGAACGGCGCACACACTGATGGCCAGGTCGGCAACTCTGGCTTCACTCTCATTGATGTGGGTGAACATCTGAGCAAACCCAGTCCGGTTGTGGATTTCCAACAACATTTCTGGGAGTTCCACTTTCGGGAGCATCGAAGCTAGCCGTTCTTGTAGGCAAACTAAACTGGCTGGCTCCTCCAGTTTATCCAAAGGGGTCAACACGATCCTATCTCGTCCCTTTTCTTGCTCGATTCGGACGAATGGATTCGACGGCAAGTTTGCCAGAGTTCGGCGATAGGCCTCATCCAACTGTTGACCAAACCAGGACAACTCCTCTTTGGCACTCGTGCGACGACCCGGAATCTGGCAGACGCGGGGTCGAACCGACTGCCAAGCATCCTTGGACAAGAGCTTGGTTCGTGGGTCACCCCAACGCTCACTCTTCTCCACAAACAAGTCCCGCCGTCGAAGACTATCTTGAATCCGCTCCAACGCGCAGAGCGTGTAGGCCCGCCGTTCCGCCACTTGATTCGTGCCGACAACGGAGCGTCGCCAAGGTCCGGAAACAATGCCCAACGGGGCTTCTTTCATATCCGGGGTGCGTTGTCCGTTGATGAGTGTTAAAAATTTAATCGCATCCGCGACCGCCTGTCCGGCGGGTGCATGTTGGAAAGTAATCGTCGTCAAAAGGGATGGTAAAAATTGGCGCACTCGCGAATAAGCTTTGACCCTTTCCTGGTAGTATTAATCGTCGGATGGCCGAGCGATGGCTGCCACTCGAAGAACGGCCCGGAGCAGACGTTCTCGGGGCACTTGCTCAAAAATCCGGCCCCTCAATTCAGCGTCATTGCAACTGACGTCGAGGATCACTTTGCAAACCTCTTGAAGCTCCAGAGCAGCTTCATCCAGATCGCGCAGCGTGCGGAACCGCTCGTGCTTTCCATCCAACGTTGCCCGTTTGGTGATGTCGGTCACGAGAAGGTCAAAAAGATCTAATGCATCATCCACCGCCGCGACTTCCATGGATTGAGCAAAACTCATCAGCGTGGCGATGCGCCGCTCGGTCGGCATCCTGGCAATTTTAGCTGCCCAAGTGGTCGCCGCATACCGAGCTAAAGTTTTTAGCCGATTGGCTGGCACTCGGTCCAAACTCAGATGACTCACGCCAAGACTTCGAAGTTCCACAAGACGTTTCAACGCCCCGACCAGTGCGGGCCCGCTAATTCGTGAGGGTGCTTGACGCAGCCGATCCAGGTGACTTTGGCGGGCTCCCGCTGGAACCACCAACAGCGACTCCAATTGAGCCTGCTGCTCGGGATTCGGAAGCCTCGAAAGCAAGCGCCACATGCGGAGAGAAACACGGTCTCGGATGCTGGCAACAAGGCGCGCTAGAGTTGTGACTCCGGGAAGCAATACTTTCCGGGCGACCAACCGCGTCGTTGCGAGGTCAAAAAGAACACTGGGTCGGTCAGCACTGAGCCAAGCTCTGGTATAGAGCCACCGAGTCAGACGAAATGACTCACCAAGGTCATTCAGCGTTCGATATCCGTAGTACCTCTGAATTTGCGCAACATGCTCCCAATGTGCCTTGGAATGGGCGTATCCGACCCAACTGGAAGGCGTCGACAGACCCAGTTGAGTCCTGACGAAATCGAGGACGTTCGTCGGGATGTCTGTCGGATCAACCAAGAAGGTCCCCAGAAAACGGACGGTTCCCAACTGAACCGCGAATCCCAGTCGGTTATTGTCTCCACGGCATTGAGTCACTCGTTTTAGATCGGTATCATCGAGAAGAAAGTAACGGCTTAACTGTTCTACGGATGGTTTATCGGAGAAACGACCATATCGGTTTTCTTGCTCTGGGGTTAAGAAATCAACAGGCATGATCGGGTTCAGGGGAACGTCCGTTTTATTGGATGGGCGTGGAATCGCTTTCGGGCCGTGCAATCGACACTTAAAACAGTTCAATAAACTGGTTTATATAATCACAGTTTAATTTTCCATTTGAAAGAATAGTTTATTAAACTCAACTGCGATGCAAATAGGATATGCCCGCGTCAGCACCGCCGATCAGAATCCGGATATTCAAACCGATGCGTTGAAGCGCGCCGGTTGCCAGCAAGTTTTCGTGGAAAGGGCCAGTGGAGCCAAAGGTGAGCGGGTTGAGTTAGTCAAATTGCTGGGAAAAGTTCGCTCTGGAGACGTAATCGTTGTCTGGAAACTAGATCGGCTCGGGCGTTCGCTCAAACACCTCGTGTGCGTTGTTAGTGAGTTGATGACGAAAGGTGTCAGTCTTAAAAGCCTCCAAGAGCCGATCGACACCACCACGTCCCAGGGACGATTGGTCTTCCACATCTTCGCCTCGCTGGCGGAATTCGAAAGAGACCTGATCCGTGAACGCACCAATGCCGGACTCACCACAGCCCGTGCTCGCGGACGAAAGGGCGGTAGACCAAAAGGACTCAGCGAAGCGGCCAAGAAAAAGGCGATGGCAGCGGCGGCCCTCTACAAAGAAGCAAAGCTGAGTGCGAACGAAATTGCGCGAAACTTAGCAGTCAGCAAAGCGACCCTCTACGGCTATCTGCGTCATCAAGGAGTTCAGATTGGATCCTCCCGCCAGGCTCCGCCCAAGTCCAAAGTCATGAAACTTTCCGTCTATTTGAGAGTGGAAAACAACAGCAAGTTTGTCCGAGGCAAAAGCAGAGCCCGCGACGACATCGAACGTTTGGTGCTCGCTCGGTATCAGATGCAAAAGCCCACCAAAGACAGTTGGGACTATCTTCTTCTGGTTCCGTATCAGACCAAGGAAGAACTCGATCGCACTATTCACGATAGCATCCTGAGAGAGGCATCCCACCTCGCCGATCTCCGGCACTGCTTCATCGAATCAGATGTTCGGTCGCTCGACGATCCGGAGATGCGATGGTAATTGAGATCCTTAACGGAAGTTTTCGTTCCATTGGTTGTCATACCCCATAATGAGGATGATTGCCACTGCTTCGACTTCAGGTGCTGCTGCCATAGGAATGGATAGATTGGTTCTTGGGGGAGCGTTTCGACCATTTCCCTCAATATTTATTTCGCCACAAAATATTACGCTTAGTCGGGATTTGCCATCCTCTAAGCGTTGAGCAAGCGGGTTCACCTTCCGGAAGTCCACTCCAAGGCCAGTTCCAGAATGTGGTCCATGGACCCCAGGGTTTCCAGCAGCTCACGGGGTGCCAATTCCGACGAGATGACAAGCCACTTCCCGTCCGTCGCCAGTGCTTCGGATCTCCGGGCGTTCTACGCGGCACCGGGGCTCGGCCACCGGGCACCGCGGATGGAATGGGCATCCGGACGGCGGGTGGATCGGGGAGGGGATATCCCCTTGAAGTACGATCCGGGACCGCTTCGCGGACGGATGCACCGTCGGCACGGCGGACAGCAGCACCTGGGTGTAGGGATGCTTCGGGTCCCGGCAAATGGAGCGTGCCGGTCCGGACTCGACCACGCGCCCCAGGTACATGACGACGATGCGCTGGCAGAGGTGCTCGACCACTGCAAGGTCGTGGGAAATGAACAGGTAGGCCAGGCCGTTCTCGCGCTGGATGTCCCGGAGCAGGTTGACCACCTGGGCCTGGACGCTGACATCGAGGGCGCTGACCGGTTCGTCGCAGACGATGAGCTGCGGTTCCACGGCCAGCGCTCGGGCGATGCCGACGCGCTGACGCTGTCCCCCGCTGAGCTGGTGGGGGTATCGATCGCCCATGTCTGGATCGAGGCCGACGCTGTGTAGCAGTTCGCCCACGCGGTTCCTGCGCGCCGCGACCGTGGCTCCCAGGCGATGGATGAGCAGGGCCTCGGCGATGCTCTCGCCCACGGTCATCCGGGGGTCCAGCGACTGGAACGGGTCCTGGAAGACCATCTGGAACCGCCGGCGCAGCGGGCGCAGTTCCGAGGCGCTGGCGCGGGTGATGTCCTGCCCATCGAAGACGACCCGCCCCCCGGTGGGATCGATCAGGCGGATCACGGCCTTTCCCAGCGTGCTCTTGCCGCAGCCGCTCTCGCCGACCAAGCCGACGGCCTCCCCAGCCTCGACCGTCAGCGAGACGTCGTCGACGGCCTTCACGGTCGAAGAGGGCCGGAAGAAAACCTTCCGCTGGACGGGGAAATGGACCTTCAGGTGGTGGACTTCAAGCAGTGGCATGGGCGTGGGGCATCGAGACCGGGCAGCGCACTAGGTGGCCGGCAGTTCCCTGGGCGAGGTTCGGCAGGTTGGTCGAGCAGGTCGCCAATGCCGAGGAACACCTCGGGGCGAAGCGGCAGCCGCCCGGCCATTGCCCCGGTGCGGGCACGTTGCCCGGGATGGCGGGCAGACGATCCAGACCCCTGCCGATTTCCGGCACCGAGCGGATGAGGGCCCGGGTGTAGGGGTGCAGGGGCTGCGAGAGCAATCGCAGCGCCGGGGCCTCCTCGACGATCTGGCCCGCGTACATCACCGCGATGCGCTGGGCGATGTCGGCGACCAGGCCCAGGTTGTGGGTGATGAGCAGGATGGCCATGCCCATCTGCTGCTGGAGGTCACGGAGGAGTTCTATGATCTGGGCCTGGAT
>SXSK01000253.1 GCA_005793375.1 Verrucomicrobiales bacterium | reverse complement strand
TCGCATCGGTGGGATGGGCGTCACGGCTATTCATCTGATACACCGGCAGTACTTCGGTGGGTTCCGCAGGGTACCGAGGATCATCCAAGAGACCCTGGACCGCGTTGCCGGGAATGTTAAACCAGGCGGCAAAACGCAACACGCCTTCCTTGGTCAACAAGTAGGAGTAGAACACCGCTTGGCTGCCGGCAGCGATGGGGTTCTTCGACGTATCCACCACACCTTTAACTGCAACCGTGTACTTGGTCGCGCCCGGGGTTTGGGCGGCTGTGGTCAGCGTGACCACTTTCTTTTTGTAAGTGGCCGCTGTGATATTCAGGGCCGGCGTGATGGTGTAATTCGCCAAGGTCGTCGCCGCGGTGGCATCCACTTCTTCGGAGAACGTGATGTTCAATGTCGTGAAACTGCCAGTCGCAGCCGCAGAAACGATGGTCGGCGCGGTGACGTCGGTCGGATCGGTTCCGGCTTTGTACTCATCCACGTTGCTCACGCCATCTTTGTCGAAATCCAAAGCGGCGTCTGACTTATTGTTCGGATTGAAGCCCTTGGACACCTCGTATTCATCGGGCATACCGTCGCCGTCAGCGTCGCCAACCACTGCACCGAGCAGGTCACTCAGAGATTTGCCCATCAGTTGCTTGATTTCAGCTTCCGTGAGGACACGATTCCAAATGGCGACGTCGTCAATCAGACCATTCCAGGAGCGGTTGCCGGTGTCGGGATTGTCACCAATTTTGACACGCTTATTATTGTTTCCCAAATTGGGAGCATTGGCATTTTGGGTGTAAATGACACCATCGATATACAGCGCGGTACCAAAGTTAACGGCGTCCTTGTCGCTGATCGCGGCAAAATGATGCCACTGATCATCATTGACGGCAGCGCCCGCTGGGCCTTCACCGGTCCCGCCGGCGTGGGCAAAACCAGTTTCACCACCGCGGCGATGCACGCGCCAATTGCTGCCTTCGCCTTGCGCGATCAAGGCCTGCCAGGATTTGTCGAATCCTCCAACCTTGAACCAACCTGCGACTGACATGCTTTCGCCCTGAAAGGAGAGATCACCGGGTTCACCGCCGCTGATTTCCACGAACTGATCACCACCGTCCAGAGATAACGCCTTACCGAAACCAGGCCTGCCGTTGACAAAGGCGATCGGAGCGGTTCCTTGTTCGGTGCCGTCAAACTTCACCGAACCACCGGCGGTATCCTTCAAATTTCCTTCGAAGTCCCAATAGGTCTTGAGACCGTTCGCCAAGGAGGGTTTTTCACCCACGGGATCGCCGCCGAAGTACTCGATCTCGTTGACCTGGTGCAGATTGGCCGGGGTATCAAAAGCAATGTAGCGAATGAATGAATAGCCAGGTGAGCGGGAGGGCAGTGTGAACTTGACGACTTGGTTACGCGCATCCCAAGGGACCGTTGTGTCAACAAAACGATAGATGTCGGTCCACGAGGTCCCGTTGTTAGAACCCTGGATGGCCCAATCCACGGGATCACGGCCCGGGGTGTCATTTCCCGAGGTGACCGTGAAATGGGTGATGCTTACTTGCTTCTTGAACTCGACGGCAACCCACACCGGAGCATCGGCCGTCGGATCATCGCAGCACCACTTGTCATTACCGCCACCGACCTTGTGGTCGAAGATGTTAAACGAATTCTCGCCGCCCTGGAAGTCCGGTTCGTGGCTGGAAGTAATGTTCTTCCAATTCCAACTCGGGTCCGTCGCCGCGCCCAATTCATCCAGACCGTCGCCCTCGGGATCGGTCAGTGGTTTTCCCAACAACGATTCGGTACCAGTGCCGAGGATTTCCACCTTGACATTCGGCGTAGTGGTTTGGGCATTTAGGTTCAAACCCAACAAGAGTGGCACAGGTGCCAACGCCTTGAGGATTTGCCTAGCCCACAATTTCGTTTGTGTGCTCATAAGTTATCCGATTTCAGACCATCAGTGTTTTGTGTTTATCCACGACTACCAATGCCCACTCAGCGACACGAGCGCACGAGGGTTGTTGGTTTGGATGCAGACGAATTGAGCTTTTAGAAGGAAGGTTTTCAAGGAGAAAGTGGCGGAAGCGAACTCTCGGCCCTTCTTTAAGCTGTCGGATGTCCAGAGATGCTGGGCCTCCACACTCTTTGGAGCGTCAGAAGCCTTCTGCCAATTTTTCTACGTCCTCTGGTTTCACCCAACATCCCCAAAAAGCGGTGGAGGGCCGTGCTCCAAAAGCTCGGAACCACGGAGCTCACGGAGTTCGCGCATACAAAGCGAAGAACGGTCCACTTCCCACTCCCTCCGTGTCCTGCGCGCTCTCCGCGGTTTCACCGGTCTTACATCAGAAAATCATTGCAATCAAAAGCGGCAGAGGTCTGCCGCGCTCCAAATCATCTCCATAACACTGCACTCTTCGGCAACTTGGAGAGACGCCCGAACCGGCAATCATCCCCGTGAATTTTCGGCCTCGAACTGAGTTAACGCCGCTTTTAATGCCTCGCGCGAATGCGCCTGATGAAGGGCCTCCATGGCCCGAGTAGCCAACTGATCACAGCGCTCATTCTCGCGATGCCCGGCATGCCCTTTAAGCCAGCGCCAATCGATCCGATGACGCAGCGCTTGTTCGTCCAATGCCTGCCATAAGTCCCGATTCTTCACTGGCTCCCGGCTCGCGGTCTTCCACCCGTTGCGTTTCCATCCTTGGATCCATTTGGTGATGCCGTTGCGGAGGTATTCCGAGTCGGTGTAAAGCTCCACCTCGCACGGGCGGTTGAGAATCCGCAACGATTGAATGGCGGCGCAAAGTTCCATCCGATTATTGGTGGTGGCTAACTCACTTCCAGTGATCTCATGGCGATGGCGCCCGCTGACCAGTACGGCGGCCCAAGCGCCTGGGCCTGGATTACCCTGGCAGCCACCGTCGGTGTGGATGGTGACCGACGGCCGCTCCGATACACGTTCGCTCACAGGACGACTTCGGTGCCCACGCCTTCGTCGGTAAAGATTTCGAGCAACACGGCATGGGGAATCCGGCCGTCCACGAGTGAAACCTTGGCGACGCCGGCTTGGATGGCGGCGACCGCGCTATCGACCTTTGGGATCATGCCCTTGTCAACAATACCTGCGGCTTTGAGGCCTGGCACCTCGGAGATTTCGAGGTGCGTGATCAAGGTGGATGGATCCTTGGGATCGCGCATCAGTCCAGGCACATCGGACATGAACACCAAACGATGCGCCTTGAGAGCAATCGCGGCCATCGCCGCGGCGACATCGGCATTGCAGTTGTAGACATGGCCATCGTCACCCAGAGCGGTCGGGCTGATGACTGGGGTGACCCCCATCGAAATGCAGTCCAACAATTGCCCTATATTCACCGAAACGACGTCCCCCACATATCCCAAGTCCAACGGTTGGCCATCGTTTCCAAGGATCTTCGCCGGGCGACATCGAAAGACTTCCGTACCTGCAAACCCTTTAGCCACACCGCCGAGGGAATTGATGGCAGCCACGATCTCTGGATTGATTTCGCGAGACAGAACCTGGTCCACGATATTGACCGTGGCCGCGTCCGTGACGCGCTGGCCTTGCAGAAAATTGGCCTTGAGGCCGGCTTTTTCCATGGCGCGCGTGATGGCTTTGCCACCGCCATGGACCACGACCGGGTTGATTTCGACGGCTTCGAGAAAGACAATGTCTCGCGCGACGCCGTTGCGAATGGCGGGATCGGGGGAATCCATAAACGACCCACCGTATTTCACGACGAAGGTGGCTCCGCTGAATTTTTGAATGTAGGGCAGCGCTTCAAGCAGCATGGCTGCCTTGGAAATCAGGTCTTGCATGGGAGAATCGGGAGAGGCACTCAGGGAGTTCGTTCAACCGCCGAGCGACGTGGGGTCTGTGACATCGCCTTTATTGAAATCGACATAATGTTCCGTGAGATCCGCCGCGTACATGATGGCCGAGGCTTTGCCGAGGTTGAGTCGAATGTGGAGATCGAACTCTGTTGGGGCAACTGCCGCGCATAATTCCTTGAACGTGGCGCTTGTGGGTTGGCCACGACGAAGGCTCCACAAAATCTGGCGACTCCCGGCCGCGCTGTAACCGATGTCCACCTTGCTTTCAACGATCCGAGCGGCGCTGTAACCCAGCGCGTCGATGATTCGTCCCCAATTCGGATCACCACCGTGCCAGCTGGTTTTCACCAGCGCACTGTTGGCTACTGCCCGTGCAGCGGCATCGGCATCGGCAAACGTTTCAGCACCGCTCACCCGAACAGTGACAACGCGGTGCACACCCTCGCCATCGCGCACGATCATTTTGGCGAGCTCGAGACAGACAAGATTCAGAGCGGCCTGGAAGGTGGCCAAATCGCGAGCCCGAATCGGTGGCTTGGCGCGAGGAGTGCCTGCGCTCAGCCGTTCGTTGCCCGCCACCCCGTTGGCCAGCAGGAGCACGGTGTCATTGGTGCTCATGTCGCCATCCACGGTGATCCGGTTGAAGCTGTTTGCCACAGCTTCCTGCAATGCGGCTCGGAGCACGCGAGCTTCAATGGCAGCGTCGGTGGTCAAGAATGCCAGCATGGTCGCGTGTAATCCCGCCGGGGCCGCCGCTGGGCGCCCTCCAGTCACACTCATGCCGGGTTGGATCATGCCCGCCCCTTTGCAGATGCCCCCGAGTCGAACCGGGCGCCCCCCCAAACGAAACTCAATGGCGATCTGCTTCGGGCGCGAATCGCTGGTCATGATCGCCTCAGCCGCATGCGCCGCATGATCGGGAGTGCTCCCCAAAACCCCGGCGGCGGCCTCAATGCCTGAGCGAATATTCTCCATGGGCAAGGTCACGCCGATGCGGCCGGTGGAACCGACCAATGCCGCACCGTCGGGTAGATTTAGTGCCTTCTCGGCCAAGCGGACCATGGCGAGAGCGTCTTTCATTCCCTGACGCCCGGTACACGCGTTGGCGTTGCCAGAGTTGACCACCACGACCTGGGCTTGTCCCTTAGCCACGCGAGGCACACATACCTTGACGGGGGCGGCGCAAATCTGGTTGGTCGTGAACAGACCGGCTGCCGCGCATGGAACCGCGGAAACAATGAGTGCCATGTCTCGTTTGGGTCCTTTGTTGGAGCCCTTGCCCGTGCCCAACCGTTTGATGTCACAGAAGACACCACCTGCGCGGAAGCCCTGTGGCGCAACAATGGACCCTTCGACGGACTTGAACGTGAATTTCACTGGCGCTTTGAAACGCGGTTTAGGCAACGGTTGCAATCAGGAAATGAAACCATCTGACGGCGAACTCCGCACGACCCAGAGCGTCTCCACGGCAGGTTGACTCACCGGCAGACCCAATCTGGCGATCGCCCCGCGGCTACTTTTTGACGCTGCTGCGTTCCTTAACCCAATCCCAGTCGGTGGTTGGGATCGCCGGGAAGATGCCACCGGCACCGCCCCGCACGGTGGGTCGAATGGTGCCATCTGGCCCTTTCACAACCCATTTATGCGATTCCGTGTGGCCATCGACATACGTGAAATTGCCGGCACCATTGTGATAACTGGCCGGCAAATTACCCCACTTGGGCTCCTCTTCCAGGCGGTTCATGAAGAACCCGTCATTTAGGGTGTCCGGATGTTCATCCAAATAAACAAAGATGCCCGATGGATTGGGAACATCGGTTTCCTTAAAGAATTGGCGGAACGACGGATTAAACCGGTTGGTGAGCTCGCCGGGGTCACCGACCAGTGAGTTCATGGAAAAACTCCGGATGCGCGGGCCATTGTCCGCACGTGAACGATCGGCCGGACACTTGAAGACTGCCGCGGATTTCCCGAGATAACTGCCGAGCAAGGCCTCGGTCAGGAGGATTTGGTTGGTGTTGCCCTCGCTGTCGGTCCAGTCCTGGACATTATTGGCCCAGTTCTGCTTTCGCGATCGAGTCTCCCCGACGCCATGGTTATTCACGTAACGATCGGTATGGTCATCGGAATACAGCTGACCTCCCGTCTGGAGTTGGCGTGCATTATTAATACAAGCAATTCCCAAAGCGGTGCCTTTGGAGCGGGACAAGGCAGGCAGGAGCATTCCAGCGAGGATGGCGATGATCGCGATGACCACCAGTAATTCGATCAGGGTAAACGCGGCGTTGCGCATGCCCCTATGCTCTACTTCCCGGGCCGGTACCCAAGCTGTTTTTGTATCTTATCACGAATCGAGGTCGGCGTATTGCCTGGCAAGCCGCGGAGGGCACCGGCAATTCCGCTGACGTAGGCGGCTGCGGGCGAGGTGCCCGAAACCAAAAACGTCTGCCCGCCGTAACGCACCAGACTGGACCCGGGAGCCATCACATCCACGAACGAGCCGCGATTCGCGTACGGGGCCAACTCGCCGCGCTGATTTCCGGCAGTGACTGCTAGCACTTCGGGATAAGCTGCCGGAAACGTCGGAGAGGTCACCGGCGAGTTGCCAGCGGCGCCGATGAAAATCGCGCCATCCCGACTGGCATTGGAGATGATGGTATGCAGCCATGGGCTTTGCTCGTTGCTGCCCAGGCTCAAGTTAATGATCGTGGCGCCACCCGCGAGCGCGGCGTTAATCCCTCGAGCCACGTCCCAACTGGTCGTGGACTCGTTCGATCCATAGACATCCACCGGCAGGATTCGGACTGGCGAGTAGTCACTCTGGGTGTTCACCTGGGAGACACCTCTCAGAATCGTCTCAGCCATCGCCGTCCCATGAGAAACCTCGCCCGACGCCGTGGCACCATTGCCTAACTGGATGGATTTCAACAGGAACGCATCGTATTCCGGTCCCAGAGACTGCACCCCGGTATCAATCAACCCCACAATGATCCGGTCGCGATCTCCGACCACCTTGGGCTTGAGATTGATGGAAGGGGCTTGGCGCGCCGCCATCTGGGAGGCTTCATCCGGCGGGACAAAACGCAGATTGTTCTCAACCGAAGCCAGATCTTCCAGGCCTTGCAGGGTTTTACGAGCGGCATCAGCGGCTGCGTCGGTGGGAAACGTCAACCGCCACGCATTCAACGCCGCATTGTGGCCGGTGACTTTGCCGCCCAGCATCGCTGCCAGTTCGTCCACCCCGACCGCAGATCCCGGTTTCAGCGCCAGGATCAGTTCATTGCCAATCACACCCGGTTCTGACTCATTTCCAGCGGCGATGGCTTGAGTCGCGGACTCGACTTGTGTCCGATAAATGTAAAGCTGGGGAATTCCATTCGTGCCAGGGATCAGATTAAAGCTGAGGTTGCCCAAGATCCGAGGCAATGCTTCCCCCACGGTCAATCCCTTAAAGGCAGTTGAAACCTGGTTATCGGTGCCCGGCTCGCAATACACCTGCCAACCGGTGACTCGTGCCAACCGCGATAATGTTTGAGTGAGGGAGGCCTTCTGAACTCGCGCATCCAGGCGGCCCGTTTTGGCGTCCCAGGTCAACACCGGCTTGGGCTCGGCTGCCCCCCAGGCCATCAGAACTCCGCTGAGTAGGGCGAGAAGTTGGAGCAGAGGGTGTTTCATGTGGACGGCCGCGAGCAGGATAGCAGGATTCAGCCTTAAGGCGAACGAACTTGTTGGTTTGGAGCGACTCGAACCCGGGTAACTTGGTCAGGCTCATGAATTCCAATTCCTCCTGTTTGTGTCATCGTTATTAGCACCAGATATGGCATACCCAGGCGGGCAAAAAAGTTCCGTCGTTTCTCGATTCGCAGCTTGTTTCCGGCCAATAGCCGGTTAATTTTGTGGTGTTATGGCTGCGATCCAGTCCAACCGACCATTCGTTCTCCCGCGCCGAAACTTTCTTCGGGGGGTAGGCACATTGATGTCGCTCCCATTTCTGGAATCGTTGGCTCCAGTCCATGGCTTGGCGGAGGGGACCGGCGCTAACTCCCTCACGAGCGGGGTGATTCCTCGCCGCACGGCGTTCATTTATGTGCCCAATGGCGCCAACATGGCCGACTGGACTCCCAAGACGGAGGGTACTGGCTACGAGCTGCCTCCCAGCCTGACACCCCTCCAAGATTTCAAGTCCGAGTTCAATATCCTGACGGGTCTCACCCATGACGCAGGTCGAGCCAAGTCGGACGGCGCCGGCGACCACGCACGAGCCTCCGCCACTTGGCTCACCTCCAGTCGGATTCGCAAGACCAACGGAGTCGACATCAAAGCCGGAATCTCCGCCGACCAAGTGGTCGCGAATCGCCTGGGGCAACTGACACGCTTCGCGTCGTTAGAGCTGGGCTGCGATCGCAGTCAACTCTCGGGCAATTGCGATTCGGGATATTCCTGCGCTTATTCGTACAACATCGCCTGGAAGACCGAGTCCACGCCGATGCCTCCCGAGGTGGATCCGCGCTTGGCGTTCGAACGCTTATTCACCAGCGGCGACCCCTCCGAGTCAGTCAAAGCCCGCGCCCGACGCGAACGTTATCAGAAGAGCGTCCTCGATTTTGTGCTCGAAGATGCCCGTCAGTTGCAGCAGCAACTCGGGCGCACCGACCAACGCAAATTGGATGAGTATTTGACCGCCGTCAGAGATCTGGAACGGCGTATAGAGACCGCGCACCACGCCAACCTGCAATTACCGGCGACGGACAAACCCACCGGCATTCCAAACAAGTTCGCGGAACACGCCCGCCTAATGTTCGACATCATGGTGCTGGCTTTCCAGACGGATACCACTCGAGTCGCGACCTTTGTGGTCCGTCACGATGGGTCAAACGAACCGTATCCCGAGGTGGGAGTGAAACAGGGTCACCACGACTTGTCACACCACGGCAAAGACCCCGAAAAACTTCAAAATCTATCCAAGATCAATCGGTTTCATGCGGAACAGTTCGCCTATTTTCTCCGAAAACTGAAAGAAACCAAAGAAGGCAGCGGCTCGCTCCTGGATAATTCGATGATCGTGTACGGCAGCGGCTTGGCGGATCCCGATCACCATGATCACGGCAATCTACCCATCCTCCTTGCAGGGCGTGGCGGTGGCACCATCACACCCGGACGCCACATCCGCTTCGAAAAAGACACGCCCATGGCCAATCTTTTCTTGAGTATGATGGACCGTGTGGGTGTTGAAGCTCCCAGATTTGGCGACAGCACAGGCAAGCTAGGCCGCCTTTCCGCCTGAGGGCGCCGCCTGAGAGTCGCTTTGAATTTGGCACGGATTGAGATTGGTTGCAGTGGTTGGTTGTCCGTGCTTTTGGAGACGAACAAACTACAAAACGGGTCGGGTTACCGACCCGTTCTTTCGTTCTCTCGGTGGCTTTCCGGCCCCAATCGGTCCACCGAATACACGCTTGCCGCAGACCCCACCCCGGCTCTAAATGAATTCGTTCCCGCTTGGCATCGTCAAGATTCGACCGCCCAACCGTTGCCGGGTATGGCAGCATGGCACACGCACAACTCGTAAATCAGCCTATCTATGAAGACTCCTATTGTCCTCGTCGCTGCGGTGATAACCGCCGCAATCTCTCTGCAGGCCGCCCCCAAAAAGGTCCTGCTAGTCACCGCCACCAAAGGCTTTCGACACAGCTCCATCCCCACCGCTGAAAATGTGATCACCACCCTCGGCGACACCACGGGATCTTATACCGTTGTCGATGTCGTCCGCGGCGGTCCCGAGGGCAAGGATGACGCAGAAGTCCGTCAGAAGATGACGATGGAAAAACTGGCAGGGGTGGATGCCGTCATTTTCGCGAACACGACGGGGGAACTGGATATCCCGGACAAGGACGGCTTCATCCAGTGGATCGAGAAAGGTCATGCCTTCATTGGAATGCATTCTTGCAGCGACACTTTCCACGGATACCGACCCTTCATCGAGACATTGGGTGGCGAGTTTCTCACCCACGGCCCACAGGTGACTGTCGACGCCTACAATCAGGATCCCAAACACCCCGCGACGCGTCATCTCGGTGCCATCTACACTGTCTTTGACGAAATCTACGAGTTTAAGTCCTTCGAACGCGCCAAAGTCCATGGTTTGCTGACACTCGACAAGCACCCCATCCACTGGACCCCCGGCGACCATCCGGTGTCCTGGGCCAAGGAAATCGGTCGCAATGGTAAAGTCTTCTACACCTCACTCGGCCACCGCGAGGACGTCTGGACCAGCCAGATGTATCAACAACACATCCTCGGTGGCATTCGATGGGCGTTGGGACTTGAGAAGGGGGAAGGCGCGCCCATCGATACCGCCAACAAATTGTCTGCCGCCGAAGCCAAGGAAGGGTTCAAATTGATTTTCGACGGCAAGACCATGAATGGATGGAAGTATCGTCGAAACGAAGGCAAACGCTCGTGGAGTGTTGAGAATGGCATGCTGGTCAACGCACTCGGCAAAGACGAACACGGCACGGATATCCACACCGAAGCCAAATATCGCGACTTCATCGCCCGCTACGAATTCCAGGTTCCTCCCGGAGCAAATTCCGGGTTCTACCTCCGCGGACGACATGAAATCCAAATCTTAGATGACGCCAAATCGGGCAAAGCCGAACTCGGCGGCAATGGCGCGATCTACAATGTCAAACCCGTTTCCCTCTTCGCCTCACGCAAGGCCGGCCAATGGCAGGAGGCCGAAGTGAAAATCGTCGGACAAAAGATCACCGTCATTCTGAACGGGGTGAAAGTGCACGATGCCGTGGATTGCCCTAAGGCTACAGGTGGACATCTGGATGAGGCGCTCGATCAACCAGGACCCATCCTCCTACAAGGAGATCATGGCTCTGTCGGGTTCCGAAACATTCGGATCAAGCAGCTGAACTAGGGGATCCTGATCCTAATCCAGATCCTAATTCAGCGGTCTTTGGACTTCACATAGCCGTTCGATCGAAACCAGGTCACGGCATCGATCAAGGCCTGCCGCGGCGGCGTCTGTGGCAGGCCTAATTCTTGGATGGCTTTCGCCGGGTTGAACCACATTTTGTAAGCCGCCATTTTGACCCCTGCCATAGGGGCTTTGGGTGGCCGTTTGGTCAACGCGGACATAGCCTCATTGCAAACCGCAGCCGCATAGGCGAGCGCATAGGGTACTTGGAATTTGGGCGCCAGAATACCCGTTGATTCCGCTAAGACATCCAGGGCTTCTTTCATGGTCCAATTCCCTTGAGCGTTTCCAAGAATGTAACGTTCCCCCACCCGTCCCCGTTCCGCTGCCAGGATATGGCCAATGGCCACATCTCGGACGTGGACCCAATTCAAACCGGTATCCAAATACGCGGGCATGGCTCGGTTCAAGAAGTCAACGATCACCTGTCCCGTTGGCGTCGGCTTCACATCGCGCGGCCCGATGGGTGCGCTTGGGTTGACGATCACGATCGGCAACCCCTGCCCGGCCAATTCGCGCGCCACCACTTCGCCGCGCCATTTCGAAAGTTTGTAGGGATTTTGCATCTGGGACTCGGCGACCGGCGTCGATTCGTCCGTTGGAAGAATTCCGCCGATCCGTGGAGGCTCTCCGGCCTGTGGAGGATTTGAGGTTAAACGCGGTAATCCGATGCATCCGACAGTGCTGGTGTAAACGATCCGGGAGCAACCCGCTTGTGATGCGGCGGTCAGGACATTGCGAGTGCCCTCGACATTGGCGCGAAACATCGGCGCGTAATCCGGCAACCAGAGGGAGTAACTGGCCGCTACGTGAAAGCACCACTGGCAGCCACGCATCGCTTGGACTAACGAGGGAACGGGATCGGTAATGTCGCCCTCGACCACATCGCACGGAGCTCCGACCAACCCGCGTCGATCCGCTCCTGGACGCAGCAGCGCCCGCACGGAATGACCTTGAGAGACCAGTTCATGAACGAGATTGGCCCCGATGAAACCCGAGGCACCGGTGACAAAGCATTGCACCCGTGTGTTGTAGCGGCCCGAAGCACCAGGCGGAATACTTCTTCGTCAATCGAATCAGGTTCCGCCATAGGGGAAGTGCACCGGAGCTGCGGATCGACTTCCTGATCAGACCGTTCGGGATGAATTGGGCAGAGAAACGCTTAGAATAAAATGCCAGGAGATGCGGCCAACAAGCGTTCGAAATCCCGCCGTCGCAAGCCGACGAGGTAATGAGTCAGTTTGAGTAGGTTCTCCCGGCAATTTAAGAATGGTGCGCGATACAGGGTTCGAACCTGTTACCCCTACCGTGTCAAGGTAGTGCTCTAACACTGAGCTAACCGCGCAAAAACCACAGAAACACGACTTTAGGAACGGGACGCGCTGAGGCAAGACTTTTATGCCCTGAATATTGGTCACACGGTCGAATGGGTATGGCACAAGACAGCCAACGGAGCTGACTAGGTCCAGCAGCGTCTGGATGGCGCGGGCACGGCATGCATTGACCCTTGGAGTCCAATTCATCAGTCCCCGACTCAAATAGCAGAAAACCCACCGGAACCGCCCCGCGAAACGGCAACAATTCTACAATCCTGCCGTGTCTTTGCTCAAGAGTCACATCGGCGTCACAATTTTGTCACACAAAGTGTTAACTATTACACAGAATAAAACCATGGAAACGGCCTCACGGTTCCATGGATTGGATATCGCTCATCATTTTGTAACACGCCATCCCTTTGAAACGATTTGCTACTCCTATCGCCGCTGCCCTGGCCTTAGCTCTGACGACTCCGGCGCCGCTACACGGTGGCGACGCAATGATCAAACTCCTCAAGGTCTTGAAAGACCTGGGATCCATAACCGAGAGCGAATACCAAATGCTCGTGGACGCTGCCCAAGCCGAAGCCAAAGCTGCCCCGGTGTCGGCAGTCCCTGCTCTCCCCCCAGCAGCCTCAGTTGCCGCCACCACCCCTTCAACTCCCGGCGCTAAAGACGCGCAGAAAGCGGCTGGCGCGAAAGCCGAATCGACCGCCAAACCGGATCCTGCTTTCGGGGATGCACTCAAACAGTCCTTGAAGGACAAGTGGTATGAACGATTCGGAGTGCGAGGGTATGCCCAACTACGCTACAGCCGCATCCTCGACAACGAAGGGGCCGATCTTTTTGTTCCCAATGACGGCTCCGTCAGCGAGACCAGCTCCTTCCTGATTCGCCGGGGCCGGGTCATCTTGAGTGGCGATGCCACGGAACGTCTGTTCGTCTACGCCCAGGCAGATCTGAACGGCTCTATCAGCACTGGCGATTTCGTCCTCAGCATGCGCGACTACTATGCGGATCTCGCCTTCGACAAGGACAAGGAATACCGCGTCCGCCTCGGGCAATCCAAAGTGCCCTTCGGTTGGGTCAACCTGCAATCGTCTCAAAATCGAGCCCCCGTGGAACGACCCGACGCGCTCAACAATGCCGTGGAGGGTGAACGCGACATCGGTGCGTTCTTTTACTGGGCGCCCAAGGAGACGCGGCAGATTTATCGCGATCTGGTTCGCTCCGGCCTCAAAGGATCCGGTGATTATGGAGTTGCTGGTGTCGGCGCCTATTCGGGCCAAGGCCTGAATCGACTGGACCTCAATGGCGAACCACATCTGGTCGCCCGCTTCAATTATCCTTGGAAACTTCAGAATGGTCAGTACATCGAAGCCGGCGTCCAGGGATATCACGGGAAGTTTGTGAGCCCGGTCAGTTCCATCAATCTCAACGGGACAAGCCTCACCCCAACACGCGCAGCCGATGGTGTGGTGGATCAGCGGGTCGGTGGCTCATTCATCTGGTATCC
Source organism: Verrucomicrobiales bacterium (assembly GCA_005793375.1). Classification (GTDB taxonomy): domain Bacteria; phylum Verrucomicrobiota; class Verrucomicrobiia; order Limisphaerales; family UBA9464; genus SXSK01. The sequence goes on along the minus strand of SXSK01000253.1, from coordinate 3,836 downwards.
TCAACCTTTCGGCGTTGAAGCCGAATGGAATATCGGTCGCGGCCCTGAACTCAATCGATCCTCCGGCCGCATCGAAAGCGAACTGCTCCACGGCGGCTATGTCCAGATCGCGTATCGCATCGATAAGAACCACGGCGATTGGTATCCGTTCGCTCGCTGGCAATACTTCGACGGCGGACGCAAGTTCGCGTCCAATGCCCCGCATAGCCGCGTCCACGAATTCGATATCGGTTTGGAATGGCAACCCTGGACCGAATTTGAAGTCATGGTTTCGTACACCCATACCTTTGAACGCACCAACACACGGGTTTCGCCCTACAACGATTCCCAAGACTCCAATCGTCTGACATTCCAAGCTCAGTTCAACTTCTAGCACGAATCCGCAAGACTGTCGCCACGGGCCCCAAGGCAACACTGCCCTGGGGCCCTTCTGATTTAGAAATGTCCAAAGAAACCTTAAGGGCTCGTCATCCGTCTTAAAGGCCATGACAAGTGATGACACTTCGATCGAGCCCTCGGGCAATAGCTTGAATTCATCCACGCTGCGCGTGCCCACGTTTTGGAGAGTCACCTTCTTGATCCTGGCACTCGAGGTCTGTTGCCAGATCCCAATTCGCTCCCAGGCTGCCCCACCTTCGATAGATCCGTTCACCGGTCTATCCTCTGACTTTTTCGGACTCACCAACATCTGGGATCTCCACCTAACACTCTCAAAAACGGCCTGGGAAAGCATGGAGGCAGCCCAACGCCGTGCTGAACCGCTGGAAGAGGGGCCGAGAGGGCCTGGCCCCGGTGGATTCGAATTTCCGTGGGCCACCGGCTCAGTCCAATTCCGTGGGAATGTCCTAACCAACGTGTCCGTGCGCTTCAAGGGAAACAGTTCCTACAATGGCTCGCGAAATTCATATAAACGGCCCTTCAAACTCGACTTTGACCGTCAAGTGGTCGGCCGACGGTTCTTCGGTTTGGAAGAGCTGTTCCTCAGCAACAATATCAACGAGCTGGCTCACCTCCGCGAACCGCTGGCTTACGCCGTTTTTCGAAGCGCAGGAATCGCAGCGCCTCGCACGGCGTTTGTCCGGCTCACTCTGACCATTCCAGGCGACTTCGAGGATCGCTACCTCGGGCTATACACCGCGGTGGAAGCTGTCGAGGGAGATTTTCTCCAGCACCACTTCGGCGATCGAAAAGGGCTGCTGGTGAAACCTGAAAGGGTCCGAGGACTGGATTACTTGGGTGCCGATTGGCGCGCCTACACGAACCGCTATGAGGTCAAAAGCCAATTCCAAGAACGAGACGCCAACCGGATCGTCAACCTCATGCGCGTGATTCAACAAACTTCAGATGAGGAATTCGAAGCACGAATCGCTGAAGTTCTTGATCTGGATGCCACACTGCGCTTCATCGCGCTCAACGCGTTGCTGGCCAACATGGATTCATTCCTCGGCAACGGCCACAACTACTACTTATTTCAACCCCGCCGAACCCCAAAGGCACAGTTCATTCCTTGGGATTTGAATGAGGCCTTCGGTGGACACCCCATGGCGGGACCCAATCGCGACCAAGCCGAGTTCAGCATCCTCTCACCGGCCAACCCTGGAAACCGTTTCATCCAACGCCTCATTTCCAATCAAGCGATCGCCAAACGCTATCGCGGAACCGTCGAAACACTGCTCACCAACATTTTCGAACCTCAACGACTCCAATCGGATCTCAACCGTATCATGGCTGCCACACGGGATTCCATGAGCAACGAACCCCCTCGCCAGCGCCCACGAATGGGTCCTGGACCGGGCCCGAATCGAGGCGAAGGGCCGCCTGAAGACAATGGCCCGCGGCGAGAAGGCCGACCGCCAGGCGGCCAGCGCGGGCAGAGCGGCCCCAGCCGAATGACGATTCCCTTGGAGGAATGGATTCAGCGGCGAGTGGAACTGGTGCGCGCCGAATTGGACGGCAAACGAGAGGGAACCCTTCCCCGCAACGGACGCCCCGGTGGTCCGCAAGGGTTCCCTGGACGTCAACCCTTCCGTCAGCCGAACTGAGCGGGTCGACACGGGGCGCTACAAACCGCTGTCAACGCCGCAATCCACCACCCGATCGAGGCGGAAGGCGTAGGTTTTCAAGTTCAGGACTTTTGTAGGCCACGCACAAAACGATCCATGCGCTCGAGCCCTTTCTCGATATTGGCCAAGGACGTCGCGTAACTGATGCGAATGTAGTCGTCCGCACCAAACGCAATACCAGGAACTGCAGCCACTTTCTCCTGTTCCAATAATCGCGCACAGAAATCGGCGGATTTCAACCCCGAACGATGGATGTTCGGGAAGAGATAGAAGGCGCCCTTGCTGTTCACACAACTCACTCCGGGCATGGCGTTCAACAGTTGCCAGGCACGCGTGCGACGCTTGGCGTATTCGGCCAACCACCGGGGCAAATGATCCTGCGATCCGGAAATCGCGGCCACCCCACCCTTTTGTGCAAAACTCGTCGGGTTGCTGGTACTATGGGATTGCACCGCATCAATGGCTTTGGCAATCGGCTCAGGCGCCGCCAAGAAACCCAAACGCCACCCGGTCATGCTCCAGGCTTTCGCAAATCCGTGCACAATGATGGTGTGATCAAAATGGGCCTGGCTAAACGACGCCACACTGCGATGCACCGCGCCATCATAGAGCAACTGTTCGTAAATCTCGTCGCTCATAATCAGCACACCCTTCTCCACGCACACATCGCCCAAAGCTTTCACTTCCTCCGGCGTGTAAACACTACCGGTCGGATTACTCGGCGAATTTAAAATGAACAACCGGGTGCGCGGCGTGATGGCGGCCCGCAGTTGTTCGGGTGTCACCTTGAATTCGGTGCGATCCGACGTCTCCAACACGACAGACGTTGCCCCTGCGAGTTTGACCATCTCCGGATAACTGAGCCAGTAAGGTGCGGGAATGATCACTTCATCGCCCTCTTCACAAGTCGCTAAAATGACGTTGTAGCAAGAGTGCTTACCGCCGTTGCTCACAATGATTTGAGACGGCTTGTAGGTCAGCCCGTTCTCGCGCTTGAACTTCGCGGCGATGGCCTCGCGCAGTTCGGGAATTCCGCTGGAAGGCGTGTATTTCGTGAAACCGTCCGCCAACCCCTTCACAGCCGCCATCTTGATGTGGTCCGGTGTGTCGAAATCCGGTTCGCCAGCACCGAAGCCGACGACATCCTCTCCAGCGGCCTTCATGGCCTTGGCTTTTGAATCGATGGCCAATGTGAGTGATGGCGACAGGGCGGCGGCACGGCGCGAGATCTTGTAATTCATAAATCCAGAGCGGCGCGGAGATTTAGCGTGGAGATGCTCCAGGGCAAGCTGGTTTTAGTACCAGGTCATTACCCTAAACTGCCCTAGCTCCACTAAAAAGACTTGAAACCTCTCGATTCCCAGGCACTTACCTCTCTATTTTGGCTCTGTGCGATTGTGCGTCGAGCGCTTGACGCTCCCCCCCGTGCCTTTTAGCGTGGCCTCCGGGCGGTGGTCATAGCTCAATGGTAGAGCCCCAGATTGTGGTTCTGGATGTTGCGGGTTCGAGTCCCGTTGGCCACCCCACCCTTTTTCTTTCACCCTGAGTTGCTGGAATAGACTCCGAGCCTGGGCGATTTCCGATACATTTCCCCAACTGCTTTGTCACAGCTTAAATGCCAGCCCAGGTCTCTGCCCAGGGCAGTTTCAAGAAAAGTGGTTTGGCCGGATTGGTTGAAGGATGGACCCGCGGAAGAACAATAGGCAGGCGGGATATTGAGAACTCGGCTGATTTTTCACAATGGCCACGCTTGAAAGTAAGCGCATGGCTTCT
>SXSK01000252.1 GCA_005793375.1 Verrucomicrobiales bacterium | reverse complement strand
GATCCTCCGCGAAGTCCTCACAGCTCCGAGGTTCCAGCAGAGCAAGCTGGATCTGCATAAGGAACAAACCGTTGCGTCCATGAAGCAGCGCAATGATGACAGTTCATTCATTGAACATCGAGAGAGGGATTTTGTGGCTTACGGTGAGAATTTCTTTAGTACCCGCCAAGAGACCGAGGCGAGTGTTCAATCCATCTCTCAGGAGGATCTGAAGCAATTTCATCGAAGATGGTATCACCCCTCCAACCTGGTCGTCGCTGTCAGTGGAGATTTCGAGCGGACCGATATGGTAACTCGGCTCGAGACTTTCCTTGGAAACTGGTCGTTCACCGGAGATACCCCCCCCCCGATTCCCACAGAAACCCGAATGGCTGAACCTGGTTTGTACATCGTTGACAAAGACGTCAACCAAGGGCGTGTGAGCATCCTGCTACCCGGCGTCCTCCGGGAGGATCCCGATTATCCTGCGATCGCAGTCATGAACGATATCCTCGGCGGCGGTGGATTTACGTCACGGATTATGAACCGTGTTCGCAGTGATGAAGGACTGGCTTACAGCGCGGGAAGCCGCTTTCAAGGAGGCATCTACTTTGCCCCGCCGTTTGCAGCGAGCTTCCAGTCGAAAAGCCGAACTGTGGCGTATGCGACACAAATCGTGTTGGAAGAAATGCAGCGTATTTGCGAAAACCCAGTGAGCGCTGAGGAGCTGGAAACTAGCAAAAAGAGTTTCATCGATACGTTTCCGCAGAATTTTACCACCCGATCCCAAACGGCCAACACGTTCGCCTCGGATGAATTCACAGGGCGCTTTTCGAAAACGCCCGACTTCTGGAAAAACTGGCGCCAACGGATTGACGCGGTGAATGCGGAAGATGTTCAGCGGGTCGCCAAGAAGCACTTACACCCAGACCGAGCCAGAATCTTGGTCGTGGGTCAAAAAGACGAAATCCTCAAAGGACATCCGAATCACCAGGCGAATCTCAAGGCGCTCGTCAAAGACCGTGTCACTCAGGTGCCACTTCGCGATCCACTGACCATGAAACCGCTCGAGAAAAAGAGTTCGAGCATTGAATAGGGCGCACATTTTTGTGCCTCAATGGACCGCAACTGGCCCCCAAAGGGTCTTGTGCTTAGGGATTTCCCAGACCACTTGGCGATAAGTAGGATCAACATGGCGAACGTGGCGGGCGACATGCTAGTGCTCACCTATTCCCTCGTTCCATAACGCGGTCTCGAAGTGGACCAACTGAGGATTCGGCGAGTGTCGGGTCTGAGCTTGAATTGTTCGCCGGGAGGGAGTCCTTCCACCCAAAAAATGGTACCTTCGATGTTTGCCGCCACCCATAGAGCGCGCCGTTTGACCGCTGGAATTTTTCGATTCACGAATAAGTTTTGGAGCTTGGATGGCGTCCTAAAACCCAATGGCTGAAATCGGTCTCCCGGTTGCCAGTGTCGGAGTTCGACAACGATCCCGACTCGATCGGCGTCGAATTGTTCATGGCATTTTCCGTGCATCATCGCTTTCGGAAAAGGCTTGGGCTTTCGAATTAGACTCCATCGGAGCCGGAACGTTTTGGTGCTGAACCTCTTGTTGTCAGTCTCCAAGTGGATCCGTCGTTTCTGTTTCCCAAATCGAATTAGGCGGAGGTCCGGGATGTGAACCTCCGTTGAGGCATCCCGAGACTCCTCCAAGCGGTGCTGAACGGATTCGAACGTCGCCGGCTGCTTCTCCAGTTGCAGATCTTCACGGGCAAGAGCCCGTTGCAGTGCTTCGTGAAGCTCGCGTCTTCCCGAATCCGGCAAGGAGTAGAAGGGCTTCGCGCTTCGCGCCACGAACTCGGCATCGACTCTCAAAATTTCCATGCAGCGCGTCACCACTCGCCGCAGGGCAGGGCAGTAGTCTGACTCCAGCAGTGGAATCAGCTGATGCCGGATTCTGTTCCTGGGAATCGAACAATCCAGATTGGACGAGTCTTCACGCCACTTGAGTCCATGGCGTTCCGCATAGTCTGTTAACTCGCTTCGACCCAAGTCCAACAGTGGTCGAATCAACGTGCACTCGGTATTCGCTGGTGACGGACTCTTCCATGCCATACCTCCCAATCCGGTGCTGCCACTGCCTCGAAAAAGTCTCAAAAAAAACAGTTCCACCTGGTCATCTGCGTGGTGCGCCAAGGCGATGGCCTCCGATCTGTAGCGTCGACTCACCTGCGCCAGAATGCGATGGCGAATGCGCCGGGCGGCCATTTCCATGGATTCCGAAGGCTGGATAGCGGCGCGAACCAATACCCGCCGCACATGGCAGTGAATGTCGGCTGCTGTGGCTAATCGGCACACAAAGCGCTCATCCGCATCGGAACTACGGCCTCTAAGGCCGTGGTTCACATGGATCAACTTCAGGTGCCAACGCCAAGCGGCTGCCAACGCCTTCATCGCGTGAAGCAGCACCACGGAATCCAGTCCTCCAGAAACGGCGAGTAGAACTCGAGCCCCTGAATTCAATAAACAGTGTCGGCGAATGTTCTCTTCCATGCGCGTCAGCAGTGGGTCCACGAGAAGAGCGTAACCTCAAATCATCGAAAGTGAAGAATGCAACCCGTTTTGAATCCACGACAGCACTGAAATCGACTGCTTCCCTTGGGAATCGATCCGGCATAAGCTCCCCGACGCACATGACCATTCGTCGATCGTTGCTCTACATTTTCGCACTGTCTTGCGCCCTGGGACTTCGGGCAGAAGCCCCGGTGGAGGATGAGAATTCGGATGTAGAGGTCCAAGGGGATTCCATTCAGATCGACCGCGAAACGGGAGAAATCGTCGCCTCCAATGGGGTTACGATCCGATACAAAAATTCCTCGATGACCGCCATTCTCATCGCGAAACGCGCTCGCGTGGAACGGAATTCGGGCGAAGCCGAAGCTGAAGGCGATGTGACGATCCAGATGATCGAGGCGGTACCGGGCGGCGTTCCGAAAGCAGAATTATGGCGGGGTGAGCGGGTCCGATTCAATTTTCGAACGAAGGCAATCGAGGCCGGCGAATTCCGAGTCGGCTCGCCTCCATTGTTTGTTGCTGGCGCCGGAATGGCGGGTGGGCGCCAAATCGGTGCGATTCAATCGATCACCAACGCCATCATCACAACCGATGATCTTGCCGAACCTGCCTTGCACATCCGCGCACAACATGTGCGAATCGTGCCAGGAAAATTCGTTGAAGCAGATGGCGCCAAAATATTTATCGGTTCCACACCTATCCTGCCGTTGCCACACTATTACCGACGGCTGGATAACCACCGTTTGTATTGGGAATTCACTCCAGGTTTCCGAAGCGTTTTCGGACCCTTTCTCCTAAGCACTTATCACTGGGCTCCAAGCACCAACCTGGATGTCGGCATGGACTTGGACGCTCGACAGCGTCGAGGCATGGCCGGTGGTCCCAATATCGCCTATGACTTGGGAAAATGGGGGCAGGGGGGCGGTCGATTTTATTATACTCGGGATGATCTCCCGTCGTTGCTTCCCGATGGCTCAATGGCCTCTTCGAGCCGATGGCGCTATGATTTTAATCATTCGCTGACCAACACTTCTGGTTTCTCGTTCCAGTCCGTCGTGCACAGCCAGAGGGACGCGCTCATGATCCGAGACTTCTTCGAGAATGAGTTTCGCCGCGATCCTCAGCCCAAGACTTTCTTCGAAGGAAACCAAGCTTGGAGAAACGTTAGCCTCGATGTTCTGGTCCAACCGCAGCTCAACGATTTCTTCACCACGGTGGAGCGCTTGCCAGATGTCAAGTTGACTGGTCTCCGGCAGCAATTGGGAGTTTCTCCACTTTACTACGAAGGCGACGCAAGCGTCAGCTATTTGCGGTTTCATGATTCCTCGATGGGAGGAACTAACTTCGCCGCATTGCGCGCGGATACCTATCATCAGTTGCTGCTGCCGCAGACATATTTCGGATGGCTCAATGTCACCCCAAGGGTAGGGGGCCGCTTCACCCATTACGGCGATCCTGACGGATTGACTCCGATTGCAGAGGACCGTCAACGGTGGGTATTGAACACCGGCGCCGAAGTGAGCATGAAGGCCTCAAGGGTTTGGGCAGGAAGCACAAACCGAGTTCTCGATATTTCCGGCCTCAGGCACATTTTTCAGCCATCCATCAATTACGTCTTTGTTCCTGAGCCCGACAAACGCCCCTTTGAACTTCCCGGGATCGAACGGGATCTTCCAACATTCCGCCTACGCCCCATCGAATTTCCCGACTACAACACGATCGATTCGATCGATAGTCAGAACGTGTTGAGGTTCAGCCTTAGGAACAAGATCCAGACGTTGAGGCGAGGCGACGTTGAGACTGTGGTGCATTCGGCGTTGTATACCGATTGGCGGCTGGATCCGCTTCCAGGTCAGACCACCTTTCCAGATCTCTTCAGCGATCTCGATTTTGCGCCGCGATCCTGGCTGCAGTTCGGTTCCCAGTTGCGCTACGACATCAATGGCAGCCGATGGAGTGAGTCCTTCAACCGAACTACCGTGAGACCGAACGATACTTGGGCTTGGACGCTGGGACACCGTTATTTGCGAGATGATCCGGCAACTTATGGCGTCGGAAACAATCTCGTTTATAACAGTGTCTTCTGGAAGCTAAACGAGAACTGGGCGTTTCGCGCGAGTCACCACATCGAAACTCGCGATGGGCGCTTGGAGGAACAACGTTACACCGTGTACCGCGATTTGCGCAGCTGGACAGCTGCCCTCAGTGTCCGGCTTCGCGACAATCGGACCTTGATGGATGACTGGGCATTGCTCATGACATTCTCCCTCAAAGCGTTTCCAAGATTTGGCTTGAACGGGGACAACGACCGCTTCGAAAGGGTCCTTGGATTATAGTGTTGAAGCCAGACGACCACCAGACGACACTTGCATCCACCGACCTCACTGGTTGATTATTAAACATAACATACATTGTGGTATGGAGACACCCACAGCTGCCATTCGCTCACGGTTCCCGCAGTGCTCCATCGCTTACGCGGTTCGCTTGGCTCTCCGGCTGGCTGCGGTTTGCGGTTTGCTCGCCTTAACGACGGCCTGCCACACGGGACGTTTCTACTGGCAGGCACTTCAAGGCCAAAGCGATATCCTTGTCAGGCAACTGGCTGTTGCGCAAATGACCAACAGTCCGACGGTACCAGACTCACTGAAACGTCAGCTTCAACAGGTCCAACAGTTGACTGACTTCGCAGACCGATGCTTGCGACTGCCATCCGGAGGTACGTACCGGAAATATGCGAACCTGGGCCGTCCATATGTCGTCTGGAACGTCTTTGCTGCGGACGAATTTTCTGTAGAAGCCAAAACCTGGTGGTATCCGTTGGTTGGTCGGCTGAAATACCAAGGGTATTTCCAGGAGTCACGGGCCCGTGAATACTCTGGCAAACTAAAGGCTCAAGGACTCGATGTATCGATCGGACCCGTCAAAGCCTATTCCACGCTGGGATGGTTACGCGACCCAGTCTTGAACACTTGGGTCAACGATCGGGATACGGAGTTGGCGGAGCTTATTTTTCATGAGCTGACGCACCGGAAATTGTTCATTTCTGGAGATACTGACTTCAACGAAGCGTTCGCGACAGCCACGTCGCGGATATGCGTCAGAATGTGGCTCGAGGCGATGGGTCAGGTTTTGGAGTTGGAACTCTATACCCAGCGACAACAGGACGATGAGCGTTTTCGCCGGGCCGTTCAGGCATCCCGCAAGGATTTGGCTGCCCTGTATGCAACACTCAGAAAACCAGAAGGAAACGACGCGCGGAAAATAGAAGACCAAGTCCAAGTGACGCGCGATCAAAAGCGACGAATCATGGAGGCATTGCAGCGCGAATTCCCGGCAGAGTTCAGGCATCTGCCCAACAACGCGAGACTCGCGCAGATCGACACGTATGAGCGTTACGTGCCAGCTTTCGAACGGCTTCATCAAGCTTCAGCTGGAAATCTTGATGTCTACTTCGAAGCCGTCCGAGATATTGGCAAGACCCCAAAACCGAAGCGCTTCGAAACATTGGAGAGGCTGACCCGATGAACCCTGTCATGAACTGGGCAATGATTCCATCTCCGGTGAGGGCAGGGGTCCCCTGCCCTGTGTAGAAGGACAGTCGATTAGGATGAATTGTCGACCGAACGCTGATCCTCGCTCGGGCTAGGAGTGTTCAATACCGATGCGATTTATCCAAGAATACCGTCGTTATGGCGGTACTTTACCAAAGGATGTCCGGTCCGTGGCTAGACATTTGAGCGTAACCGCACCAAGTTGGTTGGATTAATGGCTGATGAAAATGAGTCTCCGCTGGATCGATTGTGGCGGGAATACGGACAAAGCTTTCGGGATTTTGACGACCTAATGCTGGCACGATGGTGTGCGCAAACTCTGGGGCAACTTCACGGACGTGTCTGGCGGCTATCGCATCCATTGGTTGGCGCTTATCGACTAGCGGCGCAACTGGCGCATGAGCGCCAAATTTGGCTCAAGCGACTTGTGAACATTCCCGCCGGCTATGTGGAAGCTCCATGTTGTCGGGCACCATGTCTCCCGTTGTTCACGCGAGACGCTGCGGAGTCAGGACTCTTATGCCAGCACTGTGGCGAAGTGGCAGTTCCTCTGGACGATTTTCCTGACGCGGCTCTCAAAGAACGTATTCACCAGTGGGCCCTTCAGTACGACCCGATCCATCAAGTGGCGCATTGGGACGACAAACAGCGGAAAAAATCGCGGGATTACGACCAAGCTTACGAAAATGCCGCGCAGCAGGCGGAGAAACTTCTGGCTACCGCCGCGAAAGAAATTGTTCCAAAATTGCTGGATCACTATCCGGCAGCGATTTGGGAAGACCAGGATGAGTGCTTGGAAGTTCGCCCTGAAGATGTGACACTTTGACGTGTCGATGAGATGGCTTTGGAAGTTGGCGGCGGGACTCGCAGGGCTCGCCATTCTGGGATTGGTGGTGTTGGTTCTTCTGACCGATTACATCGCCCGGACCGCAATGATTTCAAGCATACGCGCCCAAACGGGTTTGGAGGCCAAGATAGATCGAGTTAATGTGGGCTTGGTTCAGCCGACGTTGCGGGTGGAGAATTTCGTATTACACAGCCCGGACAGCTTCAATGGTGAGCCAATGCTCACAATTCCGGAAGTGTCGATTGAATACGACCGCGAAGCGGCCGGCCGTCAGCAACTGCGGCTCAAGAAAGTTCGGCTCAATATCTCTGAGATACAGATCGTCGAGAACGCACTGGGCTCTACCAACTTGACCACGTTTCCAGGTTGGCTCGGCAAGATCCAAATTCCCCAAGGTGAAATCCCGACCGGGGCCGTACAATTTCGAGGAATTGACGAGCTGAATCTGACATTGGGAAGAATCCGGTTCCGAAGTTACAAGGATAGTTCCAAGAACTTGGACGTGGACCTGGGTGTCCAAAACGAAATCATCCGCAACGTCACTTCTGAAACCAATTTGTACCCCTTGCTGGTAAAGATCGCATTGCGAGGCGGACTACAATTGTTGGGAACTCCATCTGGAATCTGGAACCCTCTGGATAAATAGCCGAATCCGCTCCTTAGATTCCTCCGAAATGCTGACCCGAATGTGTCGAAGCCGTGGTGCTGAAATCTCCATCGTCATGGTCGAGAAGTCAGCCACTTCTAAGACCCGGCTCTACACTGGGATTCGGAATTCCTCTCCCGCTTTCAAGGATAGGGCGAAGGCTGCGAGCAACTCCGGGATTTGTTCGAGGTCACCCAAGTGGCACGTCTCAACGGGAGAATGCATATAACGCAAGGGTAGGCTCACCAAGGCGCTCGGAATACCCCCTCGAGTCCAGAAAATGACATCGGTGTCCGTGCCACTGGAATTGCTCATAGCCTCATGCTGGAGTGGTATTTTTCGCGAAATTGCCACCGATTCCAGTCGCGCCACGACCTCGGCATGATTTGGCCCCCCGTGGGTTAATGCTGGGCCGGATCCCAGACGAATATCGCCGTGCTGGCGTTGGTCGACGGTCGGATAATCGGTGGCATGGGTGACATCGACAACCAGTGCGGTATCCGGCTTAAGTGAGTAGGCAATTTGCCGTGCCCCAAGCAGTCCAACCTCCTCCTGAATGTTCGCCACGGCGCACACCTCAATTTTGAGTTTTTTGGCGTGTGGTTTCAGTAGGCGCAATGTCTCAGCGACGGACCAAGTCCCGATACGGTTATCGAAAGCTCTCGCCACTGCGAGGTGGTTGCGCATTAGCTCAAACTCATCGTTTAATGTGATAGGATCTCCGATCCGAACGAGCTTGGTGGCTTCATCGCGACTACCGACGCCAATATCAATGAACAGTTCATGGATTTTGGGAGGTTTCGGATCACCCTCGGTTTTCATTAAGTGAGGCGCTACGTTTCCCACTACCCCCAACACCGGGCCTTTAGCGGCGTGGACCGTCACACGTTGAGCCTTGGTAATCGCCGCATCGACGCCACCGCTGCGTCGCACGTGAATGAAACCTTCGGTTGTGATATAGTTCACGCTCAGGGCGATTTCATCCGCGTGAGCTGCCAGCATAAGCCGCTTACCTGCCCCTTGGTTCAGGACCGCCACTGAGTTTCCATAAGCATCCGAATATGTCTCCTCAGCATAATCCTTGGCATAGTCTTTCCAGACACGCAGTCCTCGCGCTTCGTGGCCGGTAGGACTGGGAGTGTTGACGAGCGTCCTGAGAAATTGGAGCGATTCATTGCGCATGTGCGTCGGTCCTTATCCGGAAATCCTCCCAATGAAAAGCCCCAAACGAACAGGAGTCACAGTTCGATATGCCACCAATGGATGACGCTCACTGGCTGGTCCCACCTTTCAATTCGTCTTTTACGGCTTGGAGCAGTTCCTCGAGTTTGAACGGTTTCATGAGAATTCGGCGCGCTCCACCGCGTTGGGCAATTTTGAGATAACCTTCCGGGGGTAATTGGCCGCCACCAGAAATGGCGATAACCTTAAGTGATGGATATTGCTTGCGGACATTGAAAATGACCTCGATACCATCCATCTCTGGCATCAAAAGGTCTGTGACAACCACTTCAATGCCACCAGCCTCTATCAGTCGAAGACCTTCAGCACCATTGGCAGCTTCTAAAACCGAATGTCCGGCGGTTTCCAACCCCCTTCTTAAGACCGACCGCATCGCTTCGTCGTCGTCAATGACAAGTATTTTGGCCATAAATCCTCCTTGCTGCACGACGACCAGAAACGGGTCTGACTTAACTCAGACTCCCAAGACAACCCCATCGTCTCAGCGAAGAGAGCCTCGGCAAATTTGCTTTAGGTTTCAATTCAAAACCGACCAAATGCTTCCAATGAGATCTGCGAACTGCGTCACTTGGCGAGGTCTGCGCTTCCGTCAGGATGGTATCTCAGGGTTTCACAACGCGAACGCGGTGGTTTTCACTATCGCCAACAAATACATCGCCGGTTTTATCCACATAAACGCCATGTGGACGAGCCAGTTGGCATGAAATCGCCTCTCCGACAGGGCCATCTCCTTTTTGTCCATTCCCCACCACCGCGTGGATGGTCCCGCGTTTCGGGTCGATTTTGCGGATACTATGGCTCTCTGTGTCCGCCACATAGACGGTTCCGTCCGGGGCTACCGCAATTCCCTTCGGTCCGGAGAGGGTTGCTAGCTTTGCTGGCCCACCATTCCCAGATAACCCTTTTTGGCCAGTTCCCGCAATCCAATGGGCAATGCCCGTCGAGCGTTGGAGTTTCCAGACTTGGTTCCCTTCCCTCAACGCCACCCACATATTTCCTTCCGCATCGAAGTCCAACGTCCGGGGCCCATTCAATGGAACGGAAGCAAACGCAGCCCCATCCGTAGTCTTAGCGCCCTTTCCTGTCCCAGCAATCGTGCTAATCCGTCCAGATCGAATTTCGACCCGGCGGATTCGATGGTTCCCAATTTCGCAAATAAACAAATCTCCTTCGGCGTCAAGTTGTATCGCAATGGGGTTATTCAGCATGGCTTCGGTGGCTGGACCGCCGTCTCCACTAAACCCAATCGTCCCCGTACCTGCGATGGTTGAGATTCGTTGGGTTTTAGCGTCAATCTTTCGTATCCTATGATTCAGCATATCAGAGACATAGAGATGGCCATCCTTGTCAAAGCGGATCTCGTGCGGCTGATTAAACTCCGCGTTGAGTGCTGGGCCGCCATCCCCTGCCCCACCCTTTTTCCCGCACCCAGCAATGGTTGTGATAATACCGTCGCGAGAAATCCTGCGAATCACATTGCCATCGAATTCTACCAAATAAATCAGACCATCCGGTCCGCGGGTAATACCAAATGGGTTGTTTAGCTGCGCGGAAACGGCGGGAGCTCCATCGCCGGATGAACCAGGAATGCCAGTTCCCGCAATATTAGCGATGCTCTGGGCCACCGCCAAAGACTGAGTCAGCCATAGGCAAACCAAGGAAAAGCTTAAGGCGGGATGCGGGAGCCAAGCAGCGGAAATCATGGCAAAAGAGTCTAACGGCACTCACCCGCTGACAATACGAATTGTCAGCAGGTCGTTACATGGTTCTTCGCACCCCGCGCGAGCGATAGTTGATCGATCGGGTTACGGATTGGGGAGATTGCTGTGCAGCTTCTCCAAGACGGCTTCATGCAGCTCCGGGGCGCAGGCGATGGCGGAGTTGGCACCGAGATGGTCCGCAGGCTGACCATGCCAGTCCGTGATGACTCCTCCCGCCCCACGAATAACAGGCACCAACGGGAGCAGATCCCAGGGATTGAGAATTGGATCCACCATTAAATCGGCCCACCCCGTAGCCACGAGGAGGTAGCCATAACAATCCCCCCACGTTCGATACATCCGAACCGCTCGTGTCAACCGATCAAATGATGGCCCATTTTGGTAACGCTCTGGATTTATGGGGTCGCAGGTAAGTAACGTTGCCTCCGACAACGAGGAACAAGGTCGAACGCGGACTGGGGATCCATTCAATGTAGTGCGTTTTCCGTCCCCAAGGACCAATTGGCGAAGGACCGGTTGGTGAATACAGCCAACGACAGGACGCCCTTCGTGCAGGAGTCCAATCAACGTCCCAAACAGCGGGATGTTTGTGATGAAACTCTTGGTGCCGTCGATTGGGTCCAAAACCCAAACAAACTCCGCGTCGTTTCGAACGGTTCCCAGCTCCTCTCCAACGATTCCATGATCTGGGTAACGCTTTTCGATCAACTGTCGCATGACCTCCTCTGCCCGCCGATCGGCTAGGGTTACAGGGGACTCGTCGGCTTTGATCTCAAGGCCTATGTTCCGAGTTCCGTACAGAGGCAAAATCACCTCCGCACTCGTGAATGCAAGTTCACGAGCAAAGGAAAGATACGGCTCCAAATTCACGCAGGGCGATGAAATCATGTCATCGAAAAGAAAGACATCGATTTGAATGACAACTTTGTAAATTTGTCGTTAGAGAGTTCGGTACGTTACTTTGCGTGCGGTGTTGGCGACTGCATCCGCAGTTCCAGTGCCCCCCAACGGAAGTTGCCAGGCGCGGTGGCACTGCGATGCTGTGACCATGGATTGTGCTGACTATTCTGATGCCGCCCTGGTTTTGGTGGGACACGGGTCGACGCTCAACGCGGATTCTTCAAGTCCCACTCACCGGCATGCCGATTGGTTGCGCAACCAGCGAATCTGTCGGCAAGTGGTGGAATGTTTCTGGAAAGAGGAGCCCTCCATCTGCGGCGTCCTTCGAGGTGTCTGGGCTCCAAGGGTGTTCATAGTACCGTTGTTCATCAGCGACGGTTACTTTACTGAACAGGTCATTCCCCGCGAGCTTGGATTCTGCAAGAACGGCCAGGCCGATTTTCCCAGAAGCCAGGTTCGAGGCGGCCAGATTTTGCACTATTGCGGGCCAGTTGGAACTCACGAAAGTATGGCCACGGTGCTATTGGATCGAGCCAGCAGGGTCGTGAAAGAAAACCCCCGACCTGACAACGTTCCGTTTCACGAATCCCGCGCTGCCTTGGTTATCGCCGGCCATGGCACGAGCAACAACGAAAACTCCAGGAAAGCCATTGAGAACCAAGTGGAACGTATCCGTGCAGCTGACCGATATGGCGAAGTTCATGCCGCGTTCATGGAAGAAGATCCAAAAATCCAACAGATATACTCGATGGCCCGCTCATCTGAAATTGTCATGGTGCCATTCTTCATCAGCGACGGTCTACACAGCTTTGAAGACATACCTACGATGCTAGGCGAATCGGAAACCGATGTTCGGTCGCGGCTCTTATTGGGCCAGCCCACTTGGATTAACCCCACCGAACGTCGGGGAAAGTGGGTCTGGTATTCTCGCAGCATCGGCAATGAACCTGGGATTACTGACGTCATTCTAGGGCGTGTCCGAGAAATGGCGACTGGGAACCCAGATGCAATAAGAATTAGTTATTAAAGTCACCAGACTGCCTGACGGTCGAGGTAGAGCAAGTCCTGGCTGCACTTGAGCAAGACCGGGATGGGCAGAGACTGAGCACGGGTTACCCTGATTCCGCTTAAGAAACACATCACCCGTGAACTCATGAAACAACAACTCGTTAAGACTGCGGTCCTTGCTGCGTTGGCATCAACAGCACTAATAGCGCAAGGTGACGAATGGAAGGCCAATGCCGTATCCCCAGTGACGAATCCGCTTTTCTTTGAGGATCCGCATATTCGCACCGAAATACGCCCGATCTTTGCCTACCACCGCATCGGGTCAGACATGCTGGACAGTCTTGGGCTCAAGGGGGTCAGTGGTGGCAATGCTCAGGTGTATGCCGCGCAGATCCGTTACGCCATCAACGATCGATTGGCGATTATCGCTACGAAAGATGGTTACACGGAAATCGACTTCGACAATCTTCCTGGATTGTCGAAAGGCGGTTGGAACGATCTAGCAGCCGGCTTGAAGTATGCCGTAGTACTGGATCCCGAGAAGGACCTGATCGTCACAGTTGGGGCAAAAATCGAATTGCCTACGGGCAATGAGCGCGTATTCCAAGGCAACGGATCTGGTGAATGGGACTTGTTCGTTTCTGCGGCGAAAGGGTGGAACAATTTCCGTACCGTTGGCAGCGTAGGCTGGAGAATTCCTAATAGTTTTGATGATGAATCCAGCATCGCTCACTACAGCCTGCAATTTGACTACCGTACCTGCAAGTGGTTCATTCCATTTGTCTCAGCCAACGGCATTACGGTAACCGCCGCCGGTCAACAAACGACACTCGCCGATTACGGAGTGGGTATCTCGGGTCTTAAGGTGGAAGGCTTTGACCTCATCAATTTTGGTGCGAACAGCTCGGATGGGTTTACCCAAATCGTCGGGGGCGTCGGTTTCCGATCGCAGTTGTGTCAATGGGCCGACTTTGGGTTTGCTTATGAAACCAGCCTCACGAGCCCCAAGGCTCTTTTTGATGACCGATTCACCATCGATTTCGTGATCCGGTTTTAGGGCGCTGATTTCGCAAAAACCGCTAAGCCTGCCGTCTCAGACGTGGGGCGATGAATTCGTTCAGCGCCCAATTGACTTTCCATGGGTTCACGCCATTGCTCATTGGAAGGGAACGGGTTCTGTTCATTCGCAGCCCGGTGAACCAATTGGTGCAGAAGTTGTTACAACATTCTTGTCGATGCGTGCCAAAATCATCAGAACGGGTTAACTTGCGGTTGACCGAGTCCTTCTGGTACAGGCTGAGTCATGTCGACCCCGTTTCCAGCACCTGATGACCATATCCATAGCGAATCCTTCTTGCGATCGCTGATGCGTCGGCAATTGCGATTGAGCGTGGCCGCCGCCTCTACATTTCTCCTGGCTTTAATGGGAATGCCGCTACTCAACTACTTCGGGCCCGAACTTATGTCGACGCGGATTGGGGGCTTCACACTCTCGTGGCTTGTGCTGGGGGTGTTGTTCTTCCCTTTCGTTTGGATAATCGCCTGGGTGTTCATCCGTCGTTCCATCTCTTTGGAAGAAACCGAGGTTCAGGAGATTGACGAACTTCGGCAGAAACGATCCGTCAAAAAGTCCTCGGTCCGGTAAATTCACGGCTTTGAATTGCAATCACTTTTCCAATGCTACTTCTAAGCGCAATTGATCCTTGGATCCTGGCGTTTTCTTTGGTGACCGTTCTGGTTACCATTTGGATGGGCTTTCGCTCTGCGAGAAATTCTAAATCCGCGGCGGACTTTTTTGTGGCAGGTCGCTCCGTCTCCGTCGGATGGAACGCGTCCGCCATTTCTGGCGAGTACTTGTCTGCGGCCTCGTTCATGGGCGTGGCGGGCATGGTCATGTCCAGTGGCTATGACGCCTTATGGTACCCTGTTTGCTACGCGTGCGGTTACCTTTTCCTGTTGCTGTTCATCGCCGGTCCCCTGCGTCGATTTGGTGCCTACACCATTCCAGATTTCGCCGAAGGCAGATATGACTCACCGGTCTTCCGAAAGATCGCCGTCGTCTTCGTTTTGTTCATCGGTTTTTTCTACACCATGCCGCAGATGAAAGGAGCCGGAACAACTCTCTCATACATCTTCCCGGGTTTACCCTACTGGGCGGGTGTCGTACTGGTAGGCGCTGTGATCACACTGAATGTCGCTCTCGGTGGCATGAAAGGCATCACCTTGGTGCAAGCCTTCCAATATTGGGCGAAAATGTTCGCCATCTCGCTGCCCATTTTCGTGCTGATGGCGGTTTACGGCGGTTACGGAAACAATCTAGGCGTGAACGGTGACGATAAGTCTACTGTGTACGCCACAGTCGCTGGAACGAACAACGTCCGAACGCTGAGCGGAATTACCAACATTGCCCCCGAAGCCCAGATCCGAGCTCCTCTGCCGGCAAAGGCGCCCGCCGACAACATCTGGTTAAGCCCGTTTGGTCCCTTAACCACTAAAGCAGCAAAGGCGGCTAAACTCGATAATACCAAGTCCCGTCCTTATGCGCTGCTTTACACGTACTCGCTGATCATTGCCTTGGTTTGCGGCACGGCGGGTCTTCCTCACATCCTAGTCCGATTTTACACCAACCCCGACGGAGCGGCTGCCAAACGAACCACCATGTGGGTGATGATTTTGATTGGTATCTTTTACGTTTTTCCGCCGGTGTTTGGTGTCTTGGGACGAAATTGGATGCCGACGCTCTATGATGGTATCGGGGTGAATGGCACCGATGGAATCGTGTTGAAACTGCCTGTCCTGCTGCGTGAGAAATATGGAGTGCTGGGGTCTGTCTTGAGTGGGATCACCTGCGCAGGCGCTTTTGCTGCATTCATGTCGACGTTTTCCGGCCTTTTGGTGTCGATGACTGGCGCATTAGCCCATGATGTTTATGGCCGGATGCTTCGCCCTCAGAGCACCCCCGCAGATCGAATGCGCATGTTCAAATTTGCCGCGGTTGGCATAGGAATCGTCGCGATGTTGCTGGGATCTCTCGTGGAAAATTTTGAAATCAATTTTATGGTGGGGCAAGCCTTTGCCATCGCCGCCGCCAGTTACTTCCCCCTACTCTTTATGAGCGTTTGGTGGCGAGGAATGACTGTCACTGGGGCCGCCACGGGAATGCTGACCGGCGGACTGCTTGCCGTCGGCGCCATCTCACTCACGAGTTGGACCACTTTCATCACTACCCAAGCGGCTAAGTTCAAGTCACTCGGGATCTCTGAACCGACTTGGTTTGCGATGCTAAAGCCTTATTCGTTGACCGATTATTGGGCCGCCAGACCCTTGTTGCGCATTCTTTGTGAACAGCCGGCCATCTGGGCGGTACCGCTCGCGATTCTCCTTATGATCGTGGTGAGCAAGCTGACTGCCTCCCGAGTTCCTACGGATATCCGCATGAAGATGTTGGTCCTTCATGCCCCGGAAAAACTCGGATTGAAGCAGGAATACATCCGCGAGCACGAAGCTCACGGGCACTAATCAGCGTTTTGAGGCTGCCGCAGCGTTCCGTGGATCGTCTTTGAAGCGGAATGGAGCGCGCCCCGTGATATCGGTACTCACGAATGAAGGACACCAATGCTGCTCCACGTGTCCCACTACCAGGTCCGTGCCTGCAAAATGGCTGACGCCAGGGGGACGCTCTGGATTGTACATCGTATCGGTAAGATCTCTGATCAAAGCGACATTTTTTCCAAGCCGCACCATTTGGCGAATTGCAAAGGGGCGTCCAAGAACACACATGTTGAGGTGGACACCACAAAGAATGACATTCTCGATGCCGCGTTCAGCAAGCAAGTTCCAGGTCTCTTGACCATTGTCTGTGATGGCATCCTCCTCGGCGATCCTGATGGTATTGATTTGTCGGGTCCAAGCTTCGCGGATCGTGCATTTTTCGGGCTGGCAATCGCATCCCATATCCGAGTCATCGATGGGGAGAACGGATTCATGTTTGGGATCGGTCCAACACCACGCGGTTCCCCACCGCTCACTGGTTGCCAAAGAAATGGGAGCCGCCGAAAAGTTCGCACTTTTTGCACGCAACCGCTGGGGTGAGCTTTCGTAGAAACCTGTGCAGGTACTCGGTGCGTGAATCACGAAGACGCCTCGATTTCTGGCTGCCTCAACGGTAGCATTTAAAGGTCCGGCCAATTCGCCGACACGCCGGGAGGCGGAACGGCACCAATGATCATCCCACATATCGCATATGATCAAAGCGGTCTTTGTCGGAACCCATTGCGCGGCGCGCTGAGTGGTGCGTTGCGAGCTACTCCGTGAGCGGAGATTCAGTTTGAGCAGGTCTTTCTCTGCCACTTGCGCTGAATTGGATTCGAACAGGGACGCGCTCATAATGACGAGTGAAGCGATTACTAGGGATGGACGCAGTAACTTCATAGGAAATTGAGATGGTTATCCGGCAGTCTCCATGGGAAATCCAGCACCAAAACTTCACTGGAGATGTTGCCGGTCGGAGACTTATCCGTTAGTGTCGAACTTAATTCCATTATGAAACTTTCTCGCCGTTCGGCGCTGACCACCACGGGTACTGCTTTGGTAGCCGCTTCATTGGAGAATCGAATAGAAGCCGCAGAGTCTTCGGTCGCGAGTCATGGACTCAAAGGTCGGATTCATCATTCCGTCTGCCGTTGGTGCTACGGCAAGATAGCCTTGCAAGACTTGTGCAGCGCCAGTCGTAGTATGGGTATTCAATCGGTGGATTTGCTGGAGCTGAAGGATATTCCGATTGCCAAGAAGTTCGACCTGACCTGCGCGATGGTCAGTGGCATTCCAGGCGGAATCACCAAAGGACTCAACCGCATCGAGCATCATGATGAAATCGTGGAATGGTTTGCGATGGCTGCTCCCAAGGTCGCCGCTGAGGGCTGCCGAAACATCATTTGTTTCTCAGGAAATCGCACGGGCCTGAGTGATGAAGTTGGGCTAAAAAATTGCTCTATAGGATTAAAACGTCTCATGCCTCTCTGCGAACAACACAACGTTGTCGCAGTGATGGAACTCCTCAATTCGAAGGTCAATCACCCCGACTACCAATGCGACCATACCCACTGGGGTGCCGATCTGTGCCAGCGCGTCGGCAGTGAACGTTTCAAGCTTCTTTACGATATCTATCACATGCAGATCAT
>SXSK01000023.1 GCA_005793375.1 Verrucomicrobiales bacterium | reverse complement strand
GCGCTTTGGTGAGCCAAATCCGGCTCAACACGGGGTGTTGCATGCCCGAGTCAGCAATCCGGCGACACAAAATCCTGCTCAAAAACTGAAAAATCGGAATCCTTCGACGACCTAACTCCAACACGCTTGTTTTAGGCCTAGTACAGACGACATGTCCGGGCTCAGAACGGGGAACCGAGAAAGTCAGAAAAGTTTAGGATTGGCAGGGGAGCGCAAAAAGTGTGCCCTTATAACTGTTGTTACGTTATGAACTCGAAGTCGCTAGCGCGGACTTTTCTGGGTTTTCGCGGTCGTTGCCTCAACATGTCGCGGTCACGATTCGCGCCAGGGTTCACATTGATTGAGTTGCTCGTTACGATTGCGATAATTGCCATCCTAGCGTCGATTTTGTTGCCAAGCTTGAGTCAGGCCCGCGATAAAGCCCGTCGGATCAGTTGCCTCAATAACATCCGGCAAATGGGAATCGGCAGTCAGCTCTATGCGGATGATTTCCGTGGCCATCTAACCGGGGATTCGCGCGGAGCAAGACCGGGCGTTCGGGTCTTCGCGGACGATGACGTCAATTGGCTTTATCCGAATTTGATATCCTCTCTGAGGACTTTTGTTTGCCCGAGTACGCGCCATGAGGTTCGCGCCAATCGAATCGCACTTTCGGGTGGAGGCTATTATCTCCGGGACCTGACCAACAACGCTCCGAACGGAAGAGCGGCCGGTTTTGGTCTGAGCTATGAAGTTTGGGGGACATTTGGTCGCGTGGGACCCAAGAAAACACATCAATCGGTGCAAGGGTATGCGTTGCAAACGGCGCGTTGGCTAAGAGGGACGGTGCCCGGGCCTTCGGGAACATGGATCATGACGGATGCGGATGACGGATATGGCCCCGGCGGGCGAAATGTCGGTTCGAATAACTACCCGGATCCATCCGACAATCATGGAATTAGCGGTGCCAACGCCATATTCTGTGATGGTCACGCTTCGTGGATCCGGCGAGGCGAGTTCTTAGCGGGCTGGAATATGTCGAACGATGATAACCGGTTGGTGCCATAGAGATCGTTGGTTCGCCGGATACATCTTAGTATTGTCAAAGGGACATCGAACCGGCCGCGAAGTTAGTCTTCGATTAATTGTTAACGTGGGTGGCAGAAAGTCCGTCGGAGCAGAAAAGCAGCCGTTCGAGGGCGGGAGGTGCAGCGGAAATTTGCCATGATGGTCCTGTGGAGATTGCGTCGCGACAGGGAAATAACCGTTGAGGAGGATTTGAGTCGGAGATGGGCGTGGTTCTTCCGTGCGTGACTTAGCTTTGTTGAGTTATTCGCGCCGACTCAGGCAGCTTGCCGGAGATACTGATGATGCAAGCCTCCGCAAGGACCTCGGTGAGGCGTTGGAATGGGCGCAAGCGTTGCCCGCTGAGGATCGCCAGCGGACAACCCGGGCGATCCTGAGGGAGGTGGCAGAGCGAGACCCCAGCCGCGCGGCCGCGACTTATCAGGACTTGACTGCCGCATTGCCTGCAGACTCGCAGGCGACGCGCGACTTCCGGCACACGGCTCAGGAAATCGCCTCCCTCTTGTCGTCCACCGCTCCCCGGGATGCTGCGGTGTGGGCGACTCAACTTCCAGAGGGTGCGATTCGGCGGGGCGCGGTCGTAAGCGTCGCAGACCAATGGCTCCAGATCCCGATGCAGGCACTCCGTTTCTGACCTCCTTCAATCTGCTTCATCCCAGCGCATATATGAGCCGTGGCGATGGACACCACGACCGCCATGGAGACATTCCGCTGGGCGATCCCCTTGGAAACTGTCCGCACGAACTTGAATCGTGGGAGAAAAAGCCCTCTGCCCCGCCCGCTTAACGTTACTCACTCCCGATCCTTGGGCAACGTCTCCACATACCTCTTCCAAAGCTCCAACTCAACGTAGAGTTCGAAGAACATGGCCGGCCTCAGCTCGGAGAGGCCGACCATGACCCACTTTTTCTCGGACTTTTCATCCAATCGAGCATTCAGCTTGGAGGACACGATCACGATGGGGGCATACGGATCTTCGGGTAGCGTTTCATACCACCCCAGGTTCGAAAACCGACGAAGATACCAGGGCAGGGGCCAATATTCACTTTCCGGTGCGATGATCTTAATGACGGTTTGATAGCCTTCGGGCGCGACCTTTGCGATTCCTTCGGATCTCTCGACCAGGGTCATCACGTCCGGCACCGTCTGGGCGTACACATAGGGGTTTCGCCGATCGGACGCATACTCCGATCCCCCCCGCCATGACTGCCCGGCGAGGTGCAGGACAGCCAGGAGCATCACTACGCTGAACACAGCTCGAGAAACTCGGGATCGGAACAGTTGCCAGAGCCAAGCGGCCCCGACTCCTGCCATCAGGATCATGCCGAGGTAAAAATTCAGCAGGCACCAGGGTGTTTTATAGGAAATGGAGCAGTAGATCCCTGTTAACCCGAGGGTATAGAGGGCAAGGAACCGATGGAATGCCGCCCGCTTCGCGAACAGGGATACTCCGATGCCCGGGGCCGCTAGAGCCAGAATGGCGGCTTCGCTCCAAATGGGACCCTTGGCGGCATGAAACCACGCCAACCGCTCAAGATAGAAGTACCAAGGATGGATATGCGGGGAGTGTCCCCCAGCGCGCTTCAGCCAGGGAAGATAGGTGCGGACGGAGTCGAGCAGCCCTTGAGCGTGCGTGAAAAACGAGCTGAACAGGATCAGCCATACCAGAAACGTGGAACCCGCCGCGAGCGCAAGGTGTGTTCCGCTGATGCGGGCGAGCACTGTCTTGGGTGTCGGTGGGACCCCGGTCGTCCACCACGCAGTGATGAATCCGGCAGCCCCCATGGCAGCTAGGCTGAGAACAAAGGTCTCCTTGGTGGTGAACATCAATCCCAGGCCTGCGCCGACAAGGGTCGCCCACAACCTCGAGGCCTTTTGCGAGTACTGCCATCCAGCTCCGAGAGTTACCGCCGTGAAGAAGACTAGCAGCATTTCATGGATGAAATAGCGGCTGTAGAAAACCATGGCGGGGGAGATCGCGAGGAAGAGTGACGCCCATGCGCCTGCTGTGCGTCCGATGCCGTCGACCAGAAGCAATGGGAGCAGGATCAGAGCGACGCCGAACGCCACGGTAACCCAACGGAGCGCTGCATCGGAAAGTTCTTTGACCGAGCGAGTTCCGCTCAGCCGCAATAACGCGAGGCTCGCGTAGTGCAGGGTTGGGCCGTGATGCTCATCGGGATCATAGGCGTAATGGCCTTTCTCCCAAAGTTCACTGAGCTTGACCGCGTTGACCGCCTCATCGTTGTGGAGCGGTCGAGTCTCGAGTCCGGGAACACGCAAGGCGAGGGCTGTGAGAACGGCGAACAGCGCCCCAAGCGCACTCCAGCGATTCATTTAGCCGGCAAGGCGTAGACTTCGATTTCCTGCCAGCAGTTGAGGGCCGACTGGTTGCTGCCTCGGGTGTAGCCGCGCACATACCGAACTTTAATCCCCTTGGCAGGCACGACCCGCCCAAACTCCAGTTCAAAATACTCGCGATCTGTTCCGATCCCCAGGCCCGAGGTGTTGTCGGTGTCGTTGTTGTAGAGGGTAGTCACTCCCGTCTTGAACTCCGGATCGTCCGATACCTGCAAGATGACGTCTCGGATCGCTTGGATATACCGGTGGTCATGCCACATCGCAATGGCATGGATGGCGAAGGGTTGTCCCAGGTCCACCTGCACCCAATGGGTCCCTTTTTTGAACTCAACAGCGTCGTCATCCACAGGCTCCTTGTTACCATCGGTCAACTGTTTCAATTCCCCTTGGAATGGATTGACACTGCTGGTGACAGTCTTCCCGGCGGCGACGTTCTTTACATCCTTGGGCACCTGGATGGGGGTGGGTGCCACGTCGGAAAGAGGTTCGACATTGGGCCCTTTGGGCAGATCCTGCGGTGTGCCTTTGAGAGTGTGTGCCGGGAGTTTGAGGGCGAGGGGAGCCGTTGCCTGGCTCTCCGCGGCGGGGACGGACACTGCCATCAGGAGGGAGGCGCAGCCAGCGATGAACAGAGCCTTCGATAAATCAGTATTCATAAATTGCACGTTACGCTTGGATTCTATCGAGCATAACCCTAGGAGCCACCGACTTAACGGAGCCTTGGACCGTCCTGCTCCGCGGCCTGGTCTGAGTCGGAGCGGCTTCAAGCCGTCGCAGTTTCCGGTCCCCGTGTTTCAACTCAACTTCCATTCACCCCGGTAGTTGACTGCTCTGAGCAGCTTGTCGGCGGTCGGATCGTCAATGACCCGTTCGCTTTTAGGATCCCACTTCAAGGCCCGGCCCAGGGCGGCGGAAACATAACCGAGATGGCCCGGTGTAATCGAACGATGGGCCGTCTCGGCGGGCGCAATGCATTCCTTGCGGGTTCGAACGCCCTCGATGAAGTTCGCGAGGTGATTTCCCGAGACGTAGGCCTTGATGGGGCCCCGGTTGAAATCGGGTTCAATCCATTCTTCTTTGGAAGCTTCGATCTTGCCGCGATCCGCGAAAATCCAGCCGTTTTCCCCAATCCACTTGGTGCCCATCCGGTGTTTGTTGGACATGGAGGATGTGATGCCCCCTTCGAATTCGCACTTAACCTCGTAATTGATGGGATTGTCCCACATTCCCTTTTCGGGATACGAGAACCCAACGGCCTCCACCTTGGTTGGCCCGCTTTTATCCAGGCCCAGTCCCCAATGGGCAATGTCGTTATGGTGTCCAATCCAGTCCATGAGTTGTCCGCCGCCGTAGTCGAGGCACCATCTCCAGTTCCAATGAAGCCGATCCGAGTGGAATGGCAGATAGCGGCTGGGGCCGCACCAGAAGTCGTAGTCGAGATCGGCGGGAATCGGTAGGCCGATCCTGCCCTCCTTGTCTGTTTTGTTGCCGGTGGGCAGACCAACTTCCACATTCTGAATCTTGCCCAGGAGTCCGTTTTGAACCGCTTCCACGGCAATGCGAAAGTTCCGGTCGGAACGTTGCTGGGATCCGGTCTGAAATATCGCATTTCGCTTGGCGACTTCCCTGTAAACCGCCTGGCCTTCTGCGAAAAGATGAGTAACAGGTTTCTCGCAATAAATATCCTTGCCGTTGCGCAGTGCTTCCAGGGTGGCCAGCGCGTGCCAGTGATCCGGAGTTCCCACGATGACAGCATCAATGTCCCGACGCGCGCAGAGTTCGCGGAAATCGCTGTAGGTATCGCATCCCTTGTAAACACCGCTGTCCGTTTTTTCAGCGTAGTATTTCTCCACCGCGGCCTTGCGTTGCTCATTATGCGCTTTGGTCACGTCACAGACGGCGACAATTTGGGTGCCGTCCCGTCTCATGATGCCGTTCATCACGCCCGTTCCCTGGCCCCCCACACCAATGACTCCCACGTTCACGCGTTGGCTGGGTGGGATCGTTTTACCTTGTCCGAGGGTTGAGGAAGGAATGATCGTAGGAGCGGAAATGGCTCCCGCCGCAAGTTTGATAAATCGGCGTCGCTTCATGTTTGCGACGGTATCCTCCCAAGCCCCCAATTCAACAAAATAAAGCATGCGAGGTCTGTGCGCAGGAACGATCCATGCCATGTATGGTTCACCGCACGCCGCCTGGACATCGGACCCGTGAGTCATCTCGTCCCCCGCCACTAACGCGAAGACTTCTTCCTGGACTCGCCAATCCCCCAACGGGTTCTTCGCGCCGCTCGCACCTGACGCCATGTCGCGTAAGAGGCTCGGCATCAATCTTCAGTCATTGCCGGATACCATCCAGGTGATTTTTCGCCACGGCTGGTGGCTTGGGACTTCGCGGGGCCTTCGTTCACGTCGGGGCACATCAGTTCCGCTACCGTTGCGCTGAGTCTTCGGGGGAATATCGCTCAGGATTCGAGTCCCACTTGACCACCAAGAACGCAATGCCCGATGTCGAATTCGACGTGGGCCTCCAGTTCCGCGTCAATGGTTAGCCGAGAAACGTGTGGACTATGCTCATCGCCTACGAGCCCAATGACACCTATACCGTCTGGTGATAGACAGGCACTCAGCTTCACGGATGTGTCCAGGCGACCTCTCCTTCCCAATCGCCCCAACTGCGAATGACGCGAAGCCGTGTGAACGAGGTGCGGTCCGATAGGAGTCCCGCTTTGTCTTCATTAATCTGGGTGCGGTGTGTCCCGGAATGATACGCCGCTTGCAGCATCCCCTCGTCCGAGTGCCATAGCGATAGCGTGAAGCCGTCACGTCCCTCGAAGCTACCACGAAACGCCGCCCGGCGCAGGTTTGACGGCTGTGCCCCGAAGGTATCAAGCACCTCGACAACACCCGCCACGAACCGCTTGATCCGCGGAAGTGTCGCCGCGTCGCGCGACACGAAACCCGCAGAGGTGAGGACGATCAACGGCCCGCCCGGATCGACAGGCGTCGCGCGGACGGCATCGCCATTCTGGAGATACCCGCGCCAGTTGACCGCGCCGCGATGGGAGACCGGAACGCTCAGGCAATGCCAGGCGGCCACGGTCTCTCCCAACCAGGGCATGTGGTCACCGGGCGCGGCGACCATCGCCTCCGCGGCGTCGCGGCTGTGCCAGATGCCCACGCCGCCCCAGGTATCGCTCACGCCGGTGAGCATTCCGTCCGGGCCGACGTCGTAATGCGGGCCGAACAGCCAGCAGTCAGTCCCTGCAACCGGCGGAAAGGTCCGCTTGAGGGCCGAGACCGGTTCGGGAAACCGAAGCCGATGAAAGGTGATCCAGTCGTGTCCAGCTGTATCTGTCATTGTGTCAAACCCTAAACGATGAAGAATATGAGAGTGCTCATGGCGCTCAATCATGCCTAACATGTATTCTACCCAACCTCGGTTGGGCCTCTCACGGCGCGGTTGAACGAAGCCGCTGCGCGGGGGGCTTCGCCGAAGTAGACGCCCGGGGTGGTCTGCAGCGCACACTCCGGACCTATGATCAAAACCTCGTTCCTATCCACATCGAAATCCACCACGGTTTCCGCGCAGCCGCCGAGACCAACAAGTGCTCCAGATCCATCATGCCTGATACGCGTAATCGTTGCCTCATTCCAGGCATTGAACGAAGCCGCTGCGCGGGGGGCTTCGCCGAAGTAGACGCCCGGGGTGGTCTGG
>SXSK01000251.1 GCA_005793375.1 Verrucomicrobiales bacterium | reverse complement strand
CCAAAGCTCGCGCCGTCGGGCGCTTGGACACCCAGCACCTCCAGTTCGCCGCTTACCCCACCAACCAGAATCCAATCCCAAAAGTCATCGACTTACACCCTATTCCACTCCAAATCACCCACAGATTCTGCTGAAGAGCCGGATATTCATTGCCCTTCCGCGAGCCGTCAACGAGAAGCTGCACCCCCAGATTCTCGCGGAAGTCCGTCCATTGAAGTCATTCGCCGCCTACGTCAGGGAAGCCAGTCTTTCGGCACGATCACGTGGCGACACGGCGCAAGCGGATGCGTACCTCAACCAGCTCAAACAGTGTGGAATCGCTTTGGAACATCCCGACTCCCTGGCACTCATCCAAGTGATTGGCAAAGCTTTCAAGCGCATGGCTGACGATACCACCAAGCCTAGACCCTGAAATTCCTGTTTGATGCTTCCGAAGCATTCAAGAAAGCCGGAAAAACCTTGAGCCATCGGAGATGCGCCCCGGCCTGCGCTACACCACGGAAAGGTTTTGACGCTGAGGCATATCATAATACGCTGGCTCCACTCCGTGGTTAACTGAGTTAACTCTGGAGTGCTGCCGAGCTAATGGCGGACGGAATTGTGCGTGCACTTGTTCTGCTGCTCCAACTACCACCTGCTTTCCGATGCCACCTCGTCTCAACGCATCCCAACACGCAGGGTCCGGCTCGACGATTTCGGTCTACATTCCGAGCCCACTGCAGAAATGCTGCCGTGGTGCCTCCGAGCTTTCGCTTCGGGTGGATACTCTTGGCGCCTTGCTGAGGGAGCTTGAACGGCGCTATCCAGCGCTTCATCAGAGCATCTGTGACGAGACTGGAACCGTTCGGCGGCATATCAATTTATTTGTAAACCATCATCACATGCGTGACCTCGACGGCTTGGATACCCATCTCGCCGAGGCTGACGTTGTCACTATCATGACCGCGGTCTCAGGGGGTTAACTTATGAGCGACAAGATCCTGCTCAGTATCGGAACCAAAAAGGGATTGTTCATAGCCGAATCGTCTAAAGCGCGGCGCGGCTTTACGCTGCGCGGTCCTTTTGGGGAGGGCGTCGGGGTTTATTCCGCCTTGATCGATGCCCGCGGCGCACCTCGCATTTATGCGTCCAGCTGCAACCCTTTCTTTGGAATGAAGGTCCTGCGCTCGACGGATCTCGGGAAGACCTTCAAGGAGACCAAATCGGCGCCTGCCTTCCCGAAGGATGACGGTCGCGCGCTCGCGAATATCTGGTCGATCGAAGCCGGCAAAGACCGGAAAGAACTTTTGTGCGGCGTCGAGCCGGCATCGTTGTTTCGGAGCCGAGACGGCGGCGATTCCTGGGAGTTGGTGCCGGGGATTAGCAATCACGAACACGCCCGCAAATGGCAGCCTGGGAACGGTGGACTTTGCATGCACACTATCCTGCGTGACGGGCATCGCGTGCATCTCGGCATCTCTACGGGCGGTCACTATATGAGCGAGGATGGGGGTGAAACTTTCAAGGCAGCCAACCGGGGCGTCGGCGCCGGTTTCACGCCCGACCCGTTCCCCGAATTCGGGCAATGCGTCCACAAGATTGCCGGCCACAAAGACGTCCCTGGACGCCTTTACATGCAAAACCACGGTGGCTGGGCTGAATGGGACGGTCCGGGTGGTCGGCGCCCAAACATCGGGGTTCTGCGAAGCGACGATCACGGTCACACGTGGCGCTCCATCGCCAAGGGATTACCTTCCGACTTCGGCTTCCCACTCGTCGTTCACCCCCACAGCCCGGACACCCTCTATGTGGTGCCTCTGGAGCCAATGACACGGACCTGTCCCGGCGGTGTGCCCGCCATCTGGCGAAGCGATAACGGCGGCGGCTCCTGGAAGAAGCTGAGCAAAGGGCTACCCAAAAAGGACAGTTTCTTCAATGTCTTGCGCGATGCGATGGACATCGACTCCTTCGCGGCACCGGCGCTCTACTTTGGCACGACCACCGGCCAGCTTTGGATGGGGCGCGACAGCGGCGAAAAATGGGAGCGTCTCTTCGATGCCCTCCCGCCCATTCACTGTGTCAAAGTCGCTGTTGTGTGAGGCACTGAAGGCCAGCGGCCTAACGCCGACGCCCGAACGTCATCCACGCCAGGATACCCACCACCAAAAGAAAAACCGTTTGTGGCTCGGGAACGACGGGGACCGTCGCTGGGTGGCTGGGTTTCAATCCAGTTTGATCATACTGGCGCTTGGTCTCCAACACCACCGCCCCGGTTGCTGGCGTGACCAATTGGTACGTGCCGCCCAGGGCTACAGCTTCTTCGGTTCGTCGCTCGCGCAAGCGCAACCGGATTTCATCCTTTGCGAGCAAACGAACCAAATGTGTGGATCCCTGTTTGATTCCCAATTCGGAATTATCGGGTTTGTTGAAACGTCGTTCCCGATGAAGTCGATGCTCGGTGTGTGGCGCGTTCCACAGTTGAAGCAAGCGCTTCACATCGTCTTCTAATGAGCCAAGCCGTGTCACTGGATGCCAATGAGTGACACCATCCAACCTTTCAGCGATGCGATTGGGGCCAGGTCTTGTTTGAAGATCCAACAACCTGGGGGCTCCCTGTTCCGAACGCCATTCAACGCGTTGCCTCAACGCATCACCCGACTGGATCAAAACGGGTTGAGGTCCGTGTATCCACAACACGAGACTTCCGGGTTTTCCCGCCGCCCAATCCCATGCCTCCAACAGTGCCGGCACGTTGTCTTGACCTCCCACGCCTTCGAACGACGTTTGAACAAACTGAGCGACGGTCTGTGTTCGGACTTCATCGGAAGCGACGTACACCCAAACCTCCGAATGTGGCATCCACTCGGAGAGCACCTGTTGAAGCTGGCGCAACTCATCTGTCGCGGTTCTAGAGCCATCCAGCACGAGGGCAATCCGAGGCGGTATCGTCACCGCAACATTCACCACGCGCTGCCAAGCGATACCAGCACTCGGCACCTGTGTGTCCACACTCCATGCCTGGCTGATCGCCGGATTACGCTGAACTCGAATATGGGACTCCGGTTGGGTCAATTCAATGTCCGACAGCAAACCACGGAGTCCAGGCCGGCCTGGCTTGGTCCGGTCGGGCTGGAGCTTGGAACCAGTCGATGCCAGCGGCTGACTGGCTTCCATCCAGACGGAATGCATCAGGGAATCTGGTACTGAAAAATTACGCTCCACCATGACCGGCCAAGCGAGGATTGCCTCCTCCAAGGATTTCAAGATCAACGGCGCGGTAATTCCGATCCGGACTTTCAACGTACCGCCCCGCGGCGGCACTGGAAAACACTGCACCAAGACTCTATCGGGGCCGTTAGCGGTGACGAGCACGGGATCGCGGCCCTCAGCGACGGCGACCTGCTGATAGGCTTCCCGAACGGCGCCCCTACCAGCGAAAGCGGCTTCGCGTTCTTCGCCATTCACCCACAAAGTGAGACGCGAGACCACACCACCCGGTGGCAATTGAATCTGTGCGCGCGCTTCCCGCGCGGCGCCCTCGTGATCATTGCGAAACTCGAGGGTCCACTCCAGATACGCGGTCGCTTCATCAGCGCCCAGAATCCCATCGAGTCGAGATCCCGAGAGGGACAACCCGCGCACACGGCCAGCGACCGATTCCCCGCCGAGAGCGCCATCTCGATCGGCGCCATCCAGTGCCCATTCCTCCAGGGCGAAGCGATTGCGGCGAGACGCGAGTGACAAAGGAGGTTTGACGGCATTGAATGGTTTCCCCGTGACTTGGAAGTAAAGCAGCCTGGCTTGGTTTTGGTCGACCCTTCTTCCTAACAGCGATTCCAGAGGGCTCCATGACTGACCGTAACTGGCGAGCAACAGCTGATCCGGATTCCCCCAGCGCCTCAAACTCTGGAGAGCCTCGTGTGCGGCGGATGCGTCCGGCGAACTAGCAATGACAGCAAGCCGTTGAGTGGCGATAGCAAATGCCAGCGGCACGAACAGTGTCAGCAACGGGAGAGAGAATCCCCAAGCCCAACCTTTTGGCCGGGGTGTTCCCAAGGTTGTATAGACCGCCGTGAGTTGGCGTCGCAGAAGCAGGGCGCCAGTGAGGCCCAACAAGGGTGCCAACGGGAGCAGTCCTAACACTACAGCGACGTTTTGAGGGATTTCCATTTTTTGAGTTCTTTGAGGCGGCGTTTACGATGGGAGCGGTAGGCCTGATCGTTGCGCCGTGTGTGATATTTCACCAAAATCACCAGGTAGGCAGGTTCGCGTT
>SXSK01000250.1 GCA_005793375.1 Verrucomicrobiales bacterium | reverse complement strand
CGTCACACTCGCAAACTTCATCGATGGAGGCTTTCGCTGTTCCGTGATGACTGGCGACCGTCGCGTAGACCTCGACTTTCACTCCCACAAACTTCAATTCGTAAAAAGCTCCCGACGCACTGGCGTAGTGATCGTTTTGCTGAAATCGCGGGTCATTGGCGTTTCCGGGTGCAAGCGTCCATCCGCTGGTCGAATACGAAATTTGGTTTTGGCCAGTGCCCTCACCCGCGGTGTCGTCAATCTGTTCGATCCGGCCGTTGACCACTTCCTTTGCCAAGACATCGACCGTTGAAAACGATTTGTGGCCGGCTTTGTCGGTTCCAACGACGCGGAAGGTGTGTTCTCCGGACGCCACGGTTTTGTGGATCCACTGGAATGGCGCTCTGGTGACTTCGCCCGTTTTGATCGCGCCATCGTAAAACTCCACCTTGGAAAGGTCATTGTCCTTGTCAGTCGCTTTTACCTTCAGCGTGTAGTCCTTGCCCGAGAGGATCGCATCGCCATCCTTCAGTCCGTCAATGATCACAACGGGCACGCTTCCTTCTATTTGGCCGGATTCAAATCGAGCCTCCGCAAGGCCAACAGCAAAACCATGCCCCCAATTTCGGACGCATTTGAGTTTGACCAATCGGACTTCCGTGCCCGTTACATTGAACGTTTGGACGGCGGTTCCGCCTTCAGTGAGGGAGATTTCAGCAATTCCCGTGAAGTTTGTGGTGTTAATGTCGGAGTCCGACGAGATCAGCACTTGAACGTCTCGCATGCCCTGGTCGGTTTCGGAACCGTTGTAGTTCCAGAGGTACACCTTGGTCAGATCGACGGTCTTGCCCAGATCAAAGACAGCCTCGGCTTTCGTCGATCCGACCGAGTTCCACATCCCTTCGCCTTCGGCATGGGTTGAAGTGGGGCTGCCAACTGGACCATCGTCGAGAGCTTCGCCCTCGATAAGCGCCCCCTTGCTGCCCTCGCCGTTGGATACCTTGACGTCCACAGGCTGTATATACTCTGAACGGGCAGACAATTGGAACAAGCCGATCGCCATGACGACGACCATCCACGACCTATTAGAAATTTGAGGGCAAGTGTCAGCGCGTGTTTTCATTGGGGAACTGCCCCAAGATCTATTCCCTCTATCAAGATTGTGCAACAGGCAAACGAACAATCCAAGAAATCCCCGCTTGATTCCATGGTCGGTGGCTGGCCAAGTTAACCTCATGAGAATCCCCACATGGCTCGGTCGACTGATCGGGTCCACCCTCTGCATGGTTTGCCTGACCACCGGAATCCGGTTGACGGCCGACGAAGCGCGGCCGCTGTTTGTCGAGGGTTACGCCGGACGCGTGAGCTATGCGCCGACGGAGGAATTGACCCTGCACGTGTCGTGCAGTGCTCCCACGTTTTCCGTCGAGATTGTTCGCCTTGGCGGTAAACTGGAGACGGTCTGGACGTCTGCTGCAATTACCGGCCGGGAACAGCCTGTACCCGAGAATGCGTCATCGCACGGGTGCCGTTGGCCCGCGACGGTCAATCTGAAAATTCCCGCGGGGTGGATGAGTGGTTATTACAAGGTTTGGTTTAGGGCGCGTGATGGGGGAGGGACCTATAGTCATCGCGGCACGCGAGCCACAGAGAGTAGTTGCTATTTCGTGTTGCGAGCTGCCGAGCCGGGCAAGGCTTCAAAGATTCTGCTCCAACTCTCAACGCACACTTACAACGCCTACAACAATTGGGGCGGGTCCAGTCTGTATGCGTACAATAGTCGCAATAACAACCAAGGGCACCGTGTTTCCTTTGAGCGACCGCCGATGAGTCAGTTTGACAGTTGGGAAAGACCATTTGTCGAGTGGGTTGAGCGAAATGGTTATATCCTCGATTTTGCCGCAAATGGCGACCTCGAATCGAGACCTGAATTGTTGCGCGCCTACCGATTGGTGCTCAGTGTCGGCCACGATGAATATTGGTCTGGGCCCATGCGGGACAGTTTAGAGAAGTACATTGCCGATGGGGGTAATGTCGCCTTCTTTAGTGGCAATACGTGTTGTTGGCAGGTCCGAAGCGAGGAAGGAGGCCAGTCCTTCACCTGTTGGAAGCAGAACTATTATTCGGACCCGGTCTTTGCCGCCCGCGAGGGTTATGCCACGTTGTCCTCGCTGTGGAGCCATCATTTGGTGAAACGCCCGGAGAATCAATTGACGGGGGTTGGTTTCCTGCGAGGCGGATACCACAAAAGTCATGGCCAATTGATGGATGGAAGTGGGGCCTTTACGGTTCACCGTCCGGAGCATTGGATCTATGAGGGCACGGGGCTCAAGAAAGATGATAGTTTTGGAGGAAAGGACACAATTGTCGGCTACGAATGTGATGGTTGTGAATTATCTTGGAAGGAAGGACTCCCGACACCCACGTATCGCGATGGTACTCCGGATACCTTTACCGTCTTGGGCACAGCCCCGGCCCAGTGGCATCCCGACGATTGCTACTGGTATGAGAAGTGGGAGAAAGGCCGGAAGGGAAATGCGGTGCTCGGTGTCTATACCAAAGGCGGAACCGTCTTTACGTGTGGTAGCACCGATTGGTCTCACGGTCTCCGCGGAGGGGATGCCGCCGTGGAACGGATTACTCGAAATATCTTGGATCGTTTGTCGAAATGAGTCTTGGTGAGCCCATATGAAACGGACTCAACTGGCGCCGCGAGGGCCTGAATTTTCACGCATGGTTTATGGCACCTGGCGACTTCTCGATACGAAGCCTAGCGCTCAGGAAATCAATCGCCGATTGAACGATTGTCTCGAACTTGGAATCACGACGATTGATACGGCGGAGATCTACGGGCTTTACGAGGTGGAGAAGCTGCTTGGTGCGGCGCTCGGCTTGTCGCCGGGACTTCGCGACAAGCTGCAGATCATCACCAAGGCGGGTATTTATGTTCCTTGCGCCTACCATCCGGATCGTCGCACAGCGCACTACAACGCCACTGGACCCCGTCTGATCAAGAGTCTTGAAAAATCGTTGCGCTTTCTGGGCACCGACCATGTCGACTTGTTTCTCGTCCATCGCCCCGACTGGCTGACACGCGCTGAGGACACGGCTGCAGGCCTGAATGATTTGGTGCGCAGTGGCAAGGTTCGCGCGGCGGGTGTGTCCAATTACAACGTGTCGCAATTGGATCTGTTGAATACAAAAATGGAGCAGCCGTTGGTGACGAACCAGATTGAATTTCATTTGCTGCGCCCGGAGCCGATCCACGACGGCACGCTTCATCAATGCGAAAATTTGGGCATACTCCCGATGGCGTGGAGTCCGCTCGCCGGCGGGCGGCTATTTGATCCCAATAATCCTGCGGCGGCACGCTTGGCTACAGCGGCGAAGAATATGTCCCCCCGGTATCATGGCGCGACGTTGGAACAACTGGCCTACGCTTGGATCCTTGCCCATCCGAGTCATCCGCTGCCGGTTATCGGTACCAACAAACTCGAACGACTTCGATCCGCAGCTCAAGCCGACGATATCGTTTTGGAGCGTGAGGATTGGTATGGGCTTTGGGAAGCGGCTCAAGGTCGAAGGATTCCATGATTTGATAACGGGGTGAGGGAGAGTTGGTCACCTTGGACGGAAGGCCTCGCGATGTTGTCTGCGAAGCCATGTTCCCGCCAGTGCGCAGATCAAACAGGGAAGGGGAGTCTAGCGAACGGTATCCGCCAATGAATAGGATCGGATTTCCTTGTCATTGCGCAGATACGAACGGTGTTACTACCTCAATGAGGTCTAGTCTGAACGTATGGCTTGTATAGCTTGCAGGATTCAGTTTAGACGACTCATAAAAACCCACTCGTACACCGGATTGATCGACACTTCGGAAACTCGCCATTCGACCACT
>SXSK01000249.1 GCA_005793375.1 Verrucomicrobiales bacterium | reverse complement strand
TGCGACGCTTGCTTGCCGCGAATAGAATTCCAAGGATTCTCGGTCGGTAGCCCCGCCGGCACCCTCAAAACCCGCCACACCGACCGGAGAAAGGAAAGGTGGGCCGTGAACGTCCGCGGAGTGACTGGTGCCGCCCAAAGAGCGTCCGCGTATGAGCACGCCATGGTTGTGTCAAGCTCATGGAGGTTCGCCACCCCGCGTTGCTCCGCCCAATCCTCAAACCTCGCCCAAATGGAGCGATAGCTCGCGATTGTGCGAGCCCCTGCCGCCGTCGAACGGCTCGCCGACCGCTCCCAAGCAGCCCATGCGTCCTTTATCGACAACCGGCGCTGCTGTTGATCGGTGAGTCGCCGGGCCAGGCCGAGCGCGAGGGCGTCCCGCTCGGCTTCGGTCGCGAGTTGCACGAACTGTATGAGTGAGCCGACGAGCGTTTCGCAGAGCAGCGCAACTTCGTCGGGTTGAGTCTCCCGCTTGGCGCGCTCAAGAACTTGGTCAAGCTCCTGCCGGACCCATCGCCTGGATTTGATCTTCTGCTCGATCTCGCGAGCCTTGCGCTCCGCGATTTGCCGGTCCCCAGTTCCGAGCGAACGCCAGATTTCCCGGCCTTCGGAGTAAACTCGGGCCGTGAAGACCCCGTTCCGTTTGACTAAGCATGCCATACCGTTGTCCTTTCATTTCGGCCATCATTGGCCTTTTTGGTGACAACCAGCCTGACATGCTTGCGGTATTCCTGCCTACGTAGCGCCATGTAGTACCGTGTAGCTATCGCAGGCATTCCCATGAAAACGCCGTGGGGGGACGTAGCAAGAACCGTAGCAAGTGGCTGATCGGCAAGCGGCTCTGCTGCGGGAAAAACCTCTTAAGTCCTTGAGGGAGAGATGGTCGGGGCGGTGAGATTTGAACTCACGACCTTCTGAACCCCATTCAGACGCGCTACCAAGCTACGCTACGCCCCGACCAGTGCCTTGACGGCGGCGGGAGTGTAGAGGGCAAGCACCGCAGTTCAACAACTTCTTTGTCGTTAAACCACTTTGATCACTACAACCGTCACATCGTCCGCCTCCGGCGCTCCTTCACTAAACTCTCTCACCGCATGGCAAATCTCCCAAACCAACTCATTCGCCGATCGGTGCCGATGCTTCCGAACCGTCTCCGCAACCCGCTCCCGCCCGTACAGTTCCCTTTCCCGCATCGCTTCCACAACCCCATCCGTCAACAATACCACAATGTCCCCCGTCTCCAACAGGGTCGGCGCATGATCCTTGTACTGAAACTCCCGTCGCTGGCCCAGAGGTGGCCCGGTCCGACGGAGCTCCGCCTTTACTGTACCGGTGGCGTCCAAAACCAATCCCGGCGGATGCCCCGCGCTTGCGTGAATCAGCCGTCTCGGGACCGTTTCAAGCCGGACAAACAGCATGGTGATGTATTGTTCGCCCACCAGATCGTCTGCCAAGACCGTGTTGGTCCGAGATAAAATGTTGGCGGGAGTTTCTTCCACAGGCGCCACCAAACGGAGTGCCGTGCGACATTCGGACATCAGCAGTGCCGGACCGAGACCGTGGCCGCTGACGTCCGCTACTAAGACCCCCAAAGCCCCTCCCGACATCGGCACATAATCGAAGTAATCGCCTCCCGCCGCTTCCGCCGGTTGAGACGTTCCTGCAATCTCAAACCCTTCAACCACCGGAGATTTCTTGGGGAACAACCGTTGCTGAATCTCACGTGCCGCCGCGAATTCCCGTCGGCTCTTGACCAATTCCAGCAGGAACTTCTTCCGCTCCGTAATATCTCGTATGAATGCCGCCACGAGTTCTTGCTCGTTCATCTTCAGGAGACTGAATGCCACATCGAGATCAACGGCAGTACCGTCCCGACGCAGTCCCGGCGTGTCCAACAACCGTCGTTGTCCCGAGCTATGCGCCGTCTCCATCCAACTCGGCCCACCCGGTATCGAGGGGTGAAGCACCGAAATGGGCTGACCAATCAACGCGGTGGCATCCCACCCAAAAATGAGTGCCACGGCGGGATTGGCAAACTGGATCACACCTTCCGCATCGGTTAGCAACACGGCATCCGTGGAGTTTTCCCAAACTAATCGGTGACGCAACTCGCTCTGCCGAAGAGTCTGTTCGGCGACGCGTCGTGCCGATCGAACCTGCACTTCACGCAACTCACGCTCCACAGCGGGAATCAGGCGAGCCAACTTGCCTTTGATGAGAAAATCGTGCGCCCCATCTTTCATGGCCCGCACGGCTTCGTCTTCACCGATGCCAGCGGATACAATCAGAAACGGGATATCGAGCTCGGAGCGCTGGAGCAGGCGCAGTGCCTCGGGCGCGCTAAAACCCGGCATATTGTGATCGCACAGGATCAGATCCCAGGGTTGAGATTCCAACGCGGCGACAAGAGTTTCAGGTGTGGCGACTCTCTTCCAGGCCGGTTGATACCCGCCCGTGCGCAGTTCAGAAACCAGGATCCGAGCATCGAATTCACTATCTTCGACGATGAGCGCGCGAATCGCTTTGGAAGGCGGCGATGTCGGCATCGGCGTCGGGACGGGGCTTGATGCCGCCGCGGGTAAGGGCTTGAGATCCATCAGAGATTGGCAGACGAAATTGAACTGGGTCCGATTCGGATGGCCTACAATCCATCGCGACAATCACTGGCCGTGGGTCGGACACAATCAACGCATCGCGGATGGCCAAAAGATACCAATCCCAGCGGCCAAATCCAGCGGGAAACAAACGTTCCGTTCCTGAAGCCCGGACCTGCATTTGCACGTGAATTGGGACCATGGACTCTCTTGTCACACCGTAATTGTCGTGAGTGCCTCCAGAGAGCGCCAACGCTCTTTCGATCACGCCACTCGCTGCTTGCGGACAAATCGAAGTGCTTGGGCTGCCATCGGCAGAAGCACGAGGGCACCCGCAAAATAATGGACTGCGCCAGGGTGCGCACCGCGGTCGAATCTTAGGCGCAACTGTGCGACTAACACTACAGCGACGTTTTGAGGGATTTCCATTTTTTGAGTTCTTTGAGGCGGCGTTTACGATGGGAGCGGTAGGCCTGATCGTTGCGCCGTGTGTGATATTTCACCAAAATCACCAGGTAGGCAGGTTCGCGTTTG
>SXSK01000248.1 GCA_005793375.1 Verrucomicrobiales bacterium | reverse complement strand
TGGATCTGGAGCAATGGTTGGTCTCGGCAGCTGCGCGGGAGCTGTAGTGGATTTCGATCTGGATATGAACGAGGTTTTGATCATAGGTCCGGAGCGTGTGCTCCAGACCACCCCGGGCGTCTACTTCGGCGAAGCCCCCCCGCGCAGCGGCTTCGTTCAATCAACTCATCGATGCTTTCCGATCAATCTGCGACGCCAATTCAGTACAAACGCGAATTCATCGCAACCTTCAACACGTTCCGGGAAGCGGATCAACCGTTCCATTCCCATCCTTTGCGATACTCGCTCCGGATAAGTGCAGCGGCTTCAGGAGCATTCTTGACGCGCAATTTCTTCGAGTCCCATTCCAGACGTTTGCCCACACGCAATGCCACATTGCCCAACAACACCGTCTCTGTCATTGGTCCGGCATACTCGAAATTCGCCAAGGCCTTCCCTTTCCCTTTGCACGCGTCAATCCACTCCAGGTGCTGAGCTGCATCGTTGTCTTTTTCCCCAACCGGATGGCGTGGCAACGTCATGGGTACCGAGGCGAAATCCTCCATCTTGGCTCCTGAAAGAAAGGATCCTTTGCCCCAATAACTCGGGACGTAAAGCGTGTCCTTCGTTCCCACAAAAATATATCCGTTCTCCGGCAACTCTGCAGCCTTTGCCAGAGCGGGATTTGGCTTCTTCCCCCCGTCATACCAAGTCATAGTAATCGCTGGTTGAGAACGACGCTTCGCAAATTCGTAGCGAACGATCGACCACTTGGGGGCGGTCTCCCGATTCACTCCGGAGGACTCAGCGGACACCGCTATTGGATCCTTTAGGTCCAACGCGAAGAAGGCCAGATCCATGTTGTGACAACCCATATCACCCAACGCCCCGGTGCCAAAATCCCAATAGGCACGCCAATTAAATGGCGCACAACCGTCGTGGTACTCCCGCCACGGCGCCGGGCCTAGCCAAAGATCCCAATCCAGGTGCGCCGGGGCCGGTTTGCTCGGCGGACGTTCAATCCCTTGAGGCCAGATCGGCCGATTGGTCCAGACATGAACTTCGGTTACGTGGCCAAGCACTCCCGAGCGGATCAATTCGACGAGCCGACGCGAGTTCACCTCGGAGTGTCCTTGATTGCCCATTTGCGTGACCACTCGGGCTTTCCGTGCCAACTGGGTCAGGGTTCTGGCTTCCCAAACCGTATGGGTCAATGGCTTCTGCAGGTACAAATGCTTGCGTAGCTGCAACGCCAACGCGGCGGCGTGAAAATGCGTATGATCGGGTGTCGAGATCGTCACCGCATCAATATCTTTCTGCGTCTCGAACAGCCGTCGGAAATCTTTGTACCTGGCCGCTTGCGGAAATTTGTTAAACGTGCCATCGGCATTCTTCTGATCGACGTCACAGAGGGCGACGACATTTTCGCCGGCGCAATAACCAATATCGATCCCACCCTTTCCTCCAGCGCCAATGGCCGCGATGTTTAGACGCGAATTTGCGCCATAAACATTGCGCACAGCGACGAATGGAAACGTCAGGGCAGCCGAAGCCAATGCTGTGCGGCGGACGAACGCGCGGCGTGTAATGGGTGCATTCATTTAAGGTGTCACCCAGAATACTTCGAACGACTCGAAGAGTGCAACAACTCCGAACAGAAACACCGACGCCTTAGTTGGCCGCACCTACCTGCCGACTTAAGCTCTCACAAATAGCCCGGCTCCAACGCTCCATCACCGCGGAATCTGGCCCTTCAATCAGCAATCGCGCTTTGGGTTCTGTGCCCGAATAACGCAACAACACTCGCCCACCCGAAGGCGAAACCTCCGCCTCAGCTTTCTTCACCAAATCTAACACATCGTCCAACTCCTCAAAGGGACGCTTCTCTCGCACCTTCACGTTGGTTACCAATTGAGGATACCGCTTCCAGCATTGGCTGAGGTGGGACAATGGTTTGTCCTGCTGCTTCATGATGCTGAGGATCTGAAGGGCAGCCACCAAACCATCCCCGGTGGTACTGTAATCACGGAAGATTAAATGCCCGCTCTGCTCCCCACCCAAATTAAGTTTCTCGGTCAGAAGTGTATCAATGACATGCTTGTCTCCCACCGGCGTGCGGATCACATCGCCACCCTTTTCACGGATGGCGGCGTCCAATCCGGCATTACTCATCACCGTCGCCACCACCGTCTTGCCAGCCAACGTTCCTTCCGAAAGCATCTGCAGTCCGCAAATGGCCAGGATATCGTCTCCGTCAATTTGGGCGCCGTTTTCATCGACCAATAACAACCGATCCGCATCGCCATCGTGCGCAATGCCCAAATCCGCCCGGTACTCCTTCACCTTGTTGCACAAATTGGCTGGATGCATTGAACCACACTCCTGGTTGATGTTCGTTCCGTTCGGTTGATTGCCGAAAATAATGGTCTCTGCACCCAATTCCTGAAGCACGGTGGGCGTGGACTTGTAGGCCGCACCATGCGCACAATCCACCACGATGCGCATCCCCTCCAAGGTCAGGCCCCGTGGAAAACTCGCCTTGGCGTGTTCGACGTATCGGCCGCGCGCATCATCCACCCGCACCGCTTTCCCAATTTCCTTGGCGGTCGGTCGAATGTTCTCAATCTGACCACTAAAGACCAAATCTTCGATCTGGTTCTCGATGTCGTCGTCCAACTTGTAGCCGTCCGGACGAAAAAACTTGATGCCATTGTCGTCGTACGGATTGTGCGACGCAGTGATCACGATGCCGGCGTCCGCACGCAATGATCGGGTCACATAGGCAACGCCTGGTGTCGGCAGCGGCCCAATGAAGATGACATCGACGCCCATGGAAAGAACTCCTGAAGAAATCGCATTTTCCAGCATGTATCCGGAGACCCGGGTGTCTTTTCCGATCACAATACGATAACGCAGGCGGTCGCGGGCCTGGCCTTCTCGGTGTTTAAAAACATGCGCCGCCGCGCGCCCCAACTTCAGGGCGGTCTCAGCGGTTACGGGTTCGATATTGGCACGTCCACGGACACCATCCGTGCCGAAGATGCGTTTGGAATTCGACATAAGTCAGTTCGGTCGGGACCGAGTATCGTTGGATTCTGACAACTTTTCAATGAATGCGTTGGCTGGTTGTAGTGAATCAACACGAACACCGGTCGGGACGTAGAGCTGAATCCGCATTTGTAACGATTGAGCTGCCTCCACATCGGCTAAATTCACGTAGGCCTCAATGTCCGATGGTTGCAAACGCCGCAGCACATTGGCGTCACCACGCAGCACCACCTCAATTTTGTCCGGCATCACTCGGAATCGCGAGGAATCGCCGACACTGGTCAAGACGCGAACCGGAACTTCTTCCAATCGACGCGTCTGGGTTTGAGAAAACAGGTTCGTTGAACCAACGCTTCCGGTTCGGTGACCAGCTCCAAAATGGACGGTAAACCAGATCAGCGTCGCCAGACCCACCGCCGACAGTTTCCACCAAAAATTGTACTGAATGGACTCAGGCAACGACATGATTATTTGGGAGGCCCAACTGCTGTCAGTCCATTGCGTCCTGGTTGCAACTGGCGCATCCAGCGCCAGATACCACGCGGTTGTTGGGTTCGAACGAACACAAGCGTCAGGAAGGAACGCAATTCGTCCAAACTGACACCCCGTTTTAGATCACCCTTGTACGCGTACGAGATAGCTCCGGTTTCTTCAGAAATCACCACAATCACCGCGTCGGTTTCTTCACTCAGCCCCAGTGCCGCGCGGTGCCGCGTTCCAAGCGACTTGTGTAGGTCTTGACGCTGGGTCAAAGGAAAAATGCAGGCCGCTTTTATGATCCTCCCATCTTTGACCAACACCCCGCCATCATGAATGGCATTATTCGGAAAAAAGATGGTCTCAAACATCTCCGGCGTGGCTTCGCAATCCACCGGGACCCCAGACTCCACGCAATCCACCAAGTGATTCGTCTGCTCAATCGCAATCAAGGCGCCAATTCTCACAGGCGCCAGCCGATCTACCGTCTGGATGATCACCTCGATGTTTTCCCGTTGTTCCCGAATGGCATTGGGCGTCCGTAAATTGCCAAGCTCCCCCAGGATCCGTCGAAGCTCTGGCTGAAACAAAATGACCACTGCCACCGCTAGAAATGGAAATAACTCGTTGAGCAGGGCGCTCAGCACGGTGAGTTGAAGCAATTTCGTCAACAGCGTCAGCGTGATCAACAATCCCAGAAACCCCGTCACTACTGCGAACCCCCGCGTTCCTCGCACCAGCACAAACGCAAAATAGATCAGGCTCGCCAGGATCAAAATCTCCATAGCGGGACGCCACAACGCCGAGATGAGTTGCCAAAAGTTCAAAGCTTTCGTTCGGAAATCGCCTGGAAGACCCGCAGTGCCTGTATCGTGGGCGC
This sequence comes from Verrucomicrobiales bacterium, assembly GCA_005793375.1. GTDB lineage: Bacteria > Verrucomicrobiota > Verrucomicrobiia > Limisphaerales > UBA9464 > SXSK01. The sequence goes on along the minus strand of SXSK01000248.1, from coordinate 16,347 downwards.
GACATCGTGCGTGCGCAAGACCGATACCCCACAGAACGCGGCCCAAACGCTACAAGCCAACCCAGCCGGCATCCGATCACCCACACCAGCCCCTGTCAGACCACCCAGAAAAGATTTCCGAGAGACACCTAACACAATCGGCCGAGCAAATCCCCTAAAATCCTTCAGTCCAGACAACAAGCGGACGTTTTGATCCAGGGTCTTCCCAAACCCAATGCCTGGGTCGAGAGCGAGTTGTTCCAATCGGACACCACAGGCCTGCATCCGTTCAAGCCGATTGCGGAAGAATTCGGTCACTTCCGCCACCACGTCGCCATACTGAGGCGATGCTTGCATGGTCCGCGGAGTCCCTTGCATATGCATCGCGACATAACCAGCCCCACTCTCGGCCGCCAATCGCCACATGGACTCGTCCTCGCGATTGGCGGCAATGTCATTGATCATGACCGCTCCAGCCTGGATCGCCGCACGAGCGACATCAGGCTTTTGTGTATCGATCGAGATCGCGATCTGAGTCCGACGCGAGAGTTCTTCCACCACTGGCAACACCCGACGACATTCTTCTTCGAGAGTGACCGGCTCAGCCCCTGGTCGCGTCGACTCACCGCCGATGTCCAGGATATCTGCGCCCTCGCGAACCAGCAGCAATCCCTGCTGCACGGCGGACGCTGCATCAAGGAATCGTCCGCCGTCAGAGAAAGAGTCGGGAGTGACGTTGAGAATTCCCATGACCAAGGTTGGTCGAGGAAACTCGAAAACGTGGTGGCAACATCGAAGTGTCATTCCACGAGATCACTGGTCAATAGGTCGCTCCACCACCTTTGGCTAAGGGTGAGCGCTGGATTAACTCGATTTCGTAACCCTCCGGAGCATCAATGAATGCGAACCCGCCACTGCCGTCGTCCTTGTAGGTCGGGCCATCCGAATACTGGAGTCCCAATCGCGCCAAGTGCTGCCCAAATTCAGCCAAACTGGAAACTTCAAAAGCCAGATGGGTCAGGTCCGGTTGAACCTCCACAGGACCACTCGAGGGAAAATGGCACAACTCAATCGTGGCTTCGCTCTCTGGTGCCTTCAAAAAAACCAACTCGGAACCGCGCGGTGACTTGTGCCGACGAACTTCCTCCAAGCCGAGAACGTCCTTGTAGAACCGAACTGACCTCTCCAGGTCATTCAACCGGTACCGAGTATGCAACAATTTGGAAACGCGCATGCCGAATGGAAACTAACTCCATCGGTTGGTTGAGCAAACGCCAATTCGCGCCGCTAGCGAAAAGTCAACCAACCCACTCTCCCCCCGCCCTCGGACGCACATTGGCCGGATTCGGATTCACGGGGCATTCAACGAATCACGGCGCCGAGTCTGCCATCGCCAAAACCCCGAGGTCGCATGTTCTTCCAATTTACCCTCTGGACGACGCACTACCAGAACGTCCGCTCCGAAGCGCCGCACCAGAGCCAAACCAAGCTCGGGCTCCGCGACGCTCACCGCCGTCGCCAATGCATCCGTCGTCATGGCATCCGGCCCGATAACAGTTACCAAGCTATGATCCGTGAGCCCCAGTCCAGTGCGCGGGTCAACAATATGGGAGTAGCGCTTCCCTTCAATTTCTACATGTTGAAAGAGATCTCCACTGGTGCAAAGCGACGCATTTCGCAAAAGGACATCTCTGGGTGGTGGTGCCCCCGGCGAGTCGAGTGGGGCCACTTCGATCTTCCAGCCCGCCAATCCCGGCGGAGGTTCTCCAACCACGAGATCCCCTGCACCCGCCACAAGAAAACGTCGTATCCCATGCGCACGCATCACCCTACCGACTTCGTCGAGTGCATAGCCTTTGGCAATCGCCCCCAAATCCAGTCGCATTTCTGGCAGATCCAATTGCACCGAGCGAGCACGCTCATCGAATCGGATGTGTTGCCATCCCACCGATGCCTGAGCTCGCTGGATCTTCTCCTGGGTGGGCATTTCACGCTGCCTCCTAGCTCGTCGCCAAACCTGGATCAGAGGACCCACCGTCACGTCGAAACTACCACTGCTGGCTCGTGAAATCGCGTCACCGCGTTTCAATACCCTCCACAACTCGTCGCTCACGCGCACCCATTGCCCGCTGCCAGACGTGCGGGAAAGACGGCTCAATTCGGACTGCTCCTCATAGTCGCTCAGTAGGGTGTTCAACCCTTGCACCCGTTGAAACGCTGCAACCGATGCATTGGTCGCCGTCGATCCATCCCGCGCCCAAACCACTAGGCGAAATAGCAACCCCATTTGGATTTGCTGAAATTCAAAGCGATTCCACGCAACTGGCTCCGGTGCGCGACAAGCTCCACAGACCCCCATCAACAGTATCAAGACTGCAAGCGCGCTCATAGAGTGTCTCGCAACACGGACACTGTATGCACGGTGAGGTTTCAAAAAAGCATGCTCCGAATCTGAGCCACCGACGCCGTTCCTGTGGTGCCCAGTTGATGAATTACCAGACTCGCCGCCACCATCGCGAGTTCCATGGCTTCGGTGAGTGTCGCACCCGCCGCCAACGCTGCCGTCAAATTCGCCGTTACGGAATCACCGGCTCCGACAATATCAATTGGCCCACGGATCGGCAGTGAAGGAACCGAAACCGACGGACCCCCGGGTGCGGCGCCGACAATGCCGCGATCCGCCAGGGTGACAAAGGCCGCACGCCCGTTCGAGGCGGCGACACGCTCCACTGCCCTTTGGCATTCCACCACTGTATTGGTTAGTTCACCGCTCATCGCCTTGAGTTCTGCGGCGTTCATTTTGAAGGAGATGGGTGGCCAACTGCGCAAGCCTCGTCGACTGTCGCCCAGCACCAACCATTTTGGCTGCCGTAAGAGGGCTTGACGCACTTCTTCCAACAACTCTCGAGTGACAACGCCCGTTTCCGCCAAATCTACCTGATCCATCAAAATCAGTCCGTCCGTGTCTTTCGATGCTCTCTCGACATGCCGGGCGATTTGGTTGCGAACTTCCGCAGGCGTGGGATTCCAATTCTTGATGTCGAGACGGTTGAGTTCTTCCGGAGGCAGGCCTGGGCGAAGAATCAGCGGCTTGGTGTAGGTAAATGTGCGGCGCTCGGGCGCCTCCACCAAGCCTTCCAAGCAGACGCCTGGCATCAAGCTCAGTGCGCGCTTGAGTTCGTATCCTTCTCCATCTTGTCCACAACAGCCAATCACTCGAACCTCCCCAACCCCCAATGCCACCAGGTTGTTCAGGATCGTTCCTGCGGCCCCTGGCTGGCATCGCACCCGGACGATATTGTGCACCACCAATCCGGTTTCAATCGAACGTTCCGCCTTCGCCGGATCGATGTCGAAGTAGCGATCAAGGCAGAAGTCGCCAGCCAAAGCCAAGCGAAGCAGCGGATATCGCGCCGTGATTTCGTCAAAGCGTTGGGGAGTCATATTCGGATCAACTGGAATGTTTCGGGCGTCGCTCAAGACTTGGCAGCCCCGCGTGCCGGCACTCTCAAGGCATGACACAAATGATGGATAAAGGCGCAGTTGTCTGATTGAAGGTACTGCATCCGACCACCCATCCTCGAGAAGCTCTTGCAGAACCGAAGATAGTAGGCTGGGTTGTTCTTTGGTGGTTCACCTCGGCTCCAATCCCAGTTGCCCCCATCCTGCAAATCGACCACATAAATGGAATGGCCAGTTACGGCCGACCCGCCACGTTGAAACCGCAGGTTGTGGACACAGCTCAGACCTTTCTCAAATACTTGCGGTGCCATAATTGCCGAACCCACACTCAGCACCACCCCACCATCCAAACCGTCCAGGGCCCCCGCAAAACGTCGGAAATCTTCCCCCGCTGCCCGGCCAATCACGGCACCATTAAACATCGGATGACACGAAATAATGTCGTATCCAATCCCAGGGTGGACCGTCACCGGCACGCCCAAACGATAGGCCTGAGAGAGAATGCTCGCCTCTTTCCAGGAATGCTGAACCTCATGATGGCCAGTGCTCAGCCCAAATCGTTCCATGGTGGACAACAGGTCACAGCCAGCCGCTGCCAGTGGGTCCAATGGAAACTGGCATATGGTTGCGCACAAGTCTTCGGGGCGAGGAAGGAAACAGCCGTCTTCATGAATAAACTTACCCAAAGATACCCCGTACCCCAGTCCCTGCAGTGCCCCAGTCATCAACGCGAGATGAATGTTCCGCCCCGTTTCATCCCAAGTCCCAAATGTACCCGTGGCGACATTGTCCTCGACACTCTCGGTGGATCGTCCCAGCCAAGCGTATTCCCAGTCATGGATCGTTCCTGCGCCATTGGTGGCGAGATGCGTTATCCAACCGTCCGCCATCAGTTCCGTCAAAATCTTGGCCGCTCCATTCCGCAATAGGTGTGCTCCGTACATCAGGATGACCTGAGCTCCGCGCCCCCGCGTATGGCGGATCCGGTCGGCAACTTCGAGCACCTGGACTGCAACGAATTCACTGACGGGCGCAGGAGTAGAGTCTGGATCCACCAAGATCTCTTCGGCGGTGGTCAGGCTTTTTCGCTCCGCCAACGGCAACACTCGAAGCTGGGATAAATCCAATCGTAAGCTGGGGCGCATCGTTTAGAAGGGTTTACTTCAGTAGCGTGCGAGCGCCAAGCAGGGAACAAAACTTCTGCAACTCCTTGAATTTCCCAAAACCACCGCTTGACCTTTAACTGGTGGCTCTCTAAATACGCCCCTGTTCCCTGTCTGAAGTCGACAGCCTGGGTTGAGGCCTACACCTCAACGCACCAGATTGTCGGGTTCTTATCAGGTCGCTCGCTTCCGTGTGGTTGCGGGCAACGGCGGGTCCTGGCGGTGTAATCCGTGTGTCACCCCAAGACCCGCCGTTCTCTTTTCTTCCTTCCGCCCTAAGATTCTTTCTAAGGATTCCGCCTTTCCCGTGTCACATGAATAGGTGCGTCGGTCCCGCCCCGGGTGTACCGGAGAAGCAGGAAGGCGACGCGCTCAATCCAGTGACTCAACAGCGCATGGTAGAAAAACGACTCGACGCGGACGAGGCAGCCTCCCCCCGCTTCGAATCGATCGAGGAACTTTTCCTCGCCATCGAGTCACCCTTGTTGATCTATGCCAGGAGGTTGGCGAGAGATATCAGTCTGGCCGAAGATCTCGTCCAAGAGGCTTTTCTACGACTTCAGCCCCAGTTTCATCAGATCGCGTCACCACGAAGCTGGCTTTATCGAACGGTCCATAACCTCGCGATCAACCATCACCGCGATAACGCCAAGATCGTCTCGTTTGGGAAATCAACCTCAGCATCCTCGCCGACTGAAAGCCATTCCGAGGAACTTGCGGATCCCGCCGACCCTCATCCGCTTCCCGATGATCAGATCGCCCGCTGGGAGGGTGTCGGATTGGTTCGGCTCAATTTATTGAACTTGGACCCTCGCAGTCAGGAGATCATTCGCCTGCGCTTTCTCGAAGATTTTTCCTACCAGGAAATCAGTGATCGCACCGGCCTGAAGATCGGCCACGTCGGTTACCTGCTTCATCACGCACTCAAAACCTTGGCTGCCGACCTGTCCAAGGCCGGCCTCGTCCCATGAATCCAGATTCCCAGCCAACCCCTCCTGAGTCGGATTTCGAATCCCGGATCACCGCCCTGTTGTTGGGTGAATTGTCGGCTACTCAAGCCGCCGAGGTACGCGCCGCCCTCGCTTCGAGTCCGGAACTTCAGAGCCTTCACGACAACCTACAGGCCACCATCGGACTGTTGCACGAGGCCATACGGCACCCAGAAGATTCGGACGACTCCCTGCCCCCGATCGAGCGTTTACATCTCTCTGCCAACCGCCGCGAGACCCTGCTCAGGTCCCTCCGCGAAGCCCCCATCGTTTCGCTCCCCAAGACGCCATCGCCCCTGTGGCGTTGGACCGTCCCCATGGGAATCGCTGCCGGACTGGTTTCCATGCTGGGCTGGTTTGAGCTCCAACAGCGCACCCCCTCGTTGATGTTCGCCAAACAAGACAGCGCTTTCGGCGAACCTCTTTTTGGCAACTCACACCCCAGCGAAGGTTTTCAACTCCTTTCCCGAGGACTTAGCGAGTCAACCGTCATCACAAACTCCAAAACGTGGCAGGATTATTACACGGATGCGTCGCGGGACCTATTTGTGCGGGACCGAACCCCCTCATCGAATGCCCAAGACCCACTGATTAAAAACGCTACCGAGCTCGGCTCGGTCGCGCAGAACCGTACGGCAGGGTTCGAACGTGGGGAAACCCGCTCGAGGCAATCAGCCTCGCGGTTTGGCAGCCAACCGCCTAAACCCGCCGCCCCGCCTCCGAGCCCGCTGGGTGACTTAGAACTGAGCCTCTCCGCACCAGCGGGCGATAAAACGCTCAATTTTTTCTTTGAGAGCGCACCGCCTGTGGATTTCTCCGCCGTGAGTGATGCGAAAGCAACTGCGCACAAAGACGTTTTGGCCGGCCTACGCTTTGGACTATGGAGCGCACGCCAGGTGTCCTCAGAAGGAGAGCCGTTGATCGAATCGCTTGCCGCCAAGCCGATGGACCCCGCTATCTCTGAAGAATCCTTGGTTAGCGAGGCGGTGCGCCTAGAAGAGTCCAGGGAGAAGGCCCCGGTGGACGTGGAATCTAAACTCACCTTATCGCGTGAATTGAACCGGGAACTGCAAACGGAATTGGATCTTCAGGTCGACACGCCTAGCCTCAGAACGGTGACCGAGGATTCTGGATCTTCTCGACCCATTATAGCCAAATTAGACGATTCTGCTCGTACCACAGACGATTTGCTGTCCGCTGCCGAGCCTCTAGCTCGGATAATTGCTAGCACTGACCGACTTCGTGCAGTCGTCCCGAATCGGCCCGTGGAGCCCCCTAAAGCCCAACCCGAAATTCTGACGACCACTCAAGCGCACTCAACCTTCTCGCTCAATGTCACCGATGTGTCGTTCCAGTTGGCCTCTGTCAGTCTCCAAAAGGGAAGTCTCCCCGACCCCGCCACGATCCGCGTCGAGGAATTCCTCAACGCCTTCCAGTATCACGACCCCGAGCCCGCCCCAGGTGTGCCGATCGGCTTCACCTGGGAACGCGCCGTCTCCCCCTTTGCCCACAATAGGGAATTCCTGCGATTCGCTATTCGCACCGGAACTCGCGGCCGTGAAGCGGCACGTCCACTCCATGTCGTCATGCTCCTCGACAACTCGGGGTCCATGGAACGTGCCGATCGTGCCCAAGTGGTCCGCCACGCGCTGAGCACAATTTCCCGACAACTCAAGGCGGAGGACCGGCTGAGCGTGGTGACGTTTGCACGAACCCCTCAGCTCCGCCTCGAAGCAGTTTCGGGCGAGCAAATCTCCGAACTCCCAACCCAACTGGGTGGACAAACGCCGGAAGGGGGCACTAATCTGGAGGAAGCCTTGAAGCTGGCCTACGCGACCGCCTCACGGCACTTTATCGCCGCCGGTAATAATCGCGTGGTGTTGCTCACGGACGGCGCCGCCAATCTGGGAGATGTCCTCCCGGAATCCCTAAAAACCAACGTCGAGTCGTGGCGCCAGCGTGGTATCGCCTTGGACTGCTTCGGTATTGGTTGGGAGGGGCTAAACGACAGGCTCCTCGAAACCCTCGCTCGCCACGGCGATGGCCGGTACGGCTTTCTGAATTCGCCCGACGACGCCGACACGACGTTCGCCACCCAACTTCTGGGCGCCCTTCAAGTCGCTGCTTCCGATGTCAAAGTTCAGGTGGAATTTCATCCCCAACGGGTGTCTCTCTGGCGGCAGATCGGCTACGCGAGACATCAACTCACGCAGCAGCAATTTCGCGACAACACAGTGGACGCCGCGGAACTCGCGGCATCCGAATCCGGCAATTCGTTGTACGTCGTTCAGGTGAATCCGAATGGCTCTGGGCCAATGGCGACCGTTCGAGTGCGCTTTCGTTCGCCGGACACGCAGCAATATCGAGAACATGCTTGGATCGTTCCTTATGTCGGGGCGGCCCCATCTCTGGATCAGACACCACCCCGTATGCGTCTGGCTGCCTGCGCGGCAACCTTTGGCGAGTGGCTGGCAGGTACTGAATTCGCCACCGAGGTCACCACGGATCGACTGCTCGCATTGCTTCGGGATGTCCCGACTGCCTTTGCTCCGGATCCGACTCCAAAACGACTCGAATTGATGATTCGTCAGGCTAAATCCAATTCCGGCCGCTGAGGCCTTTCCCTTACTTATGAACTCCTCGATTAATCGGCGGCGATTCGGCCACGTCAGTCGGCTTTGGATCTCGGTACTGACTGCTTCCTGGTTCCTCCTTTATCCCGCGAAGCCCAGCGCCGCCGAATCCGATTCGCGGGTAACCTCGGAATCATCCAGTGCCAGCCTCAACACCCAGGTCGGCACGGAAGAAGCACGGGTGGTGTTTCAGGCCGACATCAAAGGAACCTCCGCATCGAAGGATCTACGGGTCTACGGCCTCACCATCCAGCAGACCGTTCAGATTGAACCTGCAGCAGCGCGTCACACGGCGACAATTCTGGCCAAATCGATCCACGGCAGCCTGGAGGAAGTGATTGTCAAACTCGGTGGCACCGGCACCATTCACCAAGTTTCCGGATCGCAGTTGGAAGATTGGAGCCTTCGTCAGGAGAGTTCTGGATCACGATCCTTGGTGGTGCGCTTGAAGAAGTCCAAACCGGCGCTCGCCTCCACGACGCTCGAGATCGTGGCCGAGGCACCTCTCGGCCCGAGCACCAATGCCGTTGCTTCACTAACCTTCACCCACGAAAACCCAGCACTCTCCAGCGGGTTTGTCCGGCTCGACCTCCCGACGGATGGGGACGTTGAACTCCCAGGCGCTGTTGGCATTTTGCCGGTCGACACCTCATGGCTTCCCGAAACCGTTCGGGCTGGACTGACAAATTCGATGCGGCGCTCTTTGGTTTTTCGCTTTCTGGGAACCTTCTACTCACTGCCCCTTCTGGTTCGTCCCCTCGATCCAGAGGCGAATCGTGTGGTCTTAAAGGATGTTCGACTCGATGGGCAACTGAGCGATACGGAGGCGGTCTTCACCGTTACCGCCACGGCGCAAGTCAGGAATCCCAAAGGCGGTTCGCTCCTGTTGCTCTCCGGCGATGTCGCATTGACCGAGGCTCTCTCCACGCCGGATTGGCAAATCACTTTCGAAGAAGGTCGATTCCAGGCACACTTCGAAAAAGCCGGCAACTATCCCGTCCAAATGAGGTTTCAATCGCGGACTCGGCTCACCAATGGATGGAATCAGTTAAGCTTTCGGATGGCCCCAGGCGCCCTGATGCCCGTCGTGCTACGAGGACTGAAACCTGACACTCAATTCAAGTTTCATGGAGCTGCACGACCCGAACGTGCTGGAGAACTCTTCCAAAGCTTTCTTCCAACCGATGGTCAGGTGGACCTGGTTTGGAAGGAATCCCGTGCAGAAACCGAGGGTGTTCTTTTCTTCACTACCACCCAACTTTCCCAAATTGCGGTGCGGCCTGGAATCTTGCGTCAGACCACTCTTCTCGGCTTTCAGGTGATGCAAGGAGACTTGACCCAGGCACAGATTCGCCTTCGAGGTTCGGGCGAACTCACCAGGGTGCAAGGGCCAGATGTTCTGGCCTGGAATGTCGAGGTCATCCCAGGCAGCACGGATCGACGCCTACAGGTTCAGTTCAATCAACCCCAACGCCAAAAGGCTACATTAATTCTTCAATCCCAGGCGGCCTTGGATGAATTCCCAGTGCGAACCGACGTTTTGCAATGGATACCCGAAGGCACCACTCGCACAGACAACCACTATCGCATCATCAATGAAGGGGCCGTGAGGCTCGAAGTGCTTCAGTCCATGGGATTGTCTCAAATCTCTCCGGAACAATTTCCCATGACACCGGAAGCCCAACCCTGGTTCTCCAAACCTGGTTCTCAGGTATTTGTCTATCGTTACACGGGCGGAGCTTTCGCCCTGCAGTTGTTGGCAGACGCCATTCAACCCGAACTCGCCGTATCACAGGTCTCCACCTATCACTTGGGTGAAGCAGACCTCCGTATCGATTCAGAACTGGATTTAGAGGTACGCGAAGCGCCCATCCGCGAATTATCGCTCCAGATTCCGTCAGGATTCGCGATAGCCAAACTCGAGGGTTCCGGAATTACGGATCACTTCCTCAGCCAAACCCCCGGCCAAACCAATCAGCAGTTGAAGTTGGTCTTCATAAAGCCGGTTCTCGGCCGTCAATTGGTACAACTTCGTCTCGAGCGAAATTCTCCTCTGGGCGGAACCAACTGGATCTTACCACCCGTGGAACTCGAAGGTGCCAAGTCCTCGCGTGGCCATGTCGGTATCGCGGCAGATGATGGTTGGCGCCTGACACCACTCCTCACACGCAACCTGACCGAGATCGCCACGGCATTATTCCCGCGCAAGAGCTCCGGATTGCAGTCGGCCTACCGAATCTCCGATCCAACATGGCAGGCAACGTTATCCGTGGAACGGATGCCTCAATCCATCCAAGTGGATGCATTACACCTTTTTTCTGTGGGTGAAGGCATTGCCTATGGCAGTAGCCTGTTAAACTATGTGATCTCTGGGGCACCCATAGCCGCATTCCAAATCGCGCTAACCAATGAGTACTTCAACGTGGAATTCACCGGCAAGGACGTCCGAAACTGGCAACAAACCGCGACCGGGTATATCGTGCAGTTGCACACACCCGTCTCTGGACCCTACACGTTGCTGGCCACTTATGAACGCCCTTTTAGGACTCAAGGCGAACGGATTCGTTTCCTCGGCGCCATTCCGATCGACATCCAGTCGGAACAGGGAGTTACCGTTGTCGTCAGCACATACCCATTTCAACTCCAGCCAACCGCCGTCTCCCAGAAACTCCTGAGACTGGAGCCCGGAGAAATCCCCGCGGAGTATCGACTGTTATTCGACGCTCCAGTTTTGGCCGCGTTTCGATATGGGTCGCGACCGTTCGATCTCGAATTGAATTTGCTTCCCTACACACCAAACCCAACGTTGGCCCAAATCGTTGATCGAGCCTCCTTGTTATCTCGGGTTTCCAGAGATGGACAGGTCGTCACCGACGCCCGCTATTTCGTCAAAAGCCGGGGTGCCCAGCACCTGCAAATAACCCTGCCGCCGGATGCCGAACTCTGGTCCGCCTCGGTCCAAAGTAATTCTGTCGTGCCCGTCGCGGCGGGCGCTTCCAACCTGATTCCGCTCTCTTCCAAAGTAGATTTCAATGGCGTCCAAGAGGTGCACCTGAAGGTAGCCTCCCGATCCGGAAATGCCCAACGTCTGCAGCTGAGTACCCCGGCCATTGCCGTCCCGTCACTGCTCACCGATTGGCAAATTGAACCGGAACCTAGCCACCAAATCCGATGGCACGGTGGCTCGGTTTCACTCGCCAATCCGGCGACAGATTCTTCCGGATTCACCTCATTGCGTCGATTTTGGCAGTCAGCCAAGCCGATGCAATCGTGGGGATCGTTATCCTTACTGTTTCTGCTGCTGCTGGTTGCTACCGGAGTTGTCCGGCTCGCAACCAGTGGCGGGGTGAGACGTTTCGGTCCACGCCACCTCCTGGGCGGTTGCATCGCAGTCGCAGCAATTACCTTAGCACTACTCGCCGGATGGCGATTAGTAGAGGATCTCGCCAACGTGCCGCGGTCTTCTGGTTCTGCTGGGCTGCAATTCATTTCCGCCATCCAGGCGGCCAATACCCCATTAACCGCCCAGATTTCCACCGACCCGTTGGAGGCCCCCCTGCGGACCAAAATCCTCAGTTTCTGGCCGGGGTGGCTGGGGTTGGTAGTCTGGATTTACGCCAGAGTGTCACTGCGGAGCAACCAACGCCCACTAGCCTACACAACTGGATGGCTCTTGCTATTCTGGGCGACGCTCCGATCCGACAATGGTGCACCACCGTTCATGGTGCTGGGTCTTTGCTTCATCGCCATCCGAATCGTCGTTCCCTGCTTGAAACAGTGGTGGCAAGTAGCCACTGGCCCAGACTCAACGCCAACAGGGCCGGTTCTCAGCGGGGCCACAACCCGGCTCGGGTGGATGCTACTCGCCGCCCAGATCCTGGGCTCATTGGATCAGGCTCAGGCACAAACCCAGCCGGCAGATCCAACTCGGATACCCAAAACTGAAACTATCCAAAGGACTCAGTTGGGGGTCTCCAAGAGCATCCTGGCAGACACCGTGACCCACGTGATCCGTGTCGAAAAGGAACACGCCTTTGGCCAGGCCACCCTTCGTTGGCAGGCCATCGCCGGTCAATCGCTCCCTCTGTTAAAGGCACCAGGAGTTCTCACCCGGGTCGTGTTTCCCAACGAATTCGCACGACTCATCCAATCCGAATCCAATCAGAGCATCGTCCATTCTCTACTGGCCCAACGCAGCGGCGAAATAGTCGTCACACTCGAATATCAGGTTGGTCTCCTGGCTCGCGAAGGAGCGTTAGGTTTCATACTGCCCACGAGTCCTGGCCTGATAAACACCCTAGCCCTGACACTCGTGGGCGTGGAAGCGGATGTGATGGCTGACAAAGCCATATCCATCAAACTCTCCAATCTCAACGGCTCGGCAGCGACAACGGCATCCATGGTTCTAGCACCCGTCGATAACATCTGGATCGGATGGAAACCTCGGGCCAGGGACACTCGACGAGAGCGTTCTGTCTTCTATGCGGACCTTCAACACTTGTACCTGCCCAATTCCGGCGTTATCGAAGGTCAGCATCGGATTCAAATCCGACCATCCCAAGGTGAAGTCACCGAATTGTTCCTGAGTGTACCCAATGGGATGACGATCAGTGAGGTCACCTCACCAAGTGTCCAACTCTGGCGATTAGACCCCCAAACCCAGCAACTGCGAATTCAGCTACAACCGCCCCAATCGAGACCATTTAACTTGAGTATTCGTTCTCAAACGACTTCCACCCCACTGCCCTACGAACACGAGATCGGACTCCTCAATGTCATTGGAGCCGCCGGTCAAGCTGGCCTGTTGGGTGTCGCCACCGGAAACGACGTTCAATTGGAAGAGGCGCAAGGATCCTTGTTTTCGGCGATTCATTTGGAAGACTTTCCCCTGGGACAATTCGAGGATTCCCGAAAAAAAGTTCCTGGATTCGTGCTCCGACGCGCCTTTCGGCATGTCACCGGCGACGGCCGATTGAAACTGAAGGCATCCAGGATGACACCCGACGTCCGGGTCGAAACAGAACAAACCATGTCCCTCAGCGAAGACCGCTCCGTCCTGGCAGCAAACCTTAGCATTGCCATCCACCGCGCGGGCATCTTTAAAGTCAGTTTTCCCATGCCGACAGGCTTCGATGTTGATTCAATCAGCGGCAGCGCAATCAGCCATTGGACGGAATCAAAAATCGAAACGAATCGGATCATCACGGTGCACTTCAAAACCCAAACGGAAGGCACACACTCCATGGCAATCACGTTGGCAGGCCCTGGCGTTCGACAGACAACAAACTGGCTCGCACCCAAATTACTTCTCCGCGAAGCCAGCAAACAAACGGGAAGACTCCTCATTGCTCCGGAACAAGGCCTGAGACTACAAATCCAATCGAGAGATGGATTGACTCAACTCGACCCCCAGCAGAGCGGGGTACGTCAGAAAGGAGTCCTTCAATTTCGACTATTGAATTCCGACTGGGTTCTATTGCTCCAATTGGAACGGATCGATGCCTGGACCCAAGTTACCAGCCTCCAACAAGTCGAAATTGAGGAATCCCGGGTTCAAACCGTTGCCAATCTCCAATTCGAAATTGAGAACGCCGGGGTCAAGGGATTTCGGATTCGACTTCCAGCCGATGCCGAGAGCGTCCGCTTTCGTGGGGATCAAGTTGTTGATTCGGTGCCTACCCCTGCTCCATCGGCTACAGGCTACCGTGATTGGGAAATCAAGCTGGATCGACGCGTCCAAGGACGTTACAGGCTACAGGTTCAGTTCACACAGCCAATGGCTCCAAATGCCACCAATTTCCAGATAACCGGTATCCAGGCCTTGGACGTCAACCTTCAACGCGGTTTTCTGACGACCCATTCGGGAAATCGACAGCAAGCGAGAATCATCAACCCTCCTGGCGCGCTTCAAGTCAGTGAAGCCCAGTCCATTCCCAAAGACCTGCTCCAGGACCTGCCACCCCGTTCGAGCGGAATCACCTTTCGGCTCGTCGAACCCACGTTCCAGGCATCCGTGGAGATCGTGAGACACGAAATTGCGCGTACCCTACCCTCCCGAGTACTCAAACTCACGCTGACTTCAGTGCTTTCAGAGGAGGGCACAGCATTGACCCACGCCCATTTGGTCTTGATCCCGGGTGAGAACCAGCTGTTGCGACTGAACCTGCCCACGAACGCCGTTTTCTGGTTTGCTTTTGTGGATAACCACAGCGTGCGGCCATGGCGGGATAACGACCGACTGCTGATCCCTCTGGAACGTACCGCTCGACTGAGCAAGCCAGTGACCGTAGAATGGCTTTACGATAGTCGTGCTGGATCCAGTGCTTCGAGAAACTTAGACTTGTCCCTGATTGGTCCACGCCTGGATCTCCCTCTAGAAAACATCCTGTGGCACGTGTTCCTCGATCCCAAATGGGTGTTGAATAACTCCAGCGGACAACTCCAACTCCAGGAGCACTCCGTTAGAACTGTACCCGTGGAGCTCAGTCTGGATGCATACGCTCGCCTTTCCACTGCGAATCAACAACAGCAGTCACGCCATGCGGAGGAACTCCTCGCGCGCGGGAATTCGCTACTCCAGAGCGGGAACCCGGATTTGGCTCGACGAGCATTTCAGGATGCCTTCGGACTTTCTCAGCATGACGCGGCATTCAACGAAGACGCCCGGGTTCAGCTACATAATCTAAAAACGCAACAAGCCCTGGTCGGACTCAACTTCCGCCAGGCTCGAGCGGCGGGCGAAACTCCAAGTCTCGCTCCCGCACAACACGTTTTGCGCGACGGAACAACCACCTCCTACACGCAGAAAGAGGCCCAGCAACTCATCGAACGAAACACCGCCGAGGAAAGCGCCGTTCAAACACGCTTGGTCGAACGACTCATCCGACAACAGGAAGCCGTGGTCGCCAACCCCATCGGGATCCATCCAACCGTTCCCGAACTCGGACGGAGGTATACCTTCACGCGGTCGCTGCAAGTAACCACGAACACGCCATTACAGATCGGCCTTTCCGTGAGGCGGCCCAAAACCGATCCCATAGCGTCAACTTGGATGATTTGGATAGGGATCGGGATCGGCGGTGGCATCACCGTCGCACTCCGTCGACTGCTCGAATTGCCCGCCGCCGCACCAACCACGACAGCCACGTAACCCGTCGAAGCGCACTCAGACCCCGTCGATAAACGCCCCAACCTCGCCTCGCCTCCCCTCGCCTCAACAGATTTTCAGCTTCGCACGGCGATCCGCTCCGACATTCGTTAGAGCGAGCTTTTACGCTAAAAATGCCCTTCTAAGCCTCAATTTCGCACCTTTCGTGGACACTATCTAACTGACCATCAACACATTGCTCTGGTCCGACCCTATCGAGACTTGACGCTCGCAGGCATCGGTACAAACATCGCGATGTTGAACTATAAGGAGAAGCATTTCTCGCTGAACCGAGCCGTGTCGGCCAGGAATTGGATTCGGAGCGTTCTATTCTCGGCGGGCATTACTGCCACCGCTTCTCTCGCCGCACAGGCTCCATCATCAACGCCCAACGACTTCTTCAAACGCGGCACGCCCACGTTCATCGTAGGCACAGCGGGGGGTGAACAGGCGGACCGCGCCATTAGAGCGCAGGCCGGCATGGTTCGCGATCTGCTATTCCCGGGGGCGAACCTCATCGAAGACTCGGCCGTCGACGTGGGCAAAGGTCCGCCGGCATGGCCGGCCAATCCAGTGCTGTACGGCGGACCACACGTCAATCACGTCCTCGCGAAGCTCGTCGCGTCGCTGCCATTTCGCATGGAACGTGGGAAGATGGCGCTGGGGGATCAAGTGTTCGCGGGAGATGAGTATCGCCTGATAACGCTGGTCCCCTCGCGCGCGGCAGACAAGGAGGGGCCAGGGCATCCAGAGTTTCTGCTCTACGCGGGCACCGGAACGCCGGGCGTTGCAGAGATCAATGGAGTGGGGAATGTCGGGGGCGATCCGATCCTAAATCCCGAAGCGGAATAGATCGGGCGAGGACGGATTTTGAGAATGGGGAGGGGTGTGAACGCCCGATTTATTCCGTGATTGGACGGAGCCGCGGTGAGGTCCGAGGAGTTATAGGTAAACTACCCGACTTTTGCGTGCCG